>DATIDT010000048.1:0-23876 GCA_035456125.1 Gaiellaceae bacterium
GGGAGCTTAAGCGGGATCCGCTTTGCGGGCAAGTAGTGCGTTGCCGCGCGCGGTCCGGACGTCCGCAAAGTCCGTGAATCCACGGCGGGCGAGCTCCTCTTGCAGCCGCTCCGCCGGAACGTAGATCGGCGTCCCCGCGCCGCTCGAGAACGCGAACAGCGCGTGCCCGCCGGGAGCGACCACGCGGGCGACCTCGTCGAAGAACGGAATCATGTTCGCGTGCGTGACGAGGTCGAACGACGCGTCCGGAAAGGGAAGTGCCGACGCATCGGCGCGCTCGTACGTGAGCGAGAGGTCGTTCGGCGTGTTGCGCCGGGCCTGCGCGAGCATTGCGTCCGAAAGGTCGACGCCGACGATCGTCGCCGCAGGGAAGCGCTGCGCGAGCCTCAGCGCACCGGCGCCGGTGCCCGTGCCGACGTCCAGAATGCGAGCCGGCGGCTCCGGCAGCTCGTCGAGCGCGGCTTCGTAGGGCGCGAACGTGTCGTCGAGCCGCATCGAGTCCCAGACCGGCGCGAGCGAGTCGAACTGCCGGCGCACGAACGGGCGGAACAGCCTCCAAAGGGTCGGACTACGCACAGCCGCGTCCGTTGCCAGCCGTGAGAACCTGCGCCCGATCGCGGCGCGGCTGATCACGACGGATCGAGGTGGATGCGTACGTCCCGACCGGGCCTGAGCCCGAGCATCGCCGCGGCGTTGCCGCCGTTGATCGCGACCGACAGATTGCGATACGAGTCTTCGTAGAGGATCAGATCGCCGCGGCGCGCGTCTGCAAACGTTCGCGCCGCAACCGCGTAATACCGCTCCGGCCCCACCTGCAGCTCGACCCGCGTCCCGGGGACGATGCCCGCTGCGTCGGAGTGGGAGCGGTCGAGGTTCAGCTGGATGTTGCCGAAGCGGTCGATCGCCAGCACGGTCGAGTTGATCCGCGACGCGCCCACCTCGGGCTGCGGCAGGTCGAGGCGCGCGAGCGCGTCGACCGCGATCGGCGGACCGAGCTCCGCGAGCTCGACGCCGAGCGCGAGATGCGCCGCCGCAGGCGAGAAGAGATCGCGGCCGTGGAACGTTCGCGAAACCGACTGGAGCGCGTACTCGGGATTCGCGAGCTCGTGCGCGGCGTCGATGCCGCCGAACTTGTCCGCGGCCAGCAGGAGCAGCCCGTTGTCCGGTCCGACGTGGATGCGTCCGGCGTTGTCGCGCAGCGCGAGCGCGCGCCGGGCACTCCCGACTCCGGGGTCGACGACGGCGAGGTGCACGCCGACCGGCGTGAACGGCAGCGAGTTCGCGAGCGTCAGCGCGCCCTGCAGGACGGCGCGCGGCGGGATGCCGTGCGTGATGTCGATGATCTGCGCGTCCGGCGCGATCCGCTTCATGACGCCGTGGCATGTGCCGACGAAGTCGTCCTGCAACCCGAAGTCGGTCAGGAAGGTGATGAAGCGCGCCATGCCGCGGCGGAGTCTACGAGCCCGCGCACATCGTGCGAGACCGCCTCGGCTACGACGTCGATGCCCGCATCCCGCGCAGCGGCCGTCGTCTGCGGCCCGATCGAGATCGCCGGGCCGCGCCCTCCGGCACGGGCGTACGCACGTGCGGCAGAGGCCGATGCCAGCAGCGCAACGTCGGCATCCGGCAGAGCCTCGACCTCCAGCTCGATCGTGCGGTACGCCGGCAGGACGTCCGCCTCGAGCGCGTCTGGGAGGAACGGGCGCGCTCCTTCGGCGGCGACGAACAGCACCCGCCCCGTCGGCGTCCCGATCGCCGCGACGAGCCCCTCCTGCGTGTGTACGTCCGCGACGACCTCCGGCACGAGGCCGGCCTGCTCGAGCGCAGCCGCGGTTCCAGGTCCCACGGCCGCGATCCGCAGCGGTGCCGCCGTCATCCGTCGCGCCAGCTCGCGCGCGCCGTTCGAGCTCGTCACGACCACCCACTCGTAGCCGGAGACGTCGATCGGATCGTCGGAAAGCGGTTCGACTGCGATCAGCGGCTCGACGACCGCTTCGAACCCTTCTGCCTCGAGCGCGTCTGCCAGCGCCTGCGCCTGCTCACGCGGGCGCGTGATCAGCGCCTTCAGCGGAGGCACGCGAGCAGCTCCGCGGCGAGCGTCGCCGGATTGTCACCCGTGCGTCGCTCGATCCAGCTGCCGTCTTCCGCCGCGACGAGCGCAGTCAGCCGCTCACCGTCGTGATGGGCCGCGACGGGCGCGAGGCAGCCGCCGCCGATCGCGGCGACGCACGCCCGCTCGGCCTCGACGCGCGTGCGCGTGGGCTCGTGATCGGCGACAGCCACGAGGTGCTCCTCGCCCGCCCGCACCTGCAGCGCGAGCGCGCCCTGACCCGCTTCCGGCACGAGCCGGTGGGGCTCGAAGCGGTGGCCGATCTCGTTGCCGAGGCCGAGCCGATCGAGCCCGCAAGCGGCGAGGACGATCGCGTCGAGGCCGCGCTCGCGCCGCTTGCGCAGGCGGGTGTCGACGTTGCCGCGCAGCGGCTCGATCGACAGCGACGGCTCGAGCGCCAGGAGCTGCGCTCGCCGCCGGATCGACGCCGTCCCGATCCGCATCCCGGGACAAATCGCTCCAGCGCCGCACAGCGCGTCGCGCGGATCGTCGCGCTCGAGGTACGCGCCGACGGCGAGCCCGTCCGTGTCCGTCGAAGTCATGTCCTTGGCCGAATGCACGGCGACGTCGACGCGACCGTCCAGCAGCGCCTCCTCCAGCTCCTTCACGAACACGCCCCGTTCACCGATCTCCCCGAACGGACGCGTCCGGTCGCGGTCGCCCGCGGTGGTGATCGGGACGAGCGCAATCTCGACGCCCGGAGCGCGCAGCCACGCTGCGGCGCTCTCGGCCTGGGTCAGCGCGAGCCTACTGCCGCGGGAGCCGACGCGGATCAGCACGGCACCATGCGCGCTGCGACCTCGCCTTGGCCACGCACGTCCGGCGACAACGGATGCGGACGAATGCCGTCGGCACCTGCACCGGAAGCGGGCGGCCGACCAGGCCCGCGGTCTTCAGCGCTCGTCCTCGAGACCGAACAGATGGCGCACCGCGTCAGCATAGATCACGCCGTCTGCTGCCGCGGCCGCCTGCTTCATGCGAATTGTGGGCAGGTGCAGGAGCTTGTTCAGGACGGCCGCCGTCACCGATTCGGCTGCCCGTCGCTCCGCGCCGCTCAGCTTCGCGCGCTCGAGCTCCGCCTCGCGGATCTCCTCCGCCCGTGCGCGCAACGACGCAATCGCGGGCACCACGTCGAGCGACGCCTGCCACTCGCGGAAACGCTCGGCTTCGCCGGCGACGATCGCCTCGGCGCGCTCCGCTTCGCGCCGACGACCGGCAAGCGTCTCCGCAACGACGGCCTCGAGGTCGTCGATGTCGTACAGGTAACAGCCGTCGAGCTCGTGGATGGCGGCGTCGAGGTCGCGCGGGACGGCGAGATCGATCAGGAACAACGGCCGCCTCCGGCGCGCATGCAGCGTGCGCTCGACGTCGGCACGCGTGAGCGTCCAGCCGGACGCGGCCGTCGACGACAGCACGACATCGACGTGCTCGAGGTTGCCGGCAACCTCTTCGAGCGAAAGCGCGTCGCCACCGTACCGCCGCGTCAACGCTTCGGCGCGCTCGCGCGTCCGGTTCGCGACGAACGCGATCACTGCGCCGCGCGCGCGCAGGCTCTTGATCGCGAGCTCGCCCGCCTCGCCCGCGCCGATCACGATCACCCGGCGTCCGCTCAGGTCCCCGAACACCTGCTCCGCCAGCGCGGCGGCGGCCGACGACACGGATGCGGGGCTCTCGCCGATCGCCGTCTCGGTGCGCGCCTTCTTCCCGGCGTGCAGCGCGTCGCGGAAGAGCCGGTCGAGAAGCGGTCCGGTAGCGCCGGCGTCGTGCGCCGCGCGTACCTGGCCGAGGATCTCGCCCTCGCCCGGCACCATCGAGTCGAGCCCGGCGGCGACGCGAAAGAGGTGCAGGGCCGCGGCTTCGTCGCGCAGCCGGTAGAGCGACGGCCCGAGCTCCTCCTCGAGCGCGAGCAGCGCGGCCTCCGCCTTGCGCTCCGCTTCCTCCGCCGACTCCTCGGCAAGATAGAGCTCGGTGCGGTTGCACGTCGACAGGCAGACGGCCTCGCCGCATTCGCCGGCGAGGGTCCGCGCAAGCTCGCCGGCGCGCGCAGCGTCGAGGGCAGCGCGCTCGCGAAGCTCGACGGGAGCCTGGTGGTGCGAGATGCCGACGAGGACGACGCTCATGCGAAGTGCGTCACCGGGAGCGCGAGCCGGACGACGACGACGAGGACGAAGCCGGCCAGTACGAGGTAGGCCGCGCGGCGCCCGCGCCAGCCTGCGAAGTGGCGGAGCGCGAGATACCCGGCGTACACGGCCCAGGTCAAAGCAGTCACCGCCATGAGCGCGTCGTACCCGCCGCCACGGTCCTCCAGCCGGACGATCCCGACGACGATCCCCAGGGTCAGCGCCGGCAGTGCGAACGTGATCGTCCGCGCAGCGACGTCGTCGAGCTTCGCCAGCGCCGGCGCGCGGACGCGGAGGATGGTGCGCTCGTGGCGCTTCAGCCGGCGCTCCTGCCAGAGGTAGAGCGCCGACAGCCCGGCGGCGAGCGTGAAGCCGGCAAACGCCGCCAGCACGAGCCCGACGTGCAGCACGAGAAAGAGGTTCGGGTAATCACTCTGAGTGGTCGTCTTCGTCCCGCCGCCCGCACCCGCCAGCGCGAAGAGGACGACCGCGAGCGGCAGCACGGCCAGGCCGAGCAGCCGGTAGCGGGGACGACAACCCCAGATCAGGTACGCGCCGACGACGAACCAGACGAAGAGATTGAGCGAACCGGCCCACGTCGACCACGGGAACCCGTCGGCGCGCGCGGCCTGCACGCCGAGCAGCGCCGTCTGGACGAGCCACCCGATGCGCACGCCCCACGTCGCCGCGCGGCCGGCGCGACCGGGGTGGCGAGCCTCACCGTAGTACGCGAAGGCGGCTTCGCCGTAGGCGAGCAGCGCGGGCCAGAAGAGCAGCTCAGCCACGACGCGCCAGCTGGACGAGCTCCGTCAGCTCGCGCTCGAGCCGCTGGAGCTTGAGGGCGATGATGAACACGTACCCAAGCAGTACCACGAACACGACGAGATAGACCGCGGCGACGTACTTCTCTTCCGTGCTCACTCCTGCAGCGCCTCGCGCAGCTCACGCAGCCGGATGTCGAGCCGCTTCCCCGCAAGCTCGAGCTGGTACAGCGTGGCTGCGACCGCGAACCACGCGACGACACAGACGCAGAAGGTCAAGAACTGCGAGCCGGCCATGTTCGGGCCGCCGCGGTCGAACGCGACCGGGTGGATGAACCGTTCCGACAGCCGGATGGCGAGAATGCTGACAGGGATCAGCACGACACCGAACAGCGCGTAGACGGCGCTCATGTTCGCCCGCTGCGGCCCCGGCGGGAGCGAGTAGCGCAGCATGAAATAGGCGCAGTAGAAGAGGAAGAGCACGAGGAACAGGACGAGCTGGTCTTCGCTCCAGACCCACCAGTGGCCCCAGCGATACTTCGCCCAGATCGACCCGGTCACGAGCGTGAGCAGCCCGAAGATCACGCCGAGGTGGATCGCGACGTAGCTCTCGAGGTCGGCGTTCTCGTCTCGCTTCCAGAGGTGGCGCAGCGCCTTCCAGCCACCCCACCCGAACGACGCGTAGGCAGTCAAGGCGATCGGCACGTGGAAGTAGAAGATCTTCTGGTTGAGGCCGTCCTGGTCGAGAGGCGCGTAGAAGAAGATCAGCGCGATCGCCGCCGCCATCAGTGTCAGGGCGAGCGTCGCGAGCGCCGGAAGGCGGTTATTCCGTGACCACGTACTCAAAGGACGCCCAGCAAATGATCGCAAAGAGCGCGTCGTAGAGGCCGAGCAACCCGAGGTAGCGGCCCGGATCGCCGGCGACGCTCGCGCCCACGCCCCCGATCACGATCGGGATCGCGAGCGGGAGGAACAGGAGGGGAAGAAGCAGCTCGCGCGCCCTGCTGGCCGTCGCCATGGCGGCCAGGAGCGTCCCGACGGCGGCGATCCCGACGTCGGCCAGGACGACGCCGGCGACCAGGGCGGCGCCGACGGGCTTGAAGAAGAGGCCGTAGGCGGGCAGCGCGATCAGCTCCGCGAGCGCGAGGAACGCGAGGATCGAGAGCGCCTTCCCGAGCCAGATCGCGCTCCGGTCGCTCGGCGCCAGCACGAGCCCGTCGATGACGCCCTGCTCTCGCTCGGCAGCGAACGAGCGCGACAGCCCGAGCAGCGCCGTGAAGAGCAGCGCCACCCAGAGCAGGCCCGTCGCTGCGAGGTCGGATGAGCCGGCGGGCAGCACGAAGTGGAACACGACGAGGGTCGAGACGACGAACAGCAACATCGCCGGCAGCGTGTCGCGTGCCCGGAGCTCCAGCAGCAGGTCCTTGCGCGCAAGCGCGCCGACGTCCGCGAAGTACGTCACGCAAGCGCCAGTCGTGCGGATGCAAGCGGCTCGAGGCGTTCGGGCTCGTGCGTCGCCACGACGAAGGTGGCGCGCGCCGCGCGCTCGGCCAGCTCGCGGTCGAGGAGGTTCACGCCTTCGTCGTCGAGGCCGCTGTACGGCTCGTCGAGCAGCAGGAGACTCGGCTCGTGCAGAAGGGTGCGACAGAGCGCCAGGCGCTGCAGCATCCCGCGCGAGAACGACGCTGCGCGCGCGTGGCGCGCATCCCAGAGGCCGAACCGCTCGAGCAGCATGCCGCTCCGCTCGCGCCGCTCCGGCACGCGGTACAGCCGGCCGTATAGATCGAGGTTCTCGAGCGCCGTCAGCTCGCGGTACACGAGCGGCTCGTGAGCCAGATACCCGAGGCGCCCGCGTTCCACCGCCACGATCAGCTCGCCTCGCGTCGGCGCGGCAAGACCCGCGCACAGCCGCAGCAGCGTCGTCTTGCCGGAGCCGTTCGGCCCCGTCACCAGCACGAAGTCGTCGGTCCCGACGTCGAGGTCGACGCCGCGGAGGATGCGCTTGTCGCCGTACCGCTTCTCGACGCCGCGCGCGTGGATCACACGACGACCTCGGCGAGCACGAACCCGAAGAAGACGATGCTGATCACGCCGTTCACGCTGAAGAACGCAGCGTCGAGGCGGCTGAGGTCGCCGGGCCTGATCAGCGAGTGCTCGTACGCGAGCAACAGCGCCACCGCCATGACACCGAGCCAGTACGGCCAGGTGAGGTGGAGCCCTACGCCGACCGCAGCCAGCAGCACGACCGTCGCGACGTGCAGAAGCCGCGCGCCGTGGAACGCTCCTTCGACGCCGAAGCGCACCGACACCGAGTGGAGGCCCTGCTCGAGATCGATGTCACGGTCGAAGAGCGAGTAGAAGAGGTCGAACCCCGCGATCCATGTGGCGACCGCGAGTCCGAGCGCCCACGACTCCCACGGCAGCCGGCCTGTGATCGCGACCCATGCACCGAGCGGGGCAAGCCCGTCGACCGCTCCCAGCCAGAGGTGGCTCAGCCAGGTGAATCGCTTCAGGTACGGGTAGACGACGAAGCCGATGATCGGGATCGGCGCGAGCCAGCGCACGATCGGCTCGAGCTGGAAGCACGCGACGAGGTACAGGCCGAGCGCCAGCACGCAGAAGACGACGACCTGCATTCGGCTGAGCACGCCGGACGGCAGCTCGCGCGCCGCGGTGCGTGGGTTGCGCGCGTCGATCTCCGCGTCGACCAGGCGGTTAATGCTCATCGCGAGCGAGCGTGCGCCGACCATCGCGAGCGTGATCCAGATGAGGTCGTGGGCGGACGGGATCTCGTTCCGGCACAGCAGTGCGCCGATGTACGCGAACGGCAGTGCGAAGACGGTGTGCTCGATCTTGACGAGCGATGCGAACCGGCGCGGGAGGACGGCGGCCGACGTCACGTCTGGGCGTGCTCCGTCGGATCGCCGGCGATCAGCTCGAGCGCGTGCGAGAGGGCGGGCTTGATCAGCTCGAAGCCGTCGCGGCAGCCCCCGGGTGAGCCGGGCAGGTTGACGATCAGCGTCTGCCCGCGGATGCCCGAGACGCCGCGGCCGAGCAGGCCGTGCGGCGTCTTCGCGACGGCATCCGCACGCAGTGCCTCGGCGATGCCCGGAACGACGCGGTCGAGGACGGATTCCGTCGCTTCGGGCGTGAAGTCGCGCGGCGACACGCCGGTGCCGCCGGTGGTCAGGACGAGCCGAGCGGTCTGCGCGAGCTCGCGGATCGCCGCGGCGATCTTCGGGCGCTCGTCCGGCACCACGCGGTGCTCGACCTCATAGCGGTCGGACTCGAGCAGCTGGACGAGCAGCGCACCGCTCGTGTCCTCCCGCTCGCCGGCGGCCACACCGTCGGAGACGGTCACGACCGCCGCCTTCACTGCTTCGTCTTCTCTACGAGCGTCACGTCGCCGATCGTCATCTCCTTGTCGATTGCCTTCGCCATGTCGTACACCGTCAGCGCGGCGACCGAGACGGCGGTCAGGGCCTCCATCTCGACACCCGTCTGTGCCGTCGTCTCGACGGCAGCGCTGATCTCGACGACGTCGTCGCCGACCTCGAGCGACACCTCGATGTGCGACAGCGGCAGCGGGTGACAGAGCGGGATCAGCTCGCTCGCCCGCTTGGCGGCCATGATTCCGGCGAGCTGCGCCGTCACGAGCGCGTCACCCTTGGGCAGCTCACGGAGACGGCGAGCCGTCTCCGGCGCCATCCCGACGGTCCCCCGCGCAACGGCGCGCCGTCGTGAGAGCGGCTTTCCGCCGACGTCGACCATACGAACGTCGCCTGCCTCGCCGAGGTGGCTGAGCTCCGCCATGCCCGCGAACGTTAGCGCCGTGCCGTTGCAGCGACTCGATCGAGCGCGGCGAGCTGCAGCTCGAGCCACTCGTTGACGTCGTGCCTCCGCACGTGCGTCCGGATCGCGTCGAGCCGCGCTTGCCGGTCGGCGGGATCGAGCGCCAAGGCCTGATGAATCGCCTCCGCCTGGCCGGCGACGTCGAACGGGTTGACCGTCAGGGCCCACTGGCCGAGCTCCGCGTGAGCGCCTGTGTTTTCAGATAGGACAACAACTCCGTCACGGGTATTGACGAGCGGCGCTTCCTTCGCGATGAGGTTCATGCCGTCGAAGATCGCGTTGACGAGCAGGACGTCGAACTGCTTGTACGCGGCGACCGAAAGCGGAAAGTCGTCTTCGATTCGCAGCCCGATCGGCTTCCAGCCGTCCTGCTGAAAACGGTCGTTCACGCGCCGTGCCTCGCGCTCGATCGCCGCGAGGTACTCGGCGTACTCCGGAATGTCCTGCCGCGACGGATCGAGCAGCGCCAGCATCCCGACGCGTCGGTGCATCTCCGGATGCGCGTCGAGATAGAGCTCGAACGCACGGAACCCGCGCACGATGTTCTTCGACGGATCCGTTCGGTCGACGCGAACGACGAGCCGCTCTGGACGGTGCGCGACGATCTCGCGTTCCGCGGCCAGCACCGGCGCGCTCTGCGCGAGCTCGTCGAACTCAGCAGGGTCGACGGAGATCGGCGCGGTGACGGTCTTCTGCGTCGCGTCCTCGCCGAGGAGCTCACGCGCGCTGTAGATGAAGTTGCTGCGCCAGCGGTCACTGTGGAAGCCGATCACGTCGTTGGCGATCAGTCCCTCGTGAATGGCGGAGCGCATCGGCCGCGGCAGCACGCGCCAGTAGTCGGGCTGCGGCCACGGCACGTGGACGAAGTGCATCAGGCGCGCGTCGGGCCGACCCTGGCGCACGAGCCGCGGGGCGAGGTAGAGGTGGTAGTCGTGAAAGAAGACGGCAGCGTCAGGCTCGCGCTCGAGTTCCGCAAGCACGGCCCGCGCGAAGCCCTCGTTCACCGCGACGTAGCCGTCGCGCCACGCCAGATGGAACGCGGCATCGACCTTCGGCGTGTATGCGAGCTCCCAGAGCGAATGCTGGATGAACCACAGCATCGGGTTCGCGACGACGTTGTAGTACCAGTCGTACGCCTGCGCTTCGTGCGCAACGAGGTGCAACCGGTAGTCGTCCTGCTGCCGCGTCTCGCCCGCGAGCGCGCGTTCGGCTTCTGTCGTCGCGCTCGCGATCCATGTCACGTCCTGGTGCTGCAGGAGGCTCCGCAGCGCGGTTGCGAGGCCTCCGCTGCTGCGACGCATCGAGCCGTCGCGGTCGACGCGCACGGGACCGCGGTTCGAGACGACGATCAGCTTCCGGCGCACGAGCGCCACCGTATCCGCTACGCAGTCGCCGAAACGACAGCGACTTCGGCGCCGGAGGTGTCGTTGCCGAGCAACTGGTTGAACAGGACGAGCCAATCGCGCAGCAGCCGCGGCGTCAGGAAGTGGCGGCGGACGTATTCCTTCCCGCGGAGAGCCCGTTGGCGCGCCTCCGCCGGGTCGCGCAAGATGTCGATGCAGGCCTCCGCGCAGTCGGTGGACGAATCGACGAGCCAGCCGGTGTCGCCGTCCTGAATCTGCGCCACGATCCCGCCGACCCGCCCCGCCACGGTCGGTCGCGTCTTCCAGAGCGCCTCGGTCACCGTCAGCCCGAATCCTTCCTTGATCGACTTCTGGATCACGGCGGCGGAGTGGACCTGGAAGGCGTTGACCTCGACCGAGCCGACGTTGTTGAGATTCGAGAGGATGTAGATGTCGGGGTCGCCGGCCGCGTACGCGACGGTCTGGTTGTAGAAGTCCCAGCCTTCGGGGTCGTCGTGCGCCATCGAGCCGACGAGCGCGAGCTGCACGTCGGGGAAGCGCTGCTTCACGATCCTGTATGCGTCGATGACGCCGAGCGGGTCCTTCCACGGGTCGAACCGCGACACCTGCGTCAGCAACGGGCGCTCGACGTCGATTCCGAACTGGTCGACGATGTACGCGGCGTCCTCGGGCGAGAGCGCCATGTTCTTCGGGGCGAGGGGGTCTATCGCCGGCGGCCAGATGTAGCAGGGCGGGAGCCCTTCGGCCTTGGGCACGTACTCGCGCATGTGGAAGATCGCGGCGTCGTACCGGCGAATCGACGGCAGGACGAAGTCGAAGACGTCCCGGTTCGGGGACGAGAAGTCGATGTGTCCGCGCCAGACCCAGCGCGCGTCGGAGTCCGGGAAGTGATCGATCATCCCGGCGGGCTGCGGGTCATGGACGACGACGAAATCGTAGTCGTCCTCGAACTCGCGTGCGTTCAGCTCCTGGTAGCGCGTGAAGATCTCGCGCTGCTCCTCGTCGAGCCCCTGCGGGTTCCCCTGCAGCGCGTTGTGGATCGTTTTCGTGACGTTGTAGAACTCTTCGGCGCCGGTGATGATCCGCCACTCGGTGTCGAGCCCGGCGTCCTGCATCAGCGGGATCAGCGTGTAGTTGATCTCCGCGACGCCGCCGCCGAACGCGGTCGCGGAGAGATGCACGACGCGCTTCCCCTGGAGGGGCTCGGCGAGGCGGCGGATCTCGTCCATGAGCCCGCGCGTCGCAATCGTCGCGTAGTCGGCGAGCGACTTGTGTCCGACGTTGACTTGTTGGAGCATGGTCTAGTCGCGGGGGTACGACAAACGGCCGCGCAGCTTACAGGCGGTTACGGAGCCAAGGCGCCGACTTGGCGGCGCCGCAGAGCGATGTAACCCTCCCGCGAGAAAGGCGCTAACCCAACTCTTTCTCGAAGCGGAGGCGAGATCCTCTTCCGCCGGGCTGGGTCCCGATCACGACGTCATCGGCGATGGCGCGGATGATCGCGATGCCGAGCCCGCCCTCGGAGAGCTCCTCGGGCGGCCCGTCCGCCTCCGCAGGATCGAATCCCTCGCCCTCGTCCGTTACCTCGATGACGAGGCGGTCGGGACGGAGCTCGTAGGAGATCTGGACGACGCCGGCTTCGTCGTCGGTCGAGTAGGCGTGCCGCACCGAGTTCGAGGCGGCTTCGGTGAGCGCGAGCTTGAGGTCGGCCAGGATCTCGTCCGACAGCTCGCGCACGCGCGCGATCCCGGTCAGGGCGAGACGGCACAGGGTGATGTACTCCGCCCGCGCCGGAATCGTCAGGCGTACCGTCGCCCCGGTGCCGTTGGTGGAAGTCCCCGCCATTTCAGTCAGTTTTACCCACACAAGCCGTTCGAAACTGCCAAAACCTAGCAGCGCCCGTGCCCGCGTCGCCTCAGGGCTTCTGCCCGTTCGACGAAGCGCCTAACCCGTCGGCAGCTGGCGCTCGCCGAGCGTGACCGCCACGCGCTTCCGCTGACCGTCGCGAACGACGGTGAAGACGGCGACGTCCTTCGGCTTCAGGGTCGAGACGATCCGGACGACGTCGTCGGCCCCGTCGACCGGTGTGCCGTTGATCGCGACGATCACGTCGCCGCCGGTGACGAGCTTTTGGATGCCGAGGACGTCGACTTCGCTGTTGCCGCCGTGGAGGCCGGCATGTGCGGCCGGGCTTCCGGGCTTGACGTTGACGACCAGCGCGCCACGGGCGACCGGATAGTGCAGCGCGCGCGAGAGCGACGGCGTCATGTCGTCAGTCTCGATCCCGACGTACGCGTACGTCACGTGGCCCTTCTCGAGCAACTGCTGCACCGAGCGCTTCGCGGCGTCGATCGGGATCGCGAAGCCGACGCCGCTGTCGTTGCCGCTGCCGCTCTGGCTGCGAATCTGGGCGTTGATCCCGATCACGCGGCCGCGCGCGTCGAGGAGCGGACCGCCCGAGTTCCCGTGCGTGATCGGCGCGTCGGTCTGGATCGCGTCCACGACCTTGTACGTGCGGACGGTGATCGCGTCGATCGAGCGGTGGACTGCCGACACGACGCCGGTCGCGAGCGAGTTCTCGTTCCCGAGCGGGCTTCCGATCGCAGCCACGGGCTCGCCGACTGCGACCGTCTTCGACTCGCCGAGCGGCACCGGGGTCAGCTTCTGCCTGCTGTCCGCGAGGCGCAACAGCCCGACGTCGTCGTAGAGGTCCCAGCCGACGACCTTGGCCTCGGCACGGTCGCCGTCGGAGAACTCGACGTAGAGGTGCGAGGCGGGCTTCACGGCAGCGCCTTCGCCGGCGTTCGTGATCACGTGCGAGTTGGTGAGGATGTAGCCCTTCGGCGAGATGACGAAGCCGGACCCCTGCGAGATCTCCGTCGCCGCCGAGCTCGGGTCGCCGAAGTAGGCGAAGACCGTCACGACACCGGGAGATCGCTGCTGGAAGATCCGTTCCGGGCTGAACCCCTTGCCCGGCAGGGGCGCGACGTTCGACGTCGCGTTCGCCGGGAGCGCGGCGGGCACGGTCGCGCTGTTCGCGTTCACGACCACCGTCCGGCTCTTCCCGTCGAACCAGCCCGCGCTCTTTCCGATTGCCAACGCAGCGCCGCCGCCGAGAACGGCGGCGACGAGAGTCAGGGCAACGAGCTGGCCGACCCGCACCGAGTCACTGTAGCGGTGGCTCTTCGAGCGGATAACGCGAGAACGCGTCAACTTCGGCGTCGTCGCGACGTCTCGTTAGAGGGGGTCGGCCCTCGCTAGGGGAGAACGCGCGAACACCTCGAGCGGAGGCGCGCGCGAGACGAGGGCCTGGCCCACCTCCAGAATTGCAACTGAGGCCAGGACGACGTCCTGCGCGCAAGCTGCTAGATGTGGCGTGAGACCGGACGATCGGCGTTTTCACGGGAAATGACGCTGCCCGCTTCAGACACCTCGGACGGGAGAACGAGCGCGAATCGTGTGCTGCTCGGCCCTGCCTCGAGCTGGACGGATCCACCCATCAGCTCGGCGAGCTCACGCGCGATCGCAAGACCCAGCCCGCTCCCGGACGCGACGGAGCCCTCGAGCCGGTAGAAGCGCTCGAAGACCTGCCCCGCGTGCTCGGCCGGGATCCCGGGACCCTCGTCCTCGACCGTCAGCAGCGCCGTGCCGTTCTGCTGGGTCGCCGCAATCCGGACCGCCGTTCCCGGCGGCGTGTGGATCATGGCGTTCTCGAGGAGGATCCGGCCGATCTGGAGCGCGCGTTCCTCGTCGCCGACGGCGCGGCTCTCGGAGGCCTTCTCGACCGCGAGCTCGTGTCCGGTTGACAGCGCGACGCCACGGAACTCGTCGGCCAGCACCTCCGCGAGCGCGGCGAGATCGACGTGCTCGCGCTCGACCGTCATTCGGCCGGCGTCGAGCCGCGACAGGTCGAGGAGGTCGGTCGCGAGCTTCGTCAGTCGCGCGACCTGCTCGCGCATCGTCGCCATGAACTCGGCCTGCGTCGCCGGGTCGAGCTCCTCGTCGTCCATGATCTCGAGGAAGCCACCGAGGGAGAAGAGCGGCGTCCGCAGCTCGTGCGAAGCGTTGGCGATGAACTCCCGCCGCGCGTGCTCGAGCTGCGCCAGGCGCTGCCGCATGTCGTCGAAGGCCACTGCGAGCTGGCCGAGCTCGTCCCGGCCGCGATCGACGACGGGCTCGCCGAAGTCGCCCGCGGCGATCCGGTGGGCAGCCCGCTCCAGCCGCCGGATGCGCCGCGCGAACATCGCCGCGGCCGCGTAGCCGACCGCCAGAGAGGCCGCGAGGGCGATCAAACCGGCGATCACGAGGCGCCGGCGCACCTGCGAGATGCTCTGGAGCGTGTCGCGCAGGGGCGATCGCACGAGCACGACCGCACCGTTCCGGAGCGGGTAGGCCACCTCGGCGTAGCGCCTGTCACCGGAGGTGACGGTGCCGCTGACGTACTTCGGGTAGGCGTCGAACGCCTTCACGACGAGCGGGTCGTTCTCGACGTCCGCCGAGGTCACGGGGTCCGAATCGTCGAAGACGGTGAAGATCTTCCGGCGGAAGTCCTGCGGCGTGAAGTAGATGACGCGTGCGTCAGCCTGCCTGGCAGCCTTCACGATCTCCGCGTGGAGCTGGTAGTCCAGGCTGTTGCCGAGGCGCAGCGCGATCGCCGGCGTGTCGTGACGCAGCTGGCTGAGCTTCGAGTCGATCAGGTGCCGCTCGAGCGACGGCACGACGATCAGGTCGGCGAGCAGCAGCGCGCCCGCGACGACGAGCGCAAGCCCGAGTGCCAGGCGGCCGCCGACAGACCGGAGAGGGTTCACCTGTCGCGAAAGCGATAGCCGACGCCGCGCACGGTGAGGATGTACTCGGGCTCTGCCGGATCCGGCTCGAGCTTCTCCCGTAGGTGCCGGACGTGCACATCGATCGTCCGCGGTTCACGGTAGTCGGCGGCCCCCCACAGGGACTCGAGCAGCATCCGCCGGCTGTAGACGCGACCCGGATGGCCCGCGAGCGTCCGCAGCAGCTCGAACTCCACGTATGTGAGCTGAACCGGACGACCGTCGATCTCGACGACGCGGCGGCCGAGGTCGATCGCGAGGCCGTGCGCGCTGATCACGTCGCGCGAGCCGCCGTTCGATCGCGTCGCCGACGCGCGCCGCAGGAGCGCTCTGACCCTGCTCCGGAACTCGCGGATCGAGAACGGCTTCGTGATGTAGTCGTCGGCGCCGAGCTCCAGCCCGACGACCTTGTCGAGCTCGTCGTCGCGGGCGGTGAGCATGATGATCGGCACCTCGCTCTTCGCGCGCAGCCTCCGGCAGACCTCGAGGCCGTCGAGCTTCGGCAGCATCAGGTCGAGGACGACGAGGTCGACGTCGTCCGACGCGAAGCGCGCCAGCGCCTCCTCGCCGTCGCGCGCCTGCAGCACGCGGAAGCCGTCGCGCTCGAGCGGATAGGCGAGCAGCTTCTGGACGGAGTCCTCGTCGTCGACGAGGAGGATGGTCGAGGAATCGGGCATGTCGGCTCGGCTGTCGGAGTTGCCTGCCGGCGTCCTGGTGCCAGGTGATACGCGACCTACTATAGCCCTGCATGGCCACCGTTCCGCCCCGGACCGAGCGGCGCCGGGCACGTCCAGGCTCGGTGGAGCGGCCGGTCAACGGGCGCCTCTACCGCGGGACGTGGCTGCTCGTCGGACTGCCGCTGCTCGTCGCCGCTTTCAGCGTCGCCCGACCGACGCCGCTCCCGCGTGCGTTCCTGCCGGAGTTCGACGGCTCTGCGGCCAAGCAGCTCGCGACCAACCTCGCGACGAACGACCCGAACCGCTTTCCGGGAGCGCTCGGGCCGGTGCAGTGGTTCAAGGAGCAGCTCGCGCCCTACGGGCTGCCGACTCGCACCGAGCGGTTCAGCGCCGTCATCCCCGGCCACGGACGCGTCCAGATGCAGAACGTGATCGTCGAGGCGATCGGGCGCTCGCCGCGAACCATCGTGGTGATGGCCCACCGCGACAACGACGGCAGCGGGCCGGGCGCGAACGACAACGCATCGGGCACGGCGATGCTGATCCAGCTCGCCCGCGCCTACGGCACCCTGCCGGGCAGCTCCGCTGGCGCCCTGCACCCCAACCACACGATCCTCTTCGTGTCGACCGACGGCGGCGCGTTCGGCGCCCTCGGCGCCGCCGAGTTCGTCGCCCATTCGCCGCTCGCGCACGACGTCGGCGCAGTCATCGACCTCGACTCCGTCGGCGGCGCCGGGCCGATCCGCCTCGAGCTCAACGGCGACACTCCGCGCACCCCGTCCGGAACGTTGGTCGAGACCGCGGCCGCACGGATCGCCGCCCAGACGGGCCGCGCACCGGCGCGCGACTCGATCCTGCGCCAGCTCGTCGACCTCGGCTTTCCCTACTCGCTCCACGAGCAGGCGCCGTTCGTCGCGGACGGCATCGGCGCCGTCACGGTCACCACCGGTCGTGACAACCCGCCGGATCCGGTCGGCGACGTCCCGCAGCGCCTGCAGGTCGACAGGCTCGACCAGGTCGGCCGGTCGGCGCAGGACCTGCTGGGAACGCTGGACGAGGGGCTGGAGTTCGCGCAGGGAACGTCGAGCTTCGTCTACCTCGGGTCGCGCCTCATCCGCGGCTGGGCGATCGAGCTCGTGCTGATCGCGTGCCTGCTCCCCTTCCTCGTCGCGGCGGTCGACCTGTTCGCGCGGTGCCGGCGTCGGCGCATCCCGATCGCGCCGGCCCTGCGCGCGCTGCGCAGCCGCCTCGGCTTCTGGGCGTGGGTGCTCGTGCTGTTCGAGGTGTTCGGCCTGCTCGGCGCGTGGCCCGACGGCGCCCCCCGGCCCGTTTCCCCACGCAGCGAGGCGGCCACCAATTGGCCTGTGGGAATGCTCTTCGTCCTCGCCCTGCTCGCCATCGCCGGCTGGTTCGTGACGCGTGAGCGCCTGCTGCCGCGACACGAGGTCACGGTCGAGGAGGAGCTCGCCGGCCACACGGCGGCGCTGCTCGCGCTCGGCGCGCTGTCCCTGCTGGTCGTCGCGACGAATCCCTACGCGCTGCTCTTCCTCCTGCCCTCGCTGCACGCATGGCTCTGGCTGCCGCAGATGCGCCGGCTCGCAACGCCGGCACGGCTGGGCGTTCTCGCGATCGGCTTCGCCGGGCCGCTGTTGCTCCTCGGCGAGTTCGCCGGCCGGTACGGCCTCGGCTGGGACGCGCCCTGGTACCTGGCCGAGCTTCGAGCGGTCGGCTACGTCCCGTTCGTCGTCATCCCGCTGTTCGTGGTCTGGCTCGCGGGCGCGGCGCAGCTCGCGGCGCTGTCGGTCCGCCGCTACGGGCCGTACCCGGAAGCCGATGCCCTGCCGCCGCGCGGGCCGGTGCGCCGTGTCCTCCGGCGCAGCTACCTCGCCGTCCACAACCGCCGCCGTCGGGCCGCACCGCACGAGCTGCCGGAGGCCTTGGAAGGCTGATGCGCCGCTGGGTCCGCCTGCTCGGCACGGTCCTCGTCGTCCTCGGCGTGCTCACGCTCGTGTGGGCCGGGGTCGTCTGGCGCTGGCAGGATCCGTTCACGGCGCTCTACACGATGTGGCGCCAGCACCAGCTGACGTCGCAGTACGACAAGCGCGTCGAGGCGTTCGACGCGCCCGCGCCCGGGACGTCGGTCGCTGCCGAGCGCAGGAACATCGCCCGTGAGGCCAAGCGCTACCGGCTGGGCTCCAAGCGCGGCGAGGCGATCGGCCGCATCCGGGCGCCGCGCATGGGCGTGAACATGATCCTCGTCAACGGCACCGATCACGACACGCTCAAGAAGGGGCCGGGGCGCGACCTGCAGACGTTCATGCCGGGCGAGAACCGCCTCGTCTACATCGCCGGCCACCGCACCACGTATCTCGCTCCGTTCTCCCACATCGACCGGTTGGGGCCGGGTGACCGGATCACGATCGAGGTCCCGTACGCGACGTTCATCTACTCGGTGACGCACCACCGGATCGTCAAGGCGACCGACCTCTCGGTGCTGCGCTCGCCACGGCACGAGCTCCTCGAGCTGCAGGCGTGCCATCCCCGCTTCTTCGCTTCACACCGCTACATCGCCTACGCCCGGCTCGTGCGCGTCGAGCCGCGCGGGGCGGCGCCGTACGACGCCACGCAGGTCGCTCAGGCGAGCGGCAAGTAGCGCACGCGCTCGCCCGCGGCGAGCTCGCCGTCGCCGCGCGGCGCGTACACGAGTGCGTCCGCGCCGGCAGCCCGGACGATCATGTGCGACTCCTGCCCGGTGACGGGCTCGAGGACGACGCCGTCGTCGGAGGCGCGAACGCGCGCACGCAGGAACTCGTCGCGGTGCGCATTCCGGCCGACGGCACGCGTAAGCCGTCCCTCGCCGTACACCGGACCGGGCTCAGCTGCGCCTTGAAGAGCGAGCACCGCCGGGCGCACGAAGAGCTCGCAG
This sequence comes from Gaiellaceae bacterium, assembly GCA_035456125.1. Taxonomy (GTDB): domain Bacteria; phylum Actinomycetota; class Thermoleophilia; order Gaiellales; family Gaiellaceae; genus 3-1-20CM-4-69-9. The sequence continues at coordinate 18,637 of DATIDT010000048.1, forward strand.
CCGACGAGCGACGAGACCGGGTTCCCCGGCAGGCCGAACACGAGCGTGCTCTCACGAACGGCGAAGGCGACCGGTTTGCCCGGCTTGACCGCCACACCCCAGAAGACTTCCTCGACCTCGAGCTCGCGAAGCAAGCCGCGAACGAGGTCGTGCGGCCCGACGGAGACGCCGCCCGACGTCACGAGCACGTCCGCCAGCAGCCCGGCCTCGAGCGCCCGTCGAAGCGCAGCGTCGTCGTCCGCAACCGAGGGCAGGACCTCGATGTCCGCTCCGGCGGCGGCGAGCGCGGCCGCAAGCAGCACGCCGTTCGCCTCGTAGACCTCCCCCGGACCGAGTGCCTCGCCGGGCCGCCGCAGCTCGGTGCCGGTCGTGAGGACCACGACACGCGGGCGTCGTGCACACACGACCTCCGCGGCGCCGGCCGCGGCGAGGGCGCCGATCTGCGCGGCATGCAGACGCGCACCGCCCTGCACGACGACGTCGCCCGTCGCAACATCGCCCGCACGCGGGCGAACGTTGTCACCGTGGCCAACAGCGTCGCCAACCTCCACCTCGTTGTCACGCTCGACAACGTACTCGATCGGGACGACGGAGTCGGCGCCCTCCGGCACGACACCACCGGTCGCGATCCCCATCGCCTCCCCCGCAGCAAGCGCACGAGGCGCGGGGACGCCGGCCGCAATGCGCGCGACGACGCGCAGGCGTCCGGGGGTGTCGGCCGCCCGCAGTGCGAAACCGTCCATGGCCGAGCTGGGGAACGGCGGCAGGTCGACGAGCGAGCGCGCATCCTCGGCGACGACGCGACCCGCCGCATGCGCGACCGGAACGGACTCGCCCTCGAGCGGCCGGACCCGCTCGAGCACCCGTGACTGCGCCTCTGCGAGCGCCAGCAGCTCTGCCATTTCGCCGCGGAGGGTAACCTCGCAGCCGTGATCTCGGTCGTCGTGCCGGTGCACAACGAGGAGCGCAGCGTGGCGCTGCTGTACGACGAGCTGCGCTCGGCGCTCGAGCCGCTCGACACCGATTGGGAGACGATCTTCGTGGACGACGGCTCGACCGACGGGACCTTCGCCGCGCTCACGCGTCTGCACAACGCCGCCGAGAACGTCCGCGTCGTCCGCCTTCGGCGGAACTTCGGGAAGGCGGCGGCGCTGCGAGCCGGCTTCGACCAGGCATGCGGCGAGACGGTCGTCACCCTCGACGGCGACCTCCAAGACGATCCCGCCGAGATCCCGCGCCTGCTGGCGAAGCTCGACGAAGGCTTCGACCTCGTCTCCGGCTGGAAGACGCGTCGCCGCGACCCGCTCTCCCGCCGGATCCTGTCGCGGATCTTCAACCGGGTCACCGGGATGTTCTCCGGCGTGCACCTCCACGACATGAACTGCGGCCTCAAGGCGTACCGCGCCGAAGTCGTCCGCGGCCTGCGCCTCTACGGAGAGCTGCACCGCTTCATCCCCGTGCTCGCGCACTACCGCGGCTTCCGGATCGCGGAGCTGCCCGTCAACCACAGGCCGCGCGAGCACGGCCGCTCGCGCTACGGCGTCGAGCGCTATCTCCGGGGCTTCCTCGACCTGCTGACGGTGTCGTTCATCGGCCGCTATCGACACCGGCCGCTGCACCTGTTCGGCGGCCTCGGTCTCATCCTCGGAGCGTTCGGGACAGCGATTCTCGTGTACCTGACCGTGCTGAAGGCGCTCGGGAACGCGATCGGCCACCGGCCCCTGCTGATGCTGGGCGTGCTGCTGGTCGTGATCGGGATGCAGTTCTTCTCGCTCGGCCTGATCAGCGAGATGATCACGAGCCATCACGAGGAGCGCGCCGGGGAGCGCGACCGCGCCGAGCTGCTGGTCGACGAAGTCCTGTCCTGAAACTCGTCTACTTCGGAACGTACGAGCGTGCGTACCCGCGCAACGCGCAGGTGATCTCATGCCTGCGGGCCGCAGGCGTCGAGGTGGAGGAGGAGCACGTCGCGGTCTGGGACGACCTCCGCCACGGTTGGTCGGCCGGAGCGGGCAAGGCGCTGCGGCTGGCGGCGGCGGAGGCTCGGCTGTTCACCCGCCGCCCGGGCGACGCCGACGCGATCGTCGTCGGCTATCCGGGACACTTCGACCTCGCGGCGGCGCGGCGCGCGGCGCGCGGACGGCCGGTGGTGTTCAACCCGCTCGTGTCGCTCGCCGACACGCTCGTCGGCGACCGAGGCCGGTTCCGCGGCGGTTCGCTTCCGGCGCGCGCGCTCGATCGCATCGACCGGTACGCGTTTCGCTCCGCCGACCTCGTCGTCGCAGACACCGCGACACACGCCCGCTTTCTCGGCGAGCTGCGCGGCCGCGACGACATCGCCGTCTGCTACGTCGGCGCGGAGGATCGGCTCTTCACGCCCGGCTGGGAGCCACGCGAGCCGTTCACCGCGCTGTTCGTCGGAAAGCTGATCCCGCTGCAGGGCGTCGACACGATCCTCGCCGCGGCCCGCGCGGCGCCCGAAGTCCCCTTCCGCGTCGTCGGCAGCGGCCAGCTCGACTCGCGGCTCGCAGAACGCCCGCCGAACGTCGAGCACCTGCCCTGGGTGGAGTACGAGCGACTGCCTGCCGAGATCCGCGGCGCCGGCTGCGCGCTGGGGATCTTCGGCACGACAGCGAAGACGCAGCGCGTGATCCCGAACAAGGCCTTCCAGACACTCGCGTGCGGCGCCCCGCTGATCACGGCCGACACACCGGCCGTCCGCGAGCTGCTCGTGCACGAGGAGAGTGCGTTGCTCGTCCCTCCGGGAGACGCGGATGCGCTCGCCGGCGCCGTCCGGCGCCTCGCCGGCGACGCCGGCCTTGCGCAGCGGATCGGCGCCGGCGGCCGCGCCGCGTACGAGCGTGCGGCGAGCGAGCCCGTCCTCGGTGCCCGATGGCGCTCGCTGATCGAGGGCCTTCTGTGAGAGCACGGCTGCCAACCGTCACCGCGACGCTCGTCGCGGTGATCGCCGCGTACGGCGCCGGTTACGCGGCGCTCTCGGTCCTGCGCCAGCGCGCGTTCGCAAACGGCCGCTTCGACCTCGGGAACATGGTGCAGGCCGTCTGGTGGACGGCGCACGGCCACCCGCTGCGGATGACGAACCTCCACGGCGACCAGATCTCGCGTCTCGCTGCCCACGTCGACCCGCTGCTCGCCGTCTTCGGGCCGCTGTGGTGGATCTGGCCCAGCCCGGATCTGCTGCTGGTCTCGCAGGCACTTGCCATCGCCGCCGGCGCGTGGCCCGTCTACTGGCTCGCGCGAAAGCACCTCGGCTCGCCACGCGCCGCTCTCGGGTTCGCGCTCGCGTACCTGCTCTACCCGGCGACCGGGTGGCTGACGCTGAACGAGTTCCACCCGGTCGCGCTGGCGACACCGCTGCTGCTGTACGCGTTCTGGTTCCTGGACAACGACCGGCTCGTGCCCTTCGCCGTCTGCGCGATCGCCGCCGCGGCGTCGAAGGAGGAGATCGGGCTCGTCGTCGCGGGCTTCGGGGTCTGGTACGCACTCTCGCGGCGGCGCGCAGCCGCAGGCCTGGTCATCGCAGCGCTCGGCTTCGCGTGGTCGGTGATCGCAATCGCCGTTGTCATCCCGCACTTCCACACGGCAGGCGAGTCGGACTTCTACGGCCGGTACAGCGAAGTCGGCGGCTCCGCGGCCGGGATCGTCAAGACGACCCTCACGCATCCGTCGCGGATCGCGCATGCGGCCTTCAGCGGGCGGGACCTGCGCTACGTCCTGCAGCTGCTGCTCCCGCTCGCCGGGCTCTCGCTGCTCGCGCCGCTCGTCCTGCTCGCGGTCCTGCCCGAGCTCGCGCTGAACCTCCTGTCCGCGACCCCCACGCAGACGTCGATCCACTTCCACTACACGGCGGGACTGATTCCGCCGCTCGTGATCGCCGCTGTCCTCGGCGCCAAGAGACTGTCCCGCTGGCCCCTGGCCGCCGCTTTCGCGATCGTCGTGACGGCCCTGATCGGCGCCTACCGGCTGGGCCCGATCCCCGGGTGGCGCCACGTCCCGGGCGGGTCGCATTTCCAGGCAACGGCGGCTCATGTCACCGAGCACGACCGCATCGCGGCGAAGGCGTTGCGGCTGATCCCGAAGTCGGCGGTCGTCAGCGCGACGAACACGCTCGGCGCACACCTCTCCGCGCGGCGGCGCATTCTCAGCTTCCCCTACATCCAGGACGCAACGTGGATCGCCGCCGACGAGACGCAGCCGAGCTACGGCGACCGCTATGCGCCGCTCCCGATGGCGCTCACCCTCGTCGCGCTACGACGGAACCCGGACTGGCGTCTCGTCTTCGAGCAGGACGGCGTCCTCGTCTTCAACCGCGCGCCGGCATAGGACGACGAACAGCGCGACGACCAAGAGGTCGCGCAACGCCACGAGCCAGATGCGCCCGCCGAGCGCGAACACGTCGCCGTAGTGGAAGAACCAGACCTGCGCGAGCACGAGCACCGCGGCCGTCAACGCCCACTCGAGCGGCTCGAGCAGAACGACGAGCGGCACGAGCCAGACCATGTACTGCGGCGAGAAGAAGCGCGTGAACGCGATGAAGCCGGCGACCGCGCCCGCGAAGGCGATTGCGAGCCGCTGCGGCTCGTCGCGCCCGCGCGCATAGAGCCACGCGACGAGCGCCACGGCGAGCACCTGCAGGACGGAGCTGAAGCCGGCGAGCACGCGGGGGAGCGTTCCCGTCAGGTCGTACGAGATCGCGTGGCCCGTCCGGTGGACGACGTGCGCGGAGTACCAGCCGAGCCGGTCGGCGACGCCGAGCAGCGAGCCGAAGAGGCTCTCGACCTGCAACGCGCGCCCTGCCTGCGCTCGAAAGCTCTCGACAAGGCCGTGCGGCGAGAGCGCCAGGAAGGGAACGATCACAATCGCCGCGACGGCCGCGAACGCCGCCGCCGACCGGGCCGCAGCGCGGCGGCCGGCCGTCCGCCACACGTACACGAGTGCGGGCGGGAGGAGCACGACCGGATAGACCTTCGCCGCGAACGCCACCCCGAGCACGGCGAAAGCGGCGACCGGCAGCGCCGCGAGCAGCAACCCGAGCGCGGCGACAGTCAAGAACGCGGGCCACGCGTCGTAGGTGTTGAGCGAGATCGGCCCCAACGCGATCGGAGAGAGGGCGAACAACGCGAGCGCAGTCCAGAGGCGAGCGCGCGGCGCACCGAGGCGGACGAGCAGCAGCGCGAGGACGACGATCGTCGCCGCACCGCAGAGCGCCATCAGCGTCT
>DATIDT010000049.1:0-36388 GCA_035456125.1 Gaiellaceae bacterium
TCATCACGCTCAGCGTCGGGAGGGGTGGGAGCGCGCCGGTCGCGGCGGACGCAGCGACGGAGGCGGCGACCCCGAGGCCACCCGCCACGCCCGCGACCGCTGCAAGCGTGCGCTTCCGCACAGTGAGACAACGACGGTCGCGCGCGAACGGATACGGCGCTAGAGCGGGATGTTCCCGTGCTTGCGGCGCGGGCGCGGCTCGCGCTTCGTCAGCGCCGTTTCGAGCGCGTCGATGAGCACGGGACGCGTGCGGCGAGGCTCGATCACCTCGTCGACGTAGCCGCGCTCGGCCGCCGTGTACGGGTTCGCAAAGCGCTCGCGATAGTCGTCGATGAGCTCCTCGCGGCGCTTGTCCGGGTCGTCCGCGTCCTCCAACTCCTTCCGGAAGATGATGTTCACGGCGCCCTCGGGCCCCATCACCGCCACCTCGGCGGTCGGCCACGCGAAGTTGAAGTCGGCGCGGATGTGCTTCGAGCTCATGACGTCGTACGCGCCGCCGTACGCCTTCCGCGTGATCACGGTCAGCTTCGGCACCGTCGCCTCCGCGTACGCGTACAGCAGCTTCGCGCCGTGGCGGATGATCCCGCCCCACTCCTGCTGCGTGCCCGGCAGGAAGCCCGGGACGTCGACGAACGTGACGAGCGGGATGTTGAACGCGTCGCAGAAGCGCACGAACCGCGCCGCCTTCTCCGACGACTCGATGTCCAGGACGCCTGCGAGCGAGCGCGGCTGGTTCCCGACAACACCGACAGGATGGCCGCCGAGCCGCGCGAAGCCGCAGATCACGTTCTCCGCCCAGAGCTCGTGCACCTCGAAGAACTCGCCGTCGTCGACGACCCGGCGGACGACCTCGTGCATGTCGTACGGCTTGTTCGGGTGGTCGGGGATGAGCGTGTCGAGGTCGGGCTCTTCTCGATCGCGCGCATCTGCCGGCTCCGCGTACGGCGGCGGATCGACGTTGTTCTGCGGCAGGAACGACAGCAGGTAGCGCGCGTCCTCCAGACACGACTTCTCGTCGGCCGAGATGAACTGCGCGACGCCGGACTTCGACGCATGCGTCGACGCACCGCCGAGCTCCTCGAACGTCACCTCCTCCCCGGTCACCGTCTTCACGACGTCGGGACCGGTGATGAACATGTAGGACGAGCCCTCGACCATGAAGACGAAGTCGGTGATCGCGGGCGAGTAGACGGCGCCGCCGGCGCACGGGCCCATCACGAGCGAGATCTGCGGGATCACGCCCGAGCACTGCACGTTGCGCCAGAAGATCTCGGCGTACCCCGCGAGCGACACGACGCCTTCCTGGATCCGTGCGCCGCCGGAGTCGTTGATCCCGATCAGCGGGCACCCGTACTTGAGCGCCAGGTCCATCACCTTGCAGATCTTCTCGGCGAAGACCTCGCTCAACGATCCGCCGAAGACCGCGAAGTCCTGCGAGAAGACGAAGACCTTGCGGCCGAAGATCGTCCCGTACCCAGTGACGACGGCGTCGCCGTACGGCCGGCGCTCGAGCATTCCGAAATTGGGTTCCCGGTGGCGCACGTAACGGTCGAGCTCTACGAACGAGCCGGGATCCAGGAGCTCCACCAGCCGCTCGCGCGCGAGCAGCTTGCCCTGCTGCCGCTGGCGCTCGACCGCCTTTTCGCTCGCGCTGTGCTCCGCCTCGTCGCGCAGCTGCTGGAGCTGGTCGAGCTTCGCCTGCGTCGAGTCGGCGCGGTCGTCGGTTGCCGCCATGGGGGGAGCCTAGTATGGCTGTGCGTGGACGAGTTCCGGCTCCTGGGCCCGCTCGAGGCGGTGGTCGACGGGAGGCCCGTACAGCTCGCGGCCGCGAAGCCGCGGGCGCTCCTCGCGCTCCTTCTCCTCGACCGGAACCGGGTCGTCTCGACCGCGCGGCTGATCGACGAGCTGTGGGGCGACGAGCCACCCGCACAGGCAACGAAGACGCTGCAGGTCTACGTCTCGCAACTGCGCAAGGCACTGGGCCCGGACCGGCTCGTCACACGGCCGCCCGGCTACCTGCTCCGCATCGACGACGGCGAGCTCGACCTCGATCGTTTCGAGCAGCTGACCGGCGAAGCACGGTCGCTGCCGCCGAGCGAGACGCGTGACACGCTCGGCGAGGCGCTTGCGTTGTGGCGCGGTCCGCCGGAGCCCGTCGCCGCCCGCCTCGACGACCTACGCGCGGCCGCCTACGAGGACTGGCTGCAGGCGTCGGTCGAGTCCGGCGACGCGGTCGTCCCGCAGCTCGAAGAGCTCGTCGCGCGCGAGCCGTTGCGCGAGCGCCCGCGCGCGTTGCTCATGCTCGCGCTGTATCGAGCCGGGCGACAGGCAGACGCGCTCGAGCTCTTCCGGCGCACGCGCGAGCTCTTCGTCGACGAGCTCGGAATCGAGCCGGGGCCGGAGCTGCGCGAGCTCGAGCAGGCGATGCTGCGCCAGGACACGGACCTACGCCTGAAGGCGGTCGCGCACGAGGCGGCGCCCGCGCCGCAGCGCCGGCGCAGGTGGCTGCTCGCCGCCGTTGCGCTCGTTGTGCTCGTCGCCGCCGGGGTCGCCGCCGCGCTGCTCGCGCGGAACGGAGACAGCACCAGTGCGGCACCGCCTACGACCACGCACGCCGACGCGCATCTCCGTTCGTTCGTGTACACGCTGGAGAACTTCCTGCAGCAGTCGCACGAAGGACGGGCCGAGGTGACGCAGGTGCTCGCCGGCGCGTTCGACTGCAGCCTGTCGCCGCAGGTCGCCGCTGCGCAGCTCGACAGCGTGCAGGAGAATCGGCAAAGCCTGCTCGAGCAGCTCGCCGCGCTGCACGTCCCCGACAGCGAGCGGGCGCTGCTCGTGTCCGACCGGTTCCAGAAAGCCGGCCACGCATCGATCGCCGCTGACTGGATCTACCGCGACTGGCTCCGCGCGAAGACGTCGTGCGTCCGCGGCAGCAAGCCGCCCGCCGCGGCCCGGCGGGCGGATGCGCGCGCGACGGCGCTGAAGCTTCGTTTTCTCGCGGCGTTCAACCCGCTCGCCGCGAGCCTCGGCCGCCGCACGTGGCGCGCCGACGAGCTCTAGCGCGGTTCCACGTAGCAGCCGCCGCCGACGCCGCGCAACGACCAGGCCTGCAACAGCTCGGCCGGAACGACCGTGCGGCAGATGCGGCCGACAGTGGTGGCCCGCACGTGCCAGCGGCCGCCCCCGTCGGTGCGAAACACGGTCGGCCAGCGTCCGAACGTCGCGAGCGCATACGACGTGCCCGAGTACATGCCGTAGTACGTGTGCCCGGCGAGCGGCCCGTGCGTCGCTCCGGAAGCGACGCGCAACGCTGCCTTCACCTGCCGCGTGACGCGCATGTTCTCCGCCGTCCAGCTGTCGCCGCACCCGGCGGCCGGCGGGGTGTACGCAGCGCCGGCCGCCGCGTCGTGCCCCCACGTCTTCGTCGGCACGCCGCCCCAGACGAGGAGCGTGCTGCCCGTCCAGACAGCGGTGGGCTCGAGCCGCGCCGGCAGCGGCCCGCGCGCGAACGGGGTCCACTGCTTCGCGCCGGGCATCAAGCTCGCGCCGCCGCGGGCGCCGCCCCAGACCAGCAGGTGCGCGCCGTCCCAGACCGCCACGGTGCCGATCCGGCCGCGCGGGAGCAGCGGCAGCTTGTGCCAGCGGTCCGTCGCCGGGTCATAGGCGAAGGCGGTGCGCGAGGCCGTCGTGACGAAGACGCGTGCTCCGCCCCACACGGCAGCCGCCGGACGAAGCTGCGCCGGCGCGACGCGGCGCCATGCGTTCCGCGCGGGATCGTAGGCCGCGGCCCGCGAGCGGGCGAACACGATGTACCGCTTCCCCGTCCAGACGCCCACGGGTTGCTGGTCGCCCGCAAGTCCCGCCCTCGGCAGCGCCCGCCACTTGTTCGTCACCGGGTTGAAGGCAACCCCGTCGGAGAACGCGTCGCCGCAGCAGCCGCCGCCCCAGCCGAGCATCTCTTTGCCGGTCCAGACGACGGCGCCGAAGCCGTCGTGCACACGCAGCAGGGGCGAGGTCGGGAGCTGCCGCCACGTATCCGTCGCCGGGTTGTATGCGAGGTGCGTGCCCTGGCCCCAGACGAGCATCTCCTTCCCGGTCCAGACGGAGCTGAGGTGCATGAAGCCGGACGTCTTCGCCGGCGGTGACAGCTTCCGCCAGCGCTTCGACCGCGGGTCATAGGCGGCGGCGACGTTGACGCTGCCGGTGGAGTACGCCTTGCCGCGGGAGTCGAGCGCGGTCTGCTGGTCGCGCCCGAAGACGATCATCTGCTTGCCCGTCCAGACGCTCGTGCGGGCGTCGAAGTCGGGCGTGATCGGCGCCGCCGGGAGCGGCTGCCAGCCGGCGGCGACGACCAATGCGAGTGCGAGCTTGAAAGTGATCATGGCTCCACGATCGAACATGCCTCCCAAGCGGCGGTAAAGCGCCAGTAAAGTCGCCTCGTGAGCGTCGACCGCGCCACGATCTGGCCGTATCGCGACGGCGAGCTCGGCCCGTTCTACTATCAGCGGGACGCCCACCCGACCGGGGCCGAGGCGGAGCGCGAGCTCGGACGGCTGGACGGCGGACACGCGCTGCTCTTCTCGTCGGGCACCGGCGCGGCGACGGCCGTCGTGCTCGCCTTCCTCTCCCCCGGAGAGACGATCGCGCTCGCCGAGGGCGCGTACTTCGGGACGAGCGTCCTGTTCAGGGAGCTCGAGCGCTGGGGGCTCCGCCACGTCGAGTTCGACCAGACCGGCCCGCCCCCGGACGGTGCGGACTTGGTGTGGCTCGAGGCGCCCTCGAACCCGTTCCTGACGATGCCCGACCTGGAGGCGGCCGCGGCCCACCCGGCGCGGGTGCTGGTCGACGCGACGGCGGCGACGCCCGTCTTCCTGCGGCCGCTCGACTACGGCGCCGACTTCGTCCTGCACAGCGCGACGAAGTACCTCGCCGGCCACGACGACGCCCTGCTCGGCGTCGTCGTCTGCAAGCGCGAGGACGACTCCGAGCGGCTGCACCAGGTCCGGACGCGCACCGGGATCGCCGCCGCGCCGGATCCGGCCTACCTTCTGCTGCGGGGGCTGGCGACGCTCGAGGTGCGCGTCCGCCGCCAGACGGAGACGGCGACGGAGCTCGCCCGCCTGCTGGACGAGCACCCGGCGGTGCAGACGGTGCGCTACGCGGGCATCGGCGGGCTGCTGTCGTTCGACGTCGTCGATGCCGACGCAGCGCGCCACGTCGAGACGTCTCTCCAGGTGATCGCGAACGCGACGAGCCTGGGCGGCGTGCACTCGGTCTTGGAGGCGCGAGCCCGCTGGGAGCCCGAGCGCGTCCCACCCGGGCTGCTGCGGCTGAGTGTCGGCCTCGAACCGGTCGACGAGCTGTGGCACGACCTCGAACAGGCGTTGGCATCCGGCTAGCGGTCATTCCACCAGCACGCGAGTAAAATTTGCCGCTCAGCGGGCAAAAGGCCCTTTCCCAGCCGGCCGACGCGTCGCCCAGCGGTCAACCGGCGACCGACACCTCGCACAAAGGAGTCAGTTGTGGCTGCACGAGAGACGAAATCCCGAAAGAAACGGGCCAAGAAGGGCACGGTCCAGCTCCAGAAACAGGACCTTCAGCTGTTGCTGGAAGCACTCCGCTCGGCGAGGGACGGGGAGATCGGGGTGCGGTTCGAAGCCGAGGACGGCGGAGTCATGGGCGACGTGGCGGAGGCGTTCAATCAGCTCGCAGAGCGACGCGAGGCGCTCACCGATGAGCTGAAGCGCGTGAGCACGGTCGTGCGGCGCGAGGGCAAGGTGACGGAGCGGGCGCAGCTCGAGGGGCTCACGGGCTCGTGGAGCGAGTCGCTCGGTTCCGTCAACTCGCTGATCGAGGATCTCGTCCGCCCGACAACGGAGGTCTCGCGCGTGATCGGCGCCGTCGCGGACGGCGATCTCTCGCAGAAGATGTCACTCGAGATCGACGGCCGTCCGGTCAAGGGCGAGTTTCGACGCATCGGTGTCACGGTCAACACAATGGTCGACCAGCTGAGCTCGTTCGCGGACGAGGTCACGCGGGTCGCCCGCGAGGTCGGAACGGAGGGCATCCTCGGCGGCCAGGCGCGTGTGAAGGGCGTGTCGGGCATCTGGCGGGATCTGACCGACAACGTCAACTTCATGGCTTCGAACCTGACGACACAGGTGCGCGGCATTGCACGCGTGGTCACCGCCGTCGCGAACGGAGACCTGGATCAGAAATTCACCATCGAGGCGAAGGGCGAAGTCGCCGCGCTCGCCGACACGATCAACTCGATGATCGACACGCTCCGCGTCTTCGCGGACGAGGTGACGCGCGTTGCACGCGAGGTCGGCACCGAAGGAAAGCTCGGCGGTCAAGCACAGGTCCGCGGCGTCAGCGGCACCTGGAAGGAACTGACCGACAACGTCAACACGCTCGCCGACAATCTCCCGGGCCAGGTCCGGAACATCGCGGATGTGACGACGGCGGTGGCCAACGGCGACCTGAGCAAGAAGATCACGGTCGACGTCAAAGGCGAGGTCCTCGAGCTCAAGAACACGATCAACACCATGGTCGACCAGCTCTCGTCTTTCGCCGACGAGGTCACACGCGTCGCGCGCGAGGTCGGCACCGAAGGCAAGCTCGGCGGCCAGGCACAGGTCCGCGGCGTCAGCGGCACTTGGAAGGACCTGACCGACAACGTCAACACGCTGGCCGACAACCTCACCAGCCAGGTGCGGAACATCGCGGACGTCACGACCGCGGTTGCGAGGGGCGACCTCGGCAAGAAGATCACCGTCGACGCGCGCGGCGAGATCCTCAGGCTCAAGAACACGATCAACACGATGGTCGACCAGCTCTCGACGTTCGCCGCCGAGGTCACGCGCGTGGCGCGCGAGGTCGGAACGGATGGGCGGCTCGGCGTGCAGGCCGAGGTCGTGGGCGTCAGCGGCGTGTGGAAGGGCCTGACGGACAACGTCAACCAGCTTGCCGGCACCCTCACGACGCAGCTGCGCGCGATCTCGGAGGTCTCCCAGGCCGTGACCCAGGGCGACCTGACCCGCTCCATCGCCGTCGCGGCGCAGGGCGAGGTCGCCGAGCTGAAGGACACGATCAACCAGATGATCGAAAATCTCGCGGAGACGACGCGCACGAACCAGCAGCAGGACTGGCTCAACTCGAACATGGCGCGCTTCACCGGCCTGCTGCAGGGCGAGCGCGATCTCGAGACGGTCTCGCGCCTGATCATGTCGGAGCTGACGCCGCTCGTCGGCGCACAGCACGGCGCGTTCTTCGTGATGGAGTCGCCGGACGGCGAGGGCGACGACTTCGAGCTCCGCCTGATCGCGTCGTACGGGTACAAGCAGCGGAAGAATGTCCCGACGGCGTTCCGGATCGGCGAAGGGCTCGTCGGCCAGGCGGCGCTCGAGCTGAAGCCGATCCTGCTCCACCAGGCACCGGAGGACTACGTCCGGATCACCTCCGGGCTCGGCGAGGCGGCTCCCGTGAACCTGATCGTCCTCCCCGTCCTCTTCGAGGAGCAGGTGATGGCGGTCGTCGAGCTCGGGTCGTTCCAGCGCTTCGCGCCGGTCCAGCAGACGTTCCTGGAGCAGCTCGCCGAGTCGATCGGCGTCGTGCTGAACACCATCCAGGCGAACATGCGCACCGAGGAGCTGCTGGAGCAGTCGCAGGAGCTGACGCAGGAGCTGCAGAGCCAGTCCGAGGAGCTGCAGGCACAGCAGGAGGAGTTGCAGCAGACCAACAGGGAGCTCGGGGAGCAGGCCGCGTCGCTGAAAGCGTCGGAGGAGCTGCTCCAGACGCAGCAGGAAGAGCTGCAGCAGACGAACGAGGAGCTGGAGGAGAAGGCGCAACTGCTCGAGGAGCAGAACCGGCGCATCGAGATCAAGAACCGGGAGATCGAGCTCGCGCGCGCCGCGCTCGAGGAGAAGGCGGAGCAGCTCTCGCTGTCGTCACGTTACAAGTCCGAGTTCCTCGCGAACATGTCGCACGAGCTGCGCACGCCGCTCAACTCGCTGCTGATCCTGGCGAAGCTGCTCGCGGAGGACCCCGACCGAAACCTGACGCCGAAGCAGATCGAGTTCGCTGACACGATCTACAGCGCAGGCTCCGACCTGCTCGCGCTGATCAACGACATCCTCGATCTGTCGAAGGTCGAGGCCGGCCGTATGGACGTGAACGTCGGCGACGTGAAGCTCTCAGACCTGCGCGACTTCGTCGAGCGGTCGTTCCGCCACGTCTCCGAGGACATGGGGCTCGACTTCGACATCGACATTCACGGCGCGAACGTCCCGCCTACGATCGAGACCGACGAGCAGCGCCTGCAGCAGGTGCTGAAGAACCTGCTCTCGAACGCCTTCAAGTTCACCGAGCAGGGCGCCGTCAAGCTGCGCATCGGGGTCGCCGAGGGACGCCAGTTCGCGAGCGAGGCGCTGTCGCGGGCCGAGACGGTGCTCGAGCTTGCCGTCAGCGACACCGGCGTCGGCATAGCGCACGACAAGCTGCGCCTGATCTTCGAGGCGTTCCAGCAGGCCGACGGCACGACGAGCCGCCGGTACGGCGGCACCGGGCTCGGCCTCTCGATCAGCCGCGAGATCGCGCGGCTGCTCGGCGGCGAGATCCACGTCGAGAGCAAGCCTGGCGACGGGAGCACGTTCACGCTCTTCCTGCCCGCGACCTTCCAGTCGGTCGAGGTGAAGCCTCGCGAGGCCGCCGACGCGGAGGAGATCGTCTTCACGGGCGGCAGCGAGGGCAACGGCGCTCCGCGCGCGGTCGATGATCGCGAGCTCGACCCGGCGCTCCTCCTCCCCAGCGATGTTCGCGACGACCGCGATGACATCCAGCACGGCGACCGTGTCGTGCTGATCGTCGAGGACGACCCGGAGACGGCGCGAACGGAGCTCGACGTCGCGCGCGAGCGCGGCTTCAAGGGCATCGTCGCGCTGCGCGGCGACTCCGGTCTCGCGCTCGCGCACGAGTTCAAGCCCGACGCGATCATCCTCGACATGAACCTGCCCGTCATCGACGGCTGGAACGTCCTCGAGCGGCTGAAACAGCATCCGGAGACGCGGCACATCCCGGTGCACATCGTCTCGGCCGGCGACGGCCGCCAGAACGCGCTGCGCGCCGGTGCGGTCGCGTTCGTCGAGAAGCCGGTCTCGAAGGAGGGGCTGGAAGGCACGTTCGGCGCGATCCGCGCGTTCATCGACCGCGAGGTCAAGCGCCTGCTCGTCGTCGAGGACGACGAGCACGAGCGCCGCGCGCTGGTCGAGTTGATCGGCGGCGGCGACGACGTGGATGTGACAGCGGTCGCGAGCGGCGAGGAGGCGCTCGAGGCGCTCCAGCTCGAGCACTACGACTGCATGGTCGTCGACCTGAAGCTCCAAGGACGAAGCGGCCTCGACCTGCTCGACGAGATCAAGCAGAACGAGCAGCTCGCGACGATGCCGGTGATCGTCTACACCGGTAAGGAGCTGACGCAGAGCGAGACAACGGAGCTCCGCAAGCTCGCAGACACGATCGTCGTCAAGGACGCGAGCTCACCGGAGCGGCTGCTCGACGAGACGGCCCTCTTCCTCCACCGTATCGAGCGGAAGCTCCCGCAGGAGAAGCGGCGCCTGCTCGAGCAGCTCCACTCGGCCGAGGAGGTCTTCAAGAACAGGAAGATCCTCATCGTCGACGACGACGTCAGGAACGTCTTCGCGTTGACCAGCGTGCTCGAGGCGCACGGCATGGAGGTGCTCTACGCCGAGAACGGCAAGGACGGAGTCGAGCTGCTGCGGCGCACGCCGGACGTCGACCTCGTCCTGATGGACATCATGATGCCGGAGCTCGACGGCTACGAGACCACGCGGCTGATCCGCGCCGACGACGAGTTCCTGCAGCTGCCGATCATCTCGCTCACGGCCAAGGCGATGAAGGGAGACCGCGAGAAGGCCATTGCCGCCGGCGCGTCCGACTACATCGCGAAGCCAGTCGACACCGCCCAGCTCCTGTCGCTGATGCGCGTCTGGTTGTACAAGTAGCCCAGATGGCTCTCGAGGTCGAGCAGGGCACGGCCGAGCGCGACGGCGTCGACGAGATCGAGCTCGCGCTCCTGCTCGAAGGCGTCTACCGTCGCTACGGCTTCGACTTCCGGGAGTACGCCCCGGCGTCGCTCCGCCGCCGCGTCTGGCGTCGCGTCGAGGCCGAGGGCCTCTCGACCATCTCGGCGCTCCAGGACAAGCTCCTGCACGACTCCGCCTGCATGGAGCGGCTGTTGCTCGACCTGTCGATCAACGTCACGGCCATGTTCCGCGACCCGAGCTTCTACGCCGCCTTCCGCAAGCAGGTCGTGCCGTTGCTGCGGACGTACCCGTTCACGCGCATCTGGATCGCTGGCTGCTCGACGGGCGAGGAGGTGTACTCGCTCGCGATCCTCCTCGAGGAGGAGGGCGTCCACGAGCGGGCGCGCATCTATGCGACGGACATCAACGAGTCCGTGCTCGACCGCGCGCGATCGGGTGTCTTCCCGCTCGAGAAGATGCGCGAGTACACGGAGAACTACATCAAGGCCGGCGGCACGCGCGCCTTCTCCGAGTACTACCTGGCGAAGTACGACGGCGCGCAGTTCCAGCGCAGGCTCGTCGAAAACGTCGTCTTCGCGCAGCACAACCTCGTCTCCGACGGGTCGTTCAACGAGTTCAACGTGATCATCTGCCGCAACGTGATGATCTACTTCGATCGCGCGCTGCAGGACCGCGTCCACCGCCTCTTCTACGAGAGCCTGATGATGTTCGGCGTGCTCGTGCTCGGTGCGAAGGAGTCGATCCACTTCAGTCCGTGCGAGCACTGCTACGAAGAGGTCGACGCGAGCGAACGCGTGTACAAAAAGGTTCGATGAATGCCTAACCCGAGCGAAGCGAAGGGTGAAACCCGACCCGAGAAAAGTGCGCAGCATTTTTCTCGGATTGAGCTGATCGTGGTCGGAGCCTCGTGGGGCGGCCTCGACGCCGTCGGCCGGCTGCTCGCGGACATCCTGGACGAGATCGAGCAGCCGATCGTCATCGCACAGCACCGTCACACCAGCGCAGCGCCCGGCGGTCTCGCGGATCTCCTCCGCCTCCGGATCAGGCGGCCGGTGCAGGACGTCGAGGACAAAATGCCGATCGAACCGCGGAACGTGTACGTCGCGCCGCCTGACTATCACCTGCTCGTCGAGCCGGGCTCGTTCGCGCTCTCGGTGGACGAGCGCGTGCAATATGCGCGCCCCTCGATCGACGTCCTCTTCGAGTCGGCGGCGTTCGCGTACGGCACGGGCCTGATCGGCATCATCCTGACCGGCGCGAACGAGGACGGCGCCGCCGGCCTCGCCGCCGTCAAGGGGCGCGGCGGCGTCGCCATCGTGCAGGAGCCGGACGGCGCCGAGCGCAGGACGATGCCGGATGCGGCCATCGCCGCGACTGTTGCCGATGCGGTGCTGCCGCTCGAGGAGATCGGCGCTTACCTCTTCGATCTCTGCGTCCAGCGGATCTGATGGCAAAGGTCCTCCTCGTAGACGATCGCCCCGAGAACCTGCTCGCGCTCGAGGCGATCCTCGAGCCGCTCGGCGAGACGCTGCTGTACGCGAGCTCCGGCGAGGACGCGTTGCGCCAGCTGCTGCGCCACGACGTCGCGGTCATCCTGCTCGACGTCCAGATGCCCGAGCTCGACGGGTTCGAGACCGCGCACCTGATCAAGCAGCGCGAGCGCACGAGCCTCGTCCCGATCATCTTCGTCACCGCGATCTCGAAGGACGACGAGCAGGTGTTCCGCGGCTACTCGGCCGGCGCGGTCGACTACGTCTTCAAGCCGTTCAACCCGGACGTGCTCCGCTCGAAGGTCGCCGTCTTCGTCGAGCTGCACGAGAAGAACGAGCAGCTGCGGCGGCAGGCCGAGCAGCTCAAGGAGCAGGAGCTCGCGGAGCTGCGACGCGAGAGCGAGGAGCGGTACCGCTTCCTCGCGGAAGCGCAGCCAGAGCAGATCTGGACGGCGTTGCCGAACGGCGAGCTCGACTACGTCAACCAGCGCGCGCTGGACTACTTCGCGACGTCGTTCCCCGAGCTGGTCGAGAGGGGCTGGACCGACGTCGTGCATCCGGAGGATCTAGCCCGAATGCTCGACCGCTGGCAGGCCGCGCTCGCGACGGTGCAGCCGTACGAGAACGAGCTGCGCCTCCGGCGTGCCGGCGACAACGTGTACCGCTGGCACCTGACGCGCGCCGTTCCGAGGACCGACACGGGGGGCGCCGTCGTCAAGTGGTTCGGCTCGAACATCGACATCCACGACCAGAAGCGTGCCGAGGAGGCGCAGCGTTTCCTCGTCGACGCCGGCGCCGCGCTCGCGGCGTCGCTCGACTACCGGAGCACGCTGGCCGCCGTGGCGAAGCTCGCCGTGCCGCGGATCGCGGACTGGGCTCGCGTCGACGTGGTCGAGGACGGGCGCTTGCACACGCTGGCCGTCGAGCACGTCGACCCGAAGAAGGTCGAGCTGGCGTTCGAGCTGGCGCGCCGCTATCCGGAGAACGCCGAGGCGGGGCAGGGCCCGCCGCTCGTCCGCCGCACCGGACGGAGCGAGCTGGCTACCGAGATCAGCGAGGCACGGCTGGCCGAGCTGGCACAGGACGCCTTCCACCTCGGCCTCGTCCGCGAGCTCGGGATGGAGAGCTCCATGTGCGTTCCGCTGGTCGCGCACGGCGAGGTGCTAGGCGTCATCTCGCTCGTGGCGGCCGGGTCAGGACGCCGCTACGGGCCCGAGGATCTCGCCGTGGCGGAGGAGCTGGCTCGGCGCGCAGGCACTGCGGTCGAGAACGCCAAGCTCTACCGCGAGGTGGAGGAGCGCGCGCAGGCTGCGCGCGTCCTCGAGACGGTCGGCGACGGTGTCTTCCTCGTCGACGTCGACGGCGTCGTGCGGCTCTGGAACCGCGCCGCCGAAGCGATCTCCGGCATTCGGCGCGACGAGGTCGTCGGCCGCAGGCTCGACGACCTGCTTTCGGGGTGGGAGCACGTGAAGACCGGTGCCGAGACGCTCCCGTTCGAGCGCGACGGCCACGAGCGCTGGGTGTCGATCTCAGGCGTCGAGTTCGACGAGGGGATCGTCTACGCGTTCCAGGACATCACCGACGAGCGCGCGCTCGAGCAGATTCGCCAGGACCTCGTCGCGACCGTCTCACACGAGCTGCGCACACCGCTTGCAGCGATCTACGGCTCGGCGATGACCCTGAACCGCGACGACCTCGAGCTCGCCGGCGACATCACGACGCGGCTGCTGAACGTGATTGTCGAGGAATCGAAGCGGCTCACGACGATCGTGAGCGATCTCCTGCTCGCAGGGCAGCTCGACGCCGGCCGGCTAGAAGTCCACATCCAGAGCTGCGACCCAGGCGCGCTGACCGCGAGCGTGGCCGAGGCCGCGCGCACGCACCTCCCGGACGGGGTGCGCGTCGAGATCGAGCCCGTGGCCGACGACGTCCCGCCGGTCGCCGCCGACGAGTCGCAGCTCCGGCAGGTGCTCGACAACCTGCTCGACAATGCGATCAAGTACTCGCCCTCGGGCGGCGACGTCCGCCTCGGCGTCGAGGCGGTCGACGACGCCGTTCGCTTCACCGTCGCAGATCAGGGCCTCGGCATCCCGCCAGTCGAGCAGGAGCGGATCTTCGAGAAGTTCTACCGCCTCGATCCCGACATGACCGGGGGAATCGGTGGCACCGGCCTCGGCCTCTACATCGCGCGCGAGCTGGTGCGCCGCGTCGGCGGGCGGATCTGGGTCGAGCCGAACGACGGCGGCGGCTCCGTCTTTCGCGTGGAGATCCCCGCCGCGGCCGCCGCGGACCTGACCCAAACGGGTCAGTTGGCGGGTTCTAGGCAATAAAGAGTGTGGGTAACCGTATTCGGCGCCGCCCGAAGGGGTACGAGACTGTGGCTGTGACAGTTCTCATCGTCGACGATCACCCGAGCTTCCGAGCCAGCGCGAGAACGCTGCTCGAAGCGGAGGGCTACGAGGTCGTCGGCGAGGCCGAGGACGGGGAGAGCGGGGTCGAGGCGGCCCAACGGCTTCATCCCGACCTCGTTCTGCTCGACGTCCAGCTTCCGGGCATCAACGGCTTCCACGTGGCCGGCCAGCTCCGGAAGCTCGAGGATCCGCCGATCGTGATCCTCACCTCGAGCCGTGACGGCGCCGACTACGGGCCCTGCATCGGTGAGTGCGGCGCCCACGGCTTCGTCCCGAAGGCAGATCTGTCCGGCGCCGCGATCGCGGCGTTTCTCGTGGCGTGATCCGGCGTCGGCCCTGGCTCTTCTTCGGGCCTGCAGCGGCGCTCGCCGCCAGCGCTGCCGTCGCCCTCACGCTGACGAGCAACCACGAGGAGCATCCAGGGCTCACGACGGCGCTGCTGCTGTTCGTCAGCATGTCGTTCGTCATCGCCGGCCTGATCGGCTGGTCGCGCCGCCCGACGAACCGCACCGGGATGCTGATGGTCGCCGTCGGCTTCGGCGTGCTCGTGGCGAGCCTCTTCGAGGCGAACGACTCGCTGCCCTACACGCTCGGCGCCCTCTTCGGGAGCCTCTTCATCGCCGCATTCCTCCACCTGCTGCTGGCGTATCCCAGCGGCAGGCTGATCAGCCGCGCCGGCCGCACGATCGTCGTGTGCTCGTACATCGCGGCGTTCCTCGCGCCGCTGCTCGACGCGATGTTCCCGACGCGGCAGACGTGCAAGCCGCACGCATGCCCGGACAACCTCGTATTCGTCTCGCACGACCACACCGCGCACGTCGCATCGACGGCCGTCTGGACGACGATCGGCGTGATCCTCTTCGCAGCGGCGTTCTGGCTGCTGGTCGGCCGCTGGCGCCGCGCCACGCCCGCGCTGCGACGCCAGCTGCGGCCGGTCTACCTCGCGGGCGGGCTGAGCGTGCTGCTGCTCGCCGTCGGCTTCATCGTCACGCCGTTCTCGGGCGTCGGGAACACGATCGTGAGCGTCGCGCTGATCGTGACGTTCACGGCGGTCCCGTTCCTCTTCCTCGCAGGATTGCTCGGCACGACGCTCGCGCGGAGCGCCGGCTTCGGCGCCATCTTCACGACGCTCCCCGAGCGCGCGAGCCCGAGCGAGGTGCAGGACTCGCTGCGCGAGGCTCTGCGCGATCCGACGGCGGTGGTGGCGTACTGGTACGACGAGGGCGACCACTACGTCGACGTCGACGGGAACCACTTCGACCTGCCGGACGAGACGCGGCACCGCGTCGTGACGCGCCTCGACTACGCCGACACACCGGTCGCGGCGATCATCCACGACGCGGCACTGCGCGAGGAGCCGGAGCTGCTGGACGCGATCACCAGCGCCGCGCGCATCGCGCTGGAGCGCGACAAGCTCCTCGTCGAGGTGAAGGCACGCGTGGAGCGCTACCGCGCGCTGTTGCAGGCGCTGCCGGACCTGATGTTCCGCATCTCGCGCGACGGCCGGTATCGCGGCTTCAACGCGCCGAACCCGCGCGACCTCGTCGGCGAGGTTGTGATCGGCGCGCGCGTGTACGACCGCCTGCCGGCGGAGCTCGCGGAGCGCGTGCTGGAGGCCGGCCAGGCCGCGGTCGACCGCGGCACGCCGCAGATGATCGAGTACGAGCTCGAGATCGCCGGCGAGCCGCGCAGCTACGAAGCGCGCTTCGCCGCGAGCGGCGAGGACGAGTTCCTGATGATCGTCCGCGAGATCACCGTGCGAAAACGCCAGCAGGAGGAGCTCGAGGCGTCGCGAGCGCGCATCGTCGCCGCGGGCGACGACGAGCGGCGGAAGCTCGAGCGGAACCTCCACGACGGCGCACAGCAGCGGTTGGTCTCGCTCTCGCTGTCGCTCCGGCTGGCGCAGAACCGGATCAGGAGCGACCCGGGCGGCGCCGAAGACCTCCTCGAGGCGTCGCGCGAGGAGCTCGCGCAGGCATTGGAGGAGCTGCGCGAGCTTGCGCGCGGCATTCATCCTGCCGTCCTGACCGACCGGGGGCTCGAGGCCGCCCTCGAGGCGCTGGCGGCACGGTCGCCCTTGCCGGTCGAGATCAAGGGCGCCTCGTGCGAGCTGCCGGCGCCGGTCGAGGCCGCCGCCTACTACGTCGTGTCGGAGGCCCTTGCAAATGTGACGAAGTACGCCCAGGCTTCAGCGGTAGAGGTTACGGTCGAGCGGATGAACGGAGTTGCGGTGGTCGAGGTGGCGGACAACGGCGTCGGCGGCGCCGACCCGGTGCGCGGCTCCGGGCTGCGCGGGCTGGCGGACCGTGTCGCCGCCTTGAGCGGCCAGCTCGACGTGAAGAGCCCGCCCGGCGCGGGAACCCGAGTCCGCGCCGAGATCCCACTGGAGTAGGCTCCGATGCCGAAACTTCCACATGGGACCGTCACACTCGTCTTCACAGACGTCGAGGGGTCGACCCAGCTGGTTCAGCGGCTGGGCGACCGGTACGCGCACGTCCTCGACGACCACCGGCGACTCTTCCGCGATGCGGTCGACGCCGGCAAGGGCATCATCGTCGACCAGCGCGGCGACGAGTTCTTCGTCGTGTTCCCGAGCGCGCGCGCTGCCGCCGACAGCGTCGTGGCCGCCCAGCGCGCCTTCGCCGAGCACGAATGGCCGGGCGGCGTCGACCTCCGCGTGCGGATGGGCATGCACACCGGTGAGCCCAACATCCGCGACGGGACGTACTTCGGGCTCGACGTCCACCGCGCAGCGCGCATCTGCCAGGCCGGCAGCGGCGGGCAGATCCTGCTCTCCGCGCGCACCCGCGAGGAGCTGGAGGAGCACGAGCTCGAAGATCTCGGCGATCACCAGCTGCCCGGGATCGACGCGCCGGAGCGGCTCTTCCAGCTCAACGCTGCCGGCCTGGCGACGCGGTTTCCGCCGCTCAGCACGGCCCGCAGAGGCTTTCGCGGCGTGCGCGTAGTGCTCGCAGACGACTCGGTGCTGCTCCGCGAGGGGATCGCACGGCTGCTCGAGGACGCCGGCTTCGAGATCGTCGCCCAGAGCGGCACCGCGGACGACCTCCTGCGGCACGTCGGCATGCACAAGCCGGACGTCGCCCTCGTCGACATCCGCATGCCCCCGACGCAGACGGACGAAGGCCTGCGCGCCGCGCAGGAGATCCGCGAGCGCTGGCC
Organism: Gaiellaceae bacterium; assembly: GCA_035456125.1. Taxonomy (GTDB): domain Bacteria; phylum Actinomycetota; class Thermoleophilia; order Gaiellales; family Gaiellaceae; genus 3-1-20CM-4-69-9. Next base: position 17,146 of record DATIDT010000049.1, read on the forward strand.
GGACACCGGCGTGCTCGTCCTGTCGCAATACGTCGAGCCGGCGTACGCCATGGAATTGCTCGGCGAGAACGCCGAGGGCGTCGGGTACCTGCTCAAGGACCGGGTGTCCGATGTGGACGAGTTCGCAGCGGCCGTGCGCCGTGTCGCCGAGGGCGGTTCCGCGCTGGATCCCGCGGTCGTCTCGCAGCTGGTCGGCCGGCGGCGCCGGGACGACCCGCTCGAGGATCTGACACCGCGGGAGCGCGAGGTGCTCGAGTTGATGGCCGAGGGGAAGTCGAACCAGGCGATCGCCGAGCGGCTCGTGATCACGCTCCGCGCCGTCGAGAAGCACGTGACGAGCATCTTCGGGAAGCTGAGGCTGCCCGCCACGGCGGAGGACCATCGGCGGGTCCTCGCCGTCCTCACCTATTTGCGTTCGTAGTCCGCGGAGACGTCGTGGGGAAAACCGAACCCCCAAGACACCAGCCAACCCTCTGGTTCAGCTCGGACGGAGGCGGCATCCTGCAGGTATGGGATTCGACACGTTGACGGAGCGCTTCGTTCACAGCGGAGCCGCCATGGACTCGCCGGTTCATGTGCTGTGGCAACTGTCGGACGCTTAGACCCCGAAAAACCACTCCTCCCTCCTCCTGAAGACCGCCGCTCCCCGGCGGTCTTCCTCCTTCTTGGGGTCTGGCCCTGCGGGCCAGACCCCAGCAGTTGGGTACGCCGCTTCGCGGAGAACGCGCGCGGGCTGAGCCCGCGCGCTCTAGTGGCGGTCGACGATGGTTCCCTTCCGTCCGTGTGCCGGTGGCCTTTCGGCCATCGGCGCACGGATCAGTTCGCCTGCGCGTAAGCCCTTCGGCTTACGCTCCGGCTTGGGTGGATTGCCCCTTCACGCGGTGTGGCTTGCCACACCTGCAACAGGCCTGTCGGCCGGATTTCAGGTTGAACGCCGCAATGCGACTCTCGCTGGGGTAAACCAGCGAAGGAGTCAGAAGGCCATGTCACCCCTCAAGCGCTCGAACAACATCGCGGCCCGCATGGGTCGCTGGAGCGCGAGTCACTGGAAAATTGCCGTGTTCGGTTGGCTCGCGTTCGTCGTTGCCGCCTTCATGATCGGTGCGAAGGTCGGCACGAAGAACCTGAAGGACCAGGACTACAGCACCGGCCAGTCGCACCGGGCCGACTTGATCCTCAAGCAGGGCTTCCCGCAGTCGGATCCGCAGACCGAGTTCGTGCTCGTGCAGAGCTCGAAGCTGTCGGTGAACGCTGCGGCGTTCCACTCGACGATCAACGACGTCATCGGCGCGGTCAAGAACAACCCGAACATCAAGAACCTCAAGAGCCCGCTCGATCCGGCGCACCCGGATCTCGTGTCGCAGGACCGCAGCACCGCGATGGTCACCTTCGACATGAAGGGCAAGTACGACGACGCGACGAAGAAGATCGACGCGATCGAGGCCGCGGTGGCGAAGGTCGCGGCCGAGCATCCGGGCTTCTACGTCGGCGAGGCCGGCGCGATCAGCTCCGGCAAGGCGCTCGACAAGATGTTCACCGACCAGCTGAAACTGGCCGGCGAGCGTTCGATCCCGATCACGATCATCGTACTGCTGCTCGTGTTCGGGGCACTGGTCGCAGTCGGAGTCCCGCTGTTGCTCGCGCTCTCGGGCGTTTTGGCGACGGTCGGGCTCGTGGCGCTGCCGAGCCATCTCGTGCCGATGGACCAGAACACCCCCGCAGTGATCCTCCTGATCGGGCTCGCCGTCGGCGTCGACTACTCGCTCTTCTACCTGAAGCGCGAGCGCGAGGAGCGGGCGGCCGGCAAGGGCTCACGGGCGGCGATCGAGGCCGCGGCGGCGACGTCGGGCCGGTCGGTGCTCATCTCCGGCTTCACCGTGATAATCGCGATGGCCGGGATGATGTTCTCCGGCGACAAGAGCTACTTCGGCTTCGGCATCGCGACGATGATGGTGGTCGGCATCGCCATGCTCGGCTCGCTGACGGTGCTGCCGGCACTGCTGTCGAAGCTCGGCGACCGCGTCGAGAAGGGCAAGATCCCGTTCCTGCACCGGCTTCGCCGCGACAGCGGTGAGAACCGGTTCTGGAAGAAGATCCTGACCCCCGCGATGCGGCATCCCGGCATCGCGGCGGCAATTGCGGGCGGGGCGCTCGTCCTGATGGCGCTGCCCGTCCTGCACCTGCACACCGCACAGAGCGGCCTCGACGCGCTGCCGAACAGCGCGCCGACGGTGGCGACGATCAAGAAGGTGCAGAACGAGTTCTCCAACGGCACGGCCGCACAGAGCCTCGTTGCGATCAAGGCGGATGCCGATGCACCCGCCACGCAGCATGCGGTCGCAGCGCTGAAGACGAAGGCGGTCGCGGCGGGAATCACGTCCGGCTCGATCGACACCGACGTCAATGCGGCCCGCACCGTCACTCGGGTCGACATCCCGCTCGTCGGCAAAGGCACGGACGCCGCGTCGATGAACGCGCTGCGCACGCTGCGCAACGACGTTCTGCCGGCGACCGTCGGGAAGCTCGACGGCGTCGAGTACGGCGTCACGGGCCCGACGGCGACGTCGGCCGACGAGAACGCGCTGCTCAAGGCGAAGGCGCCGATCGTCTTCGGCTTCGTGCTCGTGTTCGCGTTCCTGCTGCTGCTCGTGACCTTCCGGTCGCTCGTCGTTGCTGCGAAGGCAATCGTGCTCAACCTGCTGTCCGTCGGCGCCGCCTATGGCGTGCTCGTCGCGGTCTTCCAGTGGGGTTGGGGCTCGGGCCTGCTCGGCTTCACCTCGAACGGCGGCATCGCGCAGTGGCTGCCGATCTTCATGTTCGTGATCCTGTTCGGGCTCTCGATGGACTACCACGTGTTCATCCTGAGCCGCGTCCGGGAGGCGTACGACCGCGGCATGAAGACAGAGGACGCCGTCGAGTACGGCATCGCCACGACCGCCGGTGTGGTCTCTTCGGCGGCGCTGGTCATGGTCGGCGCGTTCGCGGTCTTCGCACTCATGCCGATCCTCGACATGAAGGAGATGGGCATCGGCCTCGCAGCGGCCGTCCTGATCGACGCCACGATCGTCCGGGCCGTGCTGCTGCCCGCGACGATGAAGCTGCTGGGCGACTGGAACTGGTACCTGCCGAACTGGCTCCAGTGGCTGCCGCGGCTCGAGCACGAGCCCGTGCCGGCTCCCGCAGCTGCGTAGCACCCGCAACTCCTTCGCTCAGACAGAAGCGCCCCGGCGAGAGCCGGGGCGCTTCGCGTTTCAGGAGCCGGAGGCGGGACTCGAACCCGCGGCGCCCTGATTACAAATCAGGTGCTCTGCCAACTGAGCTACTCCGGCGCGCCAACATGGTAGGCGACGGATCTGTTGTCAGTTTTGGACACGGCCCAGCAGATGGCATGTGCAAGGTGGGTACGAATGGCTCACCCAGTGGACATCGGTGACCGCACGACCCTCGCCGTCATGCTCGTGCTCCGGGAACTCGGCTTCGGCGTCCTCATGCCTCTGGGAGAGAACACGCGCTACGACCTTGTCATCGACGACGGAAAGTCATTGCGGAAGGTTCAATGCAAGACAGGGCGGCTGCGCAAAGGGGCGGTCATCTGGAGCATGTGTAGCAACTACGGGCACCACCCGAACCCAGGTCGGTACGTCGGGCGTACCACGGCGAGGTTGACTTCTTCGCGGTCTACTGTCCGGAGACGAGCGGCGTCTACCTGATGCCTATCGAGGACTTGCCGATGCGGAGCCGAGGCTACCTCAGGGTGACTCCGCCGCGGAACAATCAGAGGAAGCGAATCCGCCCGGCGGCTCAATATGAGATTGGGCGGGTACAGCTGCAGGCGGCCCGGCTACTCCAGCGAGTCGCGCCCCCGTAGGAGACATCCCCGCAGTGACGACGGCGGCCGGGATCCTCACCATCGCCGCACGGCAGCGTGGCGAGCGATCTCGTGGCGGGGCATCTGCAGCCAACCTTCGGGGTCAGACCCCCCTCAAGGCCGGAGCTAAGCCGCCGGCTCACGCGCAGGCGAACTGATGCGACGCGAGCACGCGAAGCATTCTCGCGCCGCACGGAAGGGAACATTCGCCCAGAAACGAGGAGCGCGCGGGCTGTGCCCGCGCGCGTTCCCCGCGAAGCGGCGTACCTGGTCCGCGCGGCTATGCCGCGTGGACGAGATCGTCGCCTGAGATTGCGACGACGTCGGCCAGCTGGACCTCGAGCGCCGCAAGAGCGTCGCGCTCGACCTGCCGGACACGCTCGCGGCTGATCTTCAACTCGCGGCCGATCTGCTCGAGCGAGGTAGGCTCGCCGTCGAAGCCGAAGCGGAGCTCCAGCACGCGGCGCTCGCGCTCGGGCAGGTTCCGCACCGCCTCGCGCACCGAGCGCGCACGCAGCGCCTCGGCTGCCTCGGACTCCGGGTCGACGGAGTTCGGGTCGGCGAACAGGTCGCCGAGCTCACCCTCGCCGTCGGAGCCGACCGCCTGGTTCAGCGAGACCGATGCCTCGACCGCGCCGAGCGCCTCCTCGACGTAACGCAGCTCGAGCCCGGTCGCCTTCGCGAGCTCCTCCTGCGTCGGGTCGTCGCCGCTCGCAGCCTGGAGCCGCTGGCGGGCACGGTTGAGCTTCACGCGCCGCTCGTGGACGTGCGTCGGGACGCGGATCGTCGCGGACTGGTTCGAGACCGCACGCTGGCAGGCCTGGCGAATCCACCAGGTGGCGTAGGTCGAGAACTTGAACCCCTTGCGCCAGTCGAACTTCTCGACGGCGCGGTTCAGCCCGATCACGCCCTCCTGGATCAGGTCGCCGAGCTGCAGGCCGTGGCCTTGGTAGCGCTTGGCGATCGAGACCACGAGGCGCAGGTTCGAGTTGATCATCCGCTCCTTCGCCGCGACGTCGCCGCGCTCGACGCGCTTCGCGAGCGCGACCTCTTCCGCCGCCGACAGCAGCGGGTAGCGGCCGGCCTCGTTCATGAACAGCGTGAGGCTGTCCGTCGCGCCGCTCACCGGAGCCGTGGCACGGACGACCGGCTCGGCATGGGGTGTCGAGATCAGCTCGACGCCGCGCTCCTCGAGCTCGGCGCGGAGGGCGGCGACTTCCTCGTCCTCCAGCTCGTGCTCGTGCGCGTATGCCTCGAGGACCTCCTCCTCGAGCTCTCCGAGCTCCTCCGCCTCGTCGATGAAGGCACGTGGTTCCATTTCCGCAAGCTTGGTCAGTTCAGTTCACTCCTTCTTCTTCTGCAAAGAACGGGCGCCTGGGCGGCGCCTACACCATCTAAAACGCTGTCCGGAGGCCCTGTATTCCTTACTACAGCAGGACTTGCCTGGATTTCTGGTGGGTCAGGATCTTCCGCTTGACCCTCTGCAGCGCGTTGTCAATGGTCTTCGTGTCGCAGCCCAGCTCCTCTGCCATCTGCTCGTAGGACGATCCCTCCAAATAGAGACGAAGAGCATCGGCTTCTAGTTGGGAGAGACCGCTTCCGAGAGTGAAGATTAAGCTCTGGAGCTCCTCCGTGGATATGACGCAAACGGAGGGATCGTCGACGCTCGGCCCCGGCAGCGCGTCGCCCAGGGTGCACTCGCTGTCGGAATCCTGGCCGGCGGGCGTGTGGCTGAACGAGACATAGGTGTTCAGCGGGGCGTGCTTGAACCTCGTGGCGGTCTTGATCGCCGTGATGATCTGCCGCGTGACGCAGAGCTCGGCGAAGCTCCGGAAAGACGTCTCCTTGTCCGGCCGGAAGTCGCGGACCGCCTTGTAGAGGCCGATCAGGCCCTCCTGGACGAGGTCCTCCGAATCGCCGCCGGCGAGGAAGTACGAGCTCGCCTTCAGCCGGACGAAGCCGGTATAGCGTCGGATCAGGACGTCGAGCGCAGCGCCGTCGCCGTTGCGGGCTCGCAGCACCAACTGCAGGTCTTCGAGCTCTCGTTGGGCCTTCTGCGCGGCTGTCGCGGCGGGCCGTGCGGCCATCGGCGTCCCCCGTGGGTCAGGGGCGAGACGTAAGCCTCACCCTTAGGTTGAGGGAGACCATAGCAAGGTCCGCTGCTCTTTACAAGAGGTTTGCAGTGGACCCAGGATGTTACGAACATATGTTCGCCAGCCGGGTCAGACGGCAACGGCCAGCCGGCGAACGGGCTCCTCGGCCAGCAGCACCTCGACGGCCTCCTGCAGCTGCTCGGCGATCTCGCCGTCGACCAGCCGCCCGTCCTCGTCGAACTTCGCCGGAGCATGCCCGACTGCGACCTCCGCCTCGACGACACGCGCCCCCGCGGTCGCCAGCACCTTCCGGAGCTCGGCCTGCGACCACACGGCGCCGAACGCGCCGGTGCTCGCACCGACGACCAGCGCCGGCTTGCCCCGCAGGACGGTCGTCGCGACCGGGCGCGAGAGCCAGTCGACGGCGTTCTTCAGCTGTCCCGGTACCGACGCGTTGTACTCCGGGGTCGCGAAGAGCAGGACGTCCGCCGCGGCGACGGCGTCGCGCAGCGACGCGACAGCGGCAGGCGCCGGCTCCTCGTCGTCCTCGTCGAACGGCGGCACGGCCCTCAAGCCGTCCCAGATCTCGAGCTCGGCGAAGGACGGGAGAAGCTCCCCCGCGGCGCGGAGGAGCTTCGTGTTGTACGAGTCCCGGCGGAGGCTGCCCGAGATCCCGAGAACCTTCACCGCTCCTAGGCCTCCCGTACGAAGTACAGCTCGGCGACGAGCTTGACCTCGTTCTGCAGCGCCGGCTGCCCGTTCGGCAGCGGCATGTTCCAGTTCAGCCCGAACTCGGTCCGGTCGACGATCGTCTGGAGCGTGATGTTCACGCGCTCGTTGCCGAAGGCGTCCGTCATCGGGTCGGCGACCGTGCCGACGAGCTCGACGGGCTTCGCGATCCCGCGAATCGCGATCTCCCCGTCGACCTTCAGCTCGTCATCCAAGCGCTCGACCGAATGCGACGCGAACGTCAGCTCGGGATACCGCTCGACGTCGAAGAACTCCGGCGACTGCAGGTGAGCTGCCAGGTTCTCGTCCTTGACATCGACGCTCGCGACGCGCGCCGAGCCCGTGAGGCTCTCGGGCGTGAGCTTGGCGTCCATGTCCGTGAAGTGGCCGCGGAACGTGCCCGCCATGTACGGGAGCTCGAAGCCGATCGTCGAATGGACCGGGTCGAGCACCCAGCTTCCGGTCGGCAGTGCCGTCCGGCCCTCAGTCAAAACTGCCATTTTCCACTCCTCCTTGAGTGCGCTATAGTTGAGGACACAATCAATCGTAGCGAGAAAACATTGCCTAGTCAAGTATTGAGAGAGCAAGCACCTGCGGTCGAGGCTTGGATCAACCTCATCCGGGGGCATTCCGCCGCCGTCGGGGCGATCAACGCCCGCCTCGTGACGGAGCACGGGCTCACGATCAACGACTACGAGTGCCTCCTCCTACTCGCGAGGGCCGAGGATCGGCGGATGCGCCGCGTCGACCTGGCAGAGCGCCTGATCCTCACCGCCTCCGGCGTCACCCGGTTGCTCGACGGGCTCGAGCAGGAGGGCTGGGTCGACCGCGCCAATTGCGCAACCGACCGGCGGGTGACCTACGCGGTGCTCACCGACGAGGGATACCGGAAGCTGCAGGAGGCCTCGGACAGCCATGTGGCCGACCTGCGCACGTACTTCGAGACGCGCTACAACCCGGAGGAGCTGGAGCGCCTGGCCGCGCTGCTCGGGCGGCTCCCGCACGACGCGGCCGACGCCGCCGACTGCACCGTCGACTAACGGCCGCGGCGGAGCCGCTCGAGCTTCGCCCGAGTCTCCGGGTCGAGCGTGTCGCGCAGGTGGTGCGGCCTGTCCTCCCGGTGCACGACGGCTTCCATGTCGCCGAGGAAGGTCGCCGACGAGCGCTTCTGCACCTCCTGCCCCGACGTCCCGCGCACGGCGGCGTCGGACGACACGAGGCACACCTCCTCCGTCGCGCGGTTCTCCGCGGCGAGCCGCTCGAGCAGCGTGTCGGCGTTCGCCGCGTAGCGGACCTCGAGCGGGCCGTACACCTCGTCCGCTCCGTTCCCGTCGAAGACGAGCACGCCGCGCGCGCCCTTCAGCGCGACGAAGCTCGCGAGCTCGTCGCGCAGCTGGCGCAGGTCCTCGTAGTCGCCCGCGTGGAAGAGGTTGTGCCCGTCGAACAGATAGAGCGTCGGCTCAGGCATCCCGCTGCCGCCTGGCCTCGTACAGCAGCACAGCCGCGGCGACGCTCACGTTCAGCGACTCGACGTGACCTGCCATCGGAATCGAGACGAGCTCGTCGCACGTCTTGCGCACGAGCGGGCGCAGCCCCCTGCCCTCGGCGCCGAACACGAGCGCGGCCCCGCCGCTGAGATCCGTCTGCCACAGCGGTTGCGCGCCGTCGCCCACCGCCCCGAAGACCCAGAGGTCGCCTCGTTTCACCTCGGCGAGGTAGCGGGCGAGGTTCGGGACGACGGCAACCGACACGTGCTCGACCGCGCCGGCCGATGCACGGCAGACGGCGGGGGTGACGGTCGCCGCCCCGTGCGCGGGAACGACCACGCCGGTCGCGCCGGCGCCGTCCGCGCTACGAACGACCGCGCCGAGGTTGCGCGGGTCGGTGACCTGGTCGAGGCACACGAGCAGCGGCCGCTCCTCGCCGGCGAGCTCCCAGCCGTCGGCGTACTTGTACGGCTCGCACCACGCCAGCACGCCCTGGTGGTCGCGCGTCCCGGCCGCCTCGCTGAGCTCGCGCTCGAGCTTCGTCTGCACGCGCGGACGATCGACCTCGCGCAGCCAGGCCTCCCCCTTCTGCGCGCGCTCGGTCGCCCACAGCTCGAGCACCTCGCGCCGGCCGCGCAGCGCCTCGTGCACCGGCCGGCGGCCGTAAACCTGTTCCCGCGTCACTTGGGGACGAGCTGGAACCCGTCGGCGACGTCGCGGGCTTCCCAGCCGGCCGCCTCGATCTCGGCACGCAGGCGATCGGCCTCTCCGAAATCGCGCGCGGCACGCGCCGCCCTGCGCCGTTCGGCGAGCTCGACGACCTCAGGCGGAGCGTCGACAGCCTCGGCAAGCGACCCGAGCCCGAAGATCTCGAGCGCCCGCCGCAGGAGCTCGTGGTCACGCCAGCCGTGCAGCACCGCGAGCGCCTCCGGCGTGTTGAAGTCGTCCTCGAGCGCCGCCACGAGCTCCTCCCAGTCCCCGACAGGCTGCGACTCGGCGCGGAAGATCTCGCGGAAGCGCTCGACGCGCGCCTGCGCCGACTCCATGACCTCGTCCGAGAAGTCGATCGGCTTCGACCAGTGGCCGGTCATGAAGAAGAGCAGGACGGTCTCCTTGCCCCACCGCTCGAGCACGTCCCCGAGCGAGGCGATGTTGCCGACCGACTTCGACATCTTCTCGCGGTCCAGCCGCAGGAGACCGTTGTGCATCCAGATGTGCGCGAACTCGCGGCCGGCCGCCTGAGACTGCGCGCGCTCGTTCTCGTGATGCGGAAAGACGAGGTCGAGCCCTCCCAGGTGGATCTCGAACGACGGGCCGAGGAACTTCTCGGCCATGGCCGAGCACTCGATGTGCCAGCCGGGGCGGCCGCGCCCCCACGGCGAATCCCACCAGGTGTCCTCGCCCTCTTTGTTCGCTTTCCAGAGCGAGAAGTCGCGTGGGTCGTGCTTGAGCGGGTTCGGCTCCTGCTCCTCGACCTGGTCGGGGCGCTGGCCGGAGAGACGGCCGTATTCCGCGAACTTGCCCACATGGAAGTACACGTCGCCGCCCGCCTCGTATGCGTAGCCGGCGCTGATCAGCTCCTCGATCAGCCGGACGATCTCGGCAACCGTCTCCGTCGCCTTCGGCTCGTGGTCCGGCCGCCCGAGCCCGAGGCCGTTCGTGTCGTCCACGTACCACTGCGCCGCGCTCGCAGCGAGCTGGGCGCTGCGGTTCGGCGCCGCCTCGTAGATCCGGTCGTTGACGTCCGTGATGTTCTCGACCAACGTCACGTCGTAGCCGCGCGACTCGAGCCAGCGCTTCAGCCAGAGTGAGATGACGTACGGTCGCGCGTTGCCGATGTGGATCCGCTGGTAGACAGTCGGTCCGCACGTGTACATCCCGATTCGCGCAGGCGGCTCCGGCAGCTCAACCTTCGTCTTCGTCAGCGTGTCAAAGAGCCGCATCGATCCTTCGCAGGGTCTCCTCGCGCGGCAGTGCGGCGATCACCGTCCAGAGCTCGGGGCCTCGCTCGCTTCCCGTCAGCGCGAACCGCAGCGCCCGGAGATTCCCGCCGATGGCCTTCAGCTCGCGGATCAGCGCACGCGCGTCGACGTTCCCGTTGCTCCGCTCGAGCAACTCGCGGAAGCGTTCGAGCGTCTCCGGCGCATCGGCCTTCGCGGGCGGCGGCGGCCTGAGGATCGCGCAGGCGTACTCGCGCGCCTCGTTCAGGTCGCGTGCGCCGCGGAGGGCGGGAACGACCTCGAGCGGCGCGTCAGCGGCGGCGGCGAGCTCCTCGTCGCCCATCGACTCGATCGCCTCGATCGCCAGCCGCCGGATCCGCGGCAGGTCGTAGTGGACGTCGTGTTGCGGCACGCCGAGCTCCTCGAGGTAGCGGCGCACGGCGACGCCCGGAATCCCGGCGTCGCGCAACGACGCGACGGTCGCGCCCGGCGCACGCTTCGCCAGCTTCTTGCCGTCCTCGCCGAGGATCAGCCCGTGGTGGACGAACTCCGGCGCCTGCGCCCCGAGCGCCTCGAACAGCCGGCGGTGCAGCGCTTCGTTCGGGCGGTGGTCGAAGCCGCGCACGATGTGAGTGATCCCGAAGTCGATGTCGTCGACCACGGTCGCCAGCTGGTAGGTCGGGCTCCCGTCCGGCCGCAGCAGCGTGATGCCGTCGAAGCGCTCGCCGAGCTGCGCGCCCGCCTCGCGGTGCCGGTCGGCGCGGTCGCTCTGGCGCACCGGCCCCTCGTCCCACTCGACGCCGAGCCAGCGGAGGTCGCGGAGGATCTCCCCCTCGCCCCCCGCGACGTTGCGCGCAGGATCCGTGTCGTCGATCCGGAGCAGCATCCAGTCACCGAGACGCCTGTTCGCGACGGCGCTGAGGGCGTTGCCGACGTGGAGCGAGCCGGTCGGGCTCGGCGCAAAACGCACACGCTTCATCTGCGGCCCAGTCTAGAGTCCGGGCCCGGGGGGAACTCCCCGCGCGCTCAGCCGATCCGCTTGATCGCGCTGCGGCTGATCAGGAATCCCACTCCGGTCTTCGAGACCGTGCACTTCATGCCGCTCTTGAGGGAGAGGCAGCGAAAGCGCCCGACCGTGAGCTGGCGCCCGTAAGGGAGGATCGGCGCCTCTTCGCGACAGCCGCAATCCTTGCAGCTCGAGCCGCGGCAGGGGATGATCTGTACGCGGCCGGCGGCGCTGAGCTCCGCGGTGCGGACAGGCTTAAAGGTAGAGCAGTTGACGCCGCGGAACTGGTTGGAGTCCCCCATCGCGCAGAAGATGTTTCTGCTCGGCGAGTAGAAGTAGCGGCTCTTGACGTCCCCCGGCGAGACCTGCTTGTACGGGCCGGCGACGAACTTGCTGCCGTCCCAGTGCCAGACACGAGCCTGCTTCCCTCCTGAGGGGAGGCAGCGCGGATCGCCCGAACGGAAGACGGGCGAGGTCACCTGAAGGTCACCGCCGATTGCGACGATCGGCAAGAAGATGAACTCGGGCTGGTCGAGCACGAGCTGCCAGCTGCCGCCGGCGAGGCGGAAGACCGCCCATCGCTGCGTGCCCCAGCAGGTTGGCGCCCCGATCGCGACAGCCATCGCTTCCGACCCCTGGCCGGTAAACGACCCGCACAGCACCTGCTGCACCGGGTCAGGGAGCAGGAAGTTGTTCAGATCGTGCTGGTCGACGAGCTGGGTCGCTGTCGACTTGGAGCAGTCGGCGGCTGCCGCGCGTACTGGAGCGCGGGCGACGGCGGCGGAAGCGCGGTCCACCATCCGCTCCGGACCGCTGATCACCGTCGTCGAGATCACGGTCAAGGTGCAGAGGAGCACCGCCATATCACCGACGACGCGCAAGAGCTGCCGCAGCTGTCGCCTCATCAGCCTTCCTTTCGGTGGCGGCGTCATCGTCGCAGATCGCTCGAGGAATGACAACGCGGGCGAAGGCCGCCACCGGGCCGCTTAGGCTAGGCCGCGTGGAAGAGCTGCTCTTGGCTTGGTTCGCCCAAAACGCGAGGGAGCTCCCCTGGCGCCGCACACGCGACCCGTACGCGATCCTCGTCTCGGAGGTGATGCTGCAGCAAACGCAGGTCGAGCGCGTGCTCCCGCGTTACCTGGCGTGGCTCGAGCGGTGGCCCACGGTCGACGCTCTCGCGGCGGCTCCCGTGGCCGAGGTCATCCGCGCCTGGCAGGGACTGGGCTACAACCGCCGCGGCGTCAACCTGCACCGCGCGGCGCAGCACGTTGCGTCGCGTGGGTGGCCGGACGATCTGACCGAACTGCCGGGCGTCGGCCCGTACACCGCGGCCGCCGTAGCCAGCTTCGCTCTCGGCCGGCCGGTGCTCCCCGTCGACACGAACGTCCGCCGGGTGCAGGAGCGCACACGCCAAGACTTCTCGCCGGCCGCCGGCCAGGCGCTGATGGACCTCGGCGCCACGGTCTGCCTCGCACGCATCCCGCGCTGCGCGGTCTGCCCGCTCGCGGTGGGGTGTCCGTCGCGTGGCCGTCGCTACGAGCCGCTTCGCAAGCAGTCGCGCTTCGAGGGGTCGTTCCGGCAGCGGCGCGCCCGCACGCTGCGCCTCGTCGCGGCGGCCGAGCAGCGGCTTGCCGCGCTCGACGGCGAGGCCGTCGAGTCGCTCGCGCGTGACGGGCTCGTCGAGGTCGAGGACGGCGTCGTGGCGCTCCCGCGAGAGGCTACGATCCGCGCGTGACCGCCGACATCTGGATCTTCCTGATTCCGCTCTACATCCTGGCCGCGCTGCTGATCGTGTTCGGCGTCTTCGCGTTGCTCGGACGGATCGCCGGCGGCAAGTACCTGAAGCCGATCGTCGGCTTTCTGATGAAGCTGCCGCTGGTCGGAAAAGGGATGCGCAAGATGTCGCAGGCCGCGCTCGAGCGCCAGAACCCGGAGCTCGCGAGCGCCGTCAAGAAGATGGAGCGGGCCGGCGTCGACAAGGATCCCCAGCGCGCGGCGCAGGCGATCTCACGCCTGACGCGCGAGGAGCGCGCCGCCTACCTCGACGCGACGACCCAGCAATCCGACGCGATCCCGATGAACCGCCAGATGAAGCGCCAGATGGAGCGCGCCAAGAAGGGTCGCCGCCGCTAGCTTCGGGTGAGCAGCGCGACGGCTTGGGCGGCGAGCCCCTCGCCGCGGCCGGTGAACCCGAGCTTGTCCGTCGTGGTCGCGCGCACCGTCACCGGTGCGCCGAGGAGATCCGACAGCGTCAGCTCGAGCTCTGCACGCCGCCCGGCAATGCGCGGCGCCTCGCCGATCAGGATGCAGTCCGCGTTGACGACCGCGTAGCCGGCTCCACGCACCTGTGCGAGCGCATCGCGCAGCAGGTCGAGCGACGAGATGCCCTCCGGCGTCGACGCGTCGGACGGGAACAGCGAGCCGATGTCGCCGAGGCCGGCCGCTCCGAGCACCGCGTCGATCAGCGCATGTGTGATCACGTCGCCGTCGCTGTGCCCGGCGAGCCCGCGCGGCGAGTCGAACTGCACGCCGGCAAGCACGAGCGGCACGCCGTCGGCGAAGGCGTGCGCATCGACGCCCAGGCCGACGCGGTAGCTCATCCGACCGGCTCCTGGCGGGCCTGCCGCCGGTCGAAGACGGTGACAGTCTCGTAGCCGGCGGAGCGGAGCAGCTCCCGCGCGCGGTCGAAGTCGCGCCCGACGAGCTCGGGAACGTGCGCGTCCGAGCCGGTCGTGACCGGCACGTCGCGCTCGCGGCAGGCGGCGAGCAAGTCGGGGTGCGGATACAGCTCGCCGACGGGCTTGCGCAGCCCGGCCGTCGACACCTCGACGGCGACGCCCGACTCCGCGATCGCATGCGAGATCTCCGTGTAGTCGAACGCGACGCGATCACCGAACACCTTCGCGAGATCCGGATGCGACAGCGAGTCGAAGAGACCGCTGCGCGCCGCGCGCGCGAGCATCTCGAAGTAGCGACGCCACATCTCCCCCACGCCCACCTCGTCGGCCAGGCGCGGCGCGCCGTCGATGCCGAGCCCGTCGATGAAGTGGACGGAGCCGAGCAGGTAGTCCCACGGGTACGCGGCGAGCAGCGCACGCGTCTCGTCCTCGCGGCCGGGGACGTAGTCGACCTCGAGCCCGAGCTTCACCGGGAGACCCCGGCCGCGCGCCTGCAGCACGGCCTCGACGTACGCGTCGAGGTCGTACACGCAGCGCTCCGTCTGGTACGGCACCGACCAGAGCGTGCGCAGCTGCGTGAAGTAGTACGCGTGCTCGGTGAAGCCGATCTCGTCGACGCCGGCCGCTTCCGCCGCCTCGACGAAGGGCTCGACCGACTTGGCGTCGTGCGCGATCTCCTCGCGCTCGTTGCGGAGGTGCATGTGGTAGTCGACGATCACAGGAGAGCGGCGGCGCGATCGAGATCGGCTGCGTCGGTGACCTTCAGCAGCCGCGGGTCGCCCGCGACGACGCGCACGCGACCACCGGCCGCCTCGACGGCGGCGGCGCAGTCGGTCCAGGCGGAGCCGGCAGCCAGCGCGCCGCGCAGGACGTCGGCAACGAATGCCTGCGGGGTCTGCACCGTCCGGAGCTCGTCCCGCCGCAGCGTCTCGACGACGCGCTCGCCGTCGACGCGTTTCACCGTATCCGCAAGCGGGAGCGCGGGAACCGCGCCGTCCCAGCCGTCGCCGAGCGCGGTGACGACACGCCCGACGACGGCATCGTCGAGCACCGGGCGCGCTGCGTCGTGGACGAGGATGACGGCTGCATCCGCCGGGACCTCGGCCACGCCGACCCGGACCGAGTCGGTTCGCGTCGCACCGCCGGTCACGCAGGCGCTGACCTTGCCGCAGCCGAGCTCCTCCGCGAGCAGGATCGCCGGCTCCTCCCACCCCGGCGGCGCCGCGACGACGATCGCGTCGATCCAGTCCGACGCGTCGAGCCGCGCAAGGCTCTCCGCCAGCAGCGGTTGCTCGCCGAGGCGGACGAACGCCTTGGGCCGGTCGGCGCCGAGCCTTTCCCCGCTACCGGCTGCAGCGAGGACGGCCCACGCGCTCACCTCGAAGCGCTGCGCGCCTTCGTCTTCGGTGCGGGCTTCGCCGGGGCCTTCCGTGCGGCCGGCTTGCGAGTCGCCGCCGGCTTGGCCGCGGTCGTCTTCGACGCGACCTTCGCCGGCTTCGCCGTCGTGGTCGGCTTCTTGCGACTGTTCGGAGTGCCGTTCTCGCTCGAAGCGAGGACGCCGTCGAGCCACTCGGCGGCCTCCTCCTCGTCCATGTCCTTGGCGTACATCAGCTCGCTGGCGAGGATCTTCTTCGCCTTCACGAACATCTGCTTCTCGCCGGTTGAGAGGCCCTTCTCGTGGTCACGCAGCGACAGGTTCCGGACGACCTCCGCGAGCTCGAGGATGTCGCCGGTCTTCATCTTGTCGCGGTTGTGCTTGAAGCGGCGGTTCCAGTTCTTCGGCATCTGCGTGCCGCCGCCGGTCAGTGCCTTGACGACGACCTTGACCATGTCTTCGCCGATCACCTTCCGGAGACCCACCTTCTCGGCGTTCTCCGACGGGACGTTGACCGTCATGTCGTTGTGCAGGATCTTGATCGTCAGGTACTCGCGCTTCTCGCCGAGTACCTCGCGCTTTTCCTTCTTTACGACCGTGCCTGCCCCGTGGTGCGGATACACCACCTTGTCGCCGACTTTGTACAAGCCCGCCCCTTTCCGTCCTTATGTGACCGCGAAGCCGGCGGGGTTCTTCCGCCGGCCGAGGTAGACAAGTCTACCAAAAGACGCTGGAAATGCCCACTTTTCGGCCATTTTCCCTGCTAAGCAGCTTTTTCCCGCAGAAGCGGAGCGCAGAGGACGAGCACGATGGCCATGGCGCAAAGGAATAGGAAGCCGCCCCGGAGGCTCGAGGCGCTCGAGACGGCGCCGATCAGGGGCGGCCCGACGAGGAAGCCGAGGTAGCCGAGGATGGCCACGGTGGACAGCGCCGAGCCCCGTCCGCCGGCGCCCCCGAGCCGCCCCGCGACCCCGAACAGGGTCGGAGCGGAGAGGGCCAGCCCGGCGCCGGCGATCACGAATCCTGCGAGCGCGACCAGCGAGTGCTGGGCCGTCGCCGACACGACGAGCCCGGCGGCGGCGGCCGCGCCCGCGAACAGCATGCGCGCGAACACGGACGGCCGCTCGATCTTCTGCGACAGCAGACGCCCCGTCGCCATCGCGGCCGCGAACAAGCCGGGCCCGAGACCGCTGACGGCGGGGCCGGAGTCGAGCGTGCGCTCGAGGAAGAGGGCGCTCCACCCCTCGAGCCCGCTCTCGACGACGAAGGCGACGGCCAGCACGCCGCCGACGACCAGCAGCGGACGGGCCAGCCGCGCGCGCCGCTGGACCGGCTCGGGCGGCGCGGACGGAGCCAGATTCAACACCGTGGCCAGCAGCACGAGCACGGCGACGCCGCCGAGGATCCACGACGGGTGCGCGCCGGCGCGGCGGAGCAGCCCGGCGCCGACGCCGCCGCAAAGCACGCCGATCGAGAAGGCCGCGTGCAGCCCGTCCATCACGCGCACCTGGTGCCGGGCCTCGATCGTCGCCGCCTGCGCGTTGATGGCCACGTCCAGGGCGCCGGTTCCGACGCCGACGAAGGCCAGCGCCGCGCAGAGCGCGGGCACGGAGTGCGTCAGCCCGGGAAACGCCGTCGCGACGCCGAAGGTCCCGAGGGCGACGGGGACGAGGCGCGCGCCGAAGAGATCCGCGAGCCGCCCCGCCGCCAGCATCGACGGCAAGGAAGCGACCGCGACGCAGAGCAGGGCGAGCCCGAGCTGCGCGTCGCTCGCTCCGGTCTGCCGCTGAATCGCGGGCAGGCAAGCCGCCCAAGACCCCCAGTACAGCCCGAAGACGGCGAACGCCGCGACGAGCGGTCTAGCGTGCTTCACTCAGAAGTCTGCGGCACTGCTTGCTGGGCCGCCAATAGAGGTCGCGTGGGCTTGCCCGCGCGACCGTTTCTCCCAACAAGCTTGTGCGCGATCACGGTTAAGCGACCGGACGCGCTAGAGCTGCAGATACCGATCGACGAGGTTGTGCTCTTGGAGGCGGCGGAGCCCCTCGCGAATCTCTCGCGCCCGCACGCTGCCGACGCCGCTGATCGCCTCGAGGTCGCGCTGCGATGCGCGGACGATCGCCTCGAGGTCGCCGAGATCGGCGACCACCGTCCTGACGACCTGGTCCGGCAGGCGCGGGATGTGCGACAGGATCCGGTAGCCGCGCGGCGAGACCGAGTGATCGAGCGGGTTGACGTCGCGCGGGTAGCCGAGCAGCTCGGTGAGCCTTTCCGACTCGAGCAGCTGTCGGTACGGGAGTGCGTGCAGCCCTTCGAGCGCAAGCTCCGCGTGCGGCCCGGCGCCGTGGGCGTGATAGTCGTGCACGACGGCGCCCCGCTCGGCCGGCAGCTCGCCGATGAGCTCGTGGAGCTGCATCCGGATCAGCCGCGCCTCGGTACCCAGCTCGACGCAGTCACGCTCGATCTCCGCAGCCATGCGCGTCGTCATCTCCGCGCGCTGCATGACCACCATCACGTCGTCGAGGACGACGGCGTTCTGGAACTCGAGCGCCGTCAGCCTCGTCAGGACCTGGTCGAGGCGCTGCCTGTACGTCTCGAGCGTCGCCAGCGCCTGGTTCGTCTTCGCGAGGACCTCCGGGACAGGCCCGAGCTGGTAGCGCGCCTGCGCGACGTACACCGAGATCGTGGAGCGCTGTTGCGAGATCGAGACGACCAGCGCCCCCGTCTGCTTGGCAACGCGCTCGGCGGTGCGATGGCGCGTGCCGGTCTCGGGCGACGGGATCGTCGGGTCCGGCATCAACTGCACGTTCGCGTACGCGATCTTCGTCAGCGTCGGGTTGACGATGATCGCTCCGTCCATCTTCGCCAGCTCGTAGAGGAACTGCGGCGTGAAGGGCTGGTCGAGCCGCATGCCGCCGGAGTAGAGGAACGACAGCTCCGCAGGATCGCCGACGACGAGCAGGGCGCCCTCGTGCGAGCGGATCACGTCGTCGATCGCCTGGCGGAGCTCCGTCCCGGGCGCGATCCGCTCGAGTGCGTCGAGAAGCAGCGGGTCGCGGCGCGGGTCGTCCTCGGACGGCGTGCGGGTAAAGCCGAGGGCAGTGGCGCCTTGTGACTCCGGCATCGAGCTAAGTGTGCCAGGTCAGCCTGCGAGCTCCGGCTCGGGCGCCGGCACGTCGCGCCGGGCCACGGTGGCGACCACAAGGCCGACGAGGATGCAGCCGGCGCCGGCGAGCTGCAGCCACGACGGCGACTCGCTCAGGATCAGGGCTGCGAAGAAGACCGAGCACACCGGCTGGAACGTCAGAAGGATCGACGTCGTCACCGCCGGCAGCCGCGGCAGCGACGTCGAGATGAGCAGCCAGCCGACGACCTGCGAGGAGAGCGCCAGCAGGATCAGCCAGCCGATCGCGGCCCAGGAAGGCGTCAGGTCGAGGTCGCCGACGACCGCGCCGATCGCCGCGCAGCCCACCGCCGACGCGAGCGTCGCCGTGAAGAGCGGCCCGGCCGGCCGGCGCAGGTCACGGCTGCCCTCGCGCAGCACGAGCAGGAAACCGGAGTACGCGATCGCCGTCAGCAGCCCGTAGAGGACGCCGAGCCCCGGGTTCGACCCGTACGCACCCTGCTCGAGCACGCCGGAGATGAGCAGCACGCCGAACGCGACGACAGGGATCGCCGCCAGCGAGGACCGGGGCGGCCGCTCACCCAGCAAAGCCCAGGCCAGCAGCCCGACCATGACCACCTGCGTGTTACCGAGAACGGTCGCGAGGCCGGCGCCGACCTGCTCGATGCCGTTGTGCCAGAGGATCAGGTCGACGGCGAAGAACGCGCCGGCGATCCAGCCGAGCGCCGTCGCCCGCGGCGGCGGCGGGCCGTAGCGGCGCGTCTCACGACGTGCCAGAAGCCAGAGCGGGGGAAGCGCAAGAAAACAGCGGTAGAACGCGCCCGTCGACGCGGACACGTGCGAGAGCCGGAAGAGAATCCCGGAGAACGCAATCGCGACCGCGCCGACGAGCACGGCGAGCACAGGCCTCTGCCCGACGCCGCGCCACACGCATCAGACGCTAGCT
>DATIDT010000050.1:0-4501 GCA_035456125.1 Gaiellaceae bacterium
GATGAGCATGTGCTTGAACGTGTACTGCGCGTCGCCTGCGACCTGGCTCGCCGCGTCGCGCCACACGAAGTCCCGCGCCTCGAGCACGGCAAGCGCGTCGTCGACGTCGTCGACCGGGCCGACCGTCTCGAGAATGCCGCGCCAGAACGTCTTGCCGATGACGGCCGCGGTGAGGAGCGCGTGACGCGGTCGGGCGGGCAGTGCGTCGATGCGTGCCGCGATCGCCTCGCGCACTGTGACGGGCAGCTCGTCACCGCCGCGCTCGGCGATCGACGCGGCGAGCTCCTCGAGGAAGAGGGGGTTGCCGCCGGCAACGTCGACGAGCCGGTCGGGATCCACGCCGACCACGAGCTGCTCCGCGAGCGCGCGGGCATCGTTCTCGGCCAGCGGCTCGAGCGGCATCGTCGTCTGCGCACCGAGACCGGTCCCCCAGCTCGGCTGGATGTCGAGCAGCTCGGGACGCGCCGTCGCGACGAGCAGCGCCGGCGCGTCGCGCGTGTGCTGGGCCAGGTAGCCGAGCAGCGCGAGCTCGCTTTCGTCCGCCCAGTGGATGTCCTCGAAGACGAACACCGTCGGCTGCGCGAGCGCCGCGCATTCGATGAAGCGACGCGCCGTGAACAGCAGCAGCGCACCGGTCAGCACGTCGTCGTCGGGAGCCAGCCCGAGCAGCAGCAGCAGATGCCGCAGCGTCTCGGCCATCTCGCCTTCCGGCATCAGCTCGCCGACCGTAGCCTCGAGCTTCGGCCTCGCGGCGGCGGGCGAGTCCGATTCGAGGATCCCGCTGAGGTCGTGGACGATGCGGGAGAACGCCTGGTAGCCGGAGCGCTCCTCGTACGGAAGGCAGCGTCCTCGCAGGATCCGCCCGCCGCCTGCGTCTGCGAGCGTCGAGATCTCGCGGCAAAGACGCGATTTGCCGATGCCGGGCGGTCCGACGAGAGTGACCAGGTGCGGCCGCCGTTCGTCCATGGCGCGGCCCCACACGGAGCGCAGCACCTCGAGCTCTCGGTCGCGGCCGACGAGGCGCGCTGCACCCAGCGGACGCTCGGCGGGCGCCGTGGCCGCCTCGAGGGCGAGCCAGGCGTCGACCGCCTCCGCTTTGCCCTTGGCGTCGACCGCCGGCAGCTCGTCGTAGCGGATCGCGTGCCGAGTCGCGCGGAACGTCTCGGCGCCGACGATGAGCCCGCCGCCTGGTGCGGCGGTTTGCAGCCGCGCCGCCGTGTTGACGACGTCGCCCGTCGCCAGCGCCTCACCGCTGCGGGCTTCGACCGAGACGATCGCCTCGCCCGTGTTGACGGCCGCGCGGGCGACGAGGTCGAGCTGTGCGACAGCTTCGAGGACGCGAAGGCCGGCGCGAACCGCGCGCTCGGCGTCGTCGCCGTGCGCGACCGGCGCGCCGAAGACGGCCATCACGGCGTCGCCGATGAACTTCTCCACGACGCCTCCGTACTGCTCGATGCACCTCTTTGCTTCGCCGTGGTACGCCTGGAGCAGCTCGCGCACGTCCTCAGGGTCCGCCTTGTCCGCTCGCGCCGTCGAGTCGACGAGGTCGACGAACAGAACGGAGACGAGCTTCCGCTCCTCCTGGGGCGGCGGCGCCTCGCCCAGCGGCGCGCCGCAGTTGCTGCAGAACCGCGCCCCGGGGGAGTTCGCCTGGCCGCAGTTCTCGCACCGAACCTCGACGGCGGTCATCCGGTCGAAGTGTCGCGGACGGGACGCAACTGTTCAAACTGGAGCATGGACTTCACGGAGCTCGTCCGAACCAGGAGGACGCACAAGTCCTTCGGCCCGGAGCCGGTGCCACGTGAGGTCCTCGACGAGCTGCTGGAGCTCGCGGGGTGGGCGCCGAACCACCACCGCACCAATCCCTGGCGCTTTCGCGTGGTCGGACCGGAGACGCACGAGCGGCTCAAGGACGCGGCCGGCCCGGCGGAGGCGCCGAAGCTCGACCGGGCACGGACGCTCGTAGTCGCCTCGTGCGTGCTGAGCGGAGACCTGCAGCAGGACGAGGAGGACATCTGCGCCACCGCCTGCGCGGTCTACATCGTGCTCCTCGCCGCGCACGCTCGCGGGCTGGCCGGGTATTGGCGCACCCCGCGGGTGCTGCGAACCAAGGCGGGCCGCGAAGTCGTCGGCCTTCCGGACGGCGAGCGCTTCCTCGGCCTGATCCACCTCGGCACGCCCCGCGCGGACCTGCCGGCCCCCGAGCGTGCGCCCTTGGCGGCGTACCGGTCGTACCTGCCGTAGGTACCTTGAGTGCATGGCCGAACCCGCCGCCGCCCCGGGCACGCACGAAGTCGTCTGCCCACACTGCAAGAAGACCTTCACGGCTGAGCTGCTTGCCGGTCAAACGGAGCGACATCGCGGCTTCAAGTGTCCGCACTGCAAGCTCTTCGTCCCGGCCGACCGCGCCCGCAACCGCTAGTCCCGGCATCACTCGTTCAAGGGATCGGCGCAGCCTGCCGATGGGCCTTCCGTGGCTGTCGACGCTGCCGCCTCCCGCTCCGTCCGGATCGCGGTCCCGTCCTGGCTCTGGGTCTCGGGGATCGTCACCGCGAGCTTCCTCGGGCGGCTGATCGCCGCCGCCGGGCGGCCGGTCCCGCACTATCTCCCTGACGAGTACATCTACCCGTCGCTCGCGCGGAGCTTCGCCGAGCACGGACGACCGTTGATCCGCGGTGTGGGCGTCCACTTCCCGGCGCTGCTCGATCCGCTTTTGACGGCCCCGGTCTGGCTCGTCACCGACGACCCGGTGCGCGCGTACGGGATCACACAGGGGCTGCACGCGGTTTTGGTCTCGCTCGCGGCGATCCCGGCGTACCTGCTCGGCAGGCGCCTCGAGCTCTCGACGTGGCTTGCGCTCGGCGCCGCAGCGCTCGCGGTGGCAGTCCCCGACGGCGTGTATGCGTCGAGCATGCTCGCCGATCCGCTCGCGTATCCACTGGTGCTCACGGCCATCTATCTCGGCGTGTGCCTCGTCGAGCGGTCGACGCTCGCCCTGCAACTGGCGTTCGCACTGTTCAGCGCGCTCGCGGTGCTGGCACGCGTGCAGTACGCGGTAGTCCCGCTCGCGGTGTTCGGCGCCGAGCTCGTTGCCGATCGCGGCCGCGTCCTTCGCTCGCTCCGCCGCCTCTGGCTGGCGCTCGTCCTGCTCGTCGCGCCGCCGGCCATTCTGTTCGCGACGCTCGGCTCGCAGCGCGTGCTCGGCGTCTACTCGCACGGGGATCACGCCGTGCACCTGGGCTCACTGACACGATGGATGGGACGCGAAACGATGCTGCTCGCGTACGCCGGCGGCTGGGTGCTGATTCCCGGCGCGCTTGTCGGCCTCGTGCTGGCGACGGTGCGGCCGTGGCGCCGCGCCGACCTCGCGTTCGCCGTCACGACCTTTCTGCTCGCAGGCGCGCTCCTGCTCGAGGCGGCGCAGATCGCAGACACCGACTCGCAGCGCTTCCAGGAGCGCTACCTCTTCACCCTTGTCCCGCTGCTCGCGATCGCGTTCGGGCTGTACGTGAAGCGCGGCCTGCCGTGGCGCATCCCGGTCGGGCTCTGCTCGGCGGCGCTGTTGCTGCTTGCCGCGCGCGTGCCGCTGTCCGGCTACGCCGCCGCGCACAACAAGGACGACTCACCCACGCTCTGGGCCGTCCTACGCTTCGAGGCACTCGTGTCGGTCGGCAACGGAGCGCTCGCGATCGCGCTCGTCGCGGCCGCGCTGTCTGGAATCGCAGCGCTGGTCGCGTTCAGGAAGCTGCCGCCTGCGCTGGCCGTCGTCAGCGCGCTCGCCGCCTGCTGCGCGCTCTCTGCCGGCGCGTCGTCGTACGACCATCTCAGCAGCACGAGCCTGCGGCATTCGCTGAACCCGGACCTGCGCTGGGTCGACCACGCGCACCTGGGGCGCGTCGACCTGCTCGCGCCACCGGGCGCACGCAAGGAGCAGTCATGGGAACAGCTGTTCTGGAACACGTCCGTCACGCGGCTGCTGCTCCTCGGCAGCCCGCCCCTCGACCAGTTCGACACGAAGGCCGTGCGCGTCGCTCCCGACGGACGCCTGCTCGTCGACGGACGCACCGACCGCCGCCCGCTGCTCGTGCAGACCTACGCGTCGACGGTGCAGATGACGGGAGTGCAACGCGTGCGGCGCGACGTCATCTTCGACCTCTACCGCCCGAACGGGACACCGCGGCTACGACTCGTCGCAGCCGGCCGCTTCCCGGACAAGTGGCTCGCCCCGCGCGGCGCGATCACCGTCTGGACGAAGCGGCCCGGTACGCTGACGCTCGTCGTCACGATGCCGCGCGGCACGCAGGTGACGCCCGTGCGCTTCAACGACCGGCTGGTGCAAGTCCAACCGGGAAAGCGTGAGACGCTGCGCTTCCACGTCCCAGGCGGCGGCGCATGGAGCCTGCACTTCCGCAGCACCAAGCAGGGCTACGTCGGCGACCGCGCTGTCGCTGTCCTCGCCCCCGTCGTGCGCTTCCGGGCGAAAGCTGCGCTTTCGCCCGGG
>DATIDT010000051.1:0-20282 GCA_035456125.1 Gaiellaceae bacterium
TAAGGACGAAGAAGCAGCTCGCCACGTGGGTAGAGCGCGGCGTCGGCTACGCGCGCTCGCTCCCGCCGAAGAAGCCTTAGGAACTTCGCCCCTGTTCTGCGCCCGCGCTTTAGCATCGCGGGTATGCGCGTCGGGCTCCTCACCGGCGGCGGCGACTGCCCCGGCCTGAATGCCGTGATCCGCGCGGCCGGCCGTCGTGTGATGACGCGCGACGGCGACGTCGTCGGCGTTCGCGACGGCTGGAAAGGGCTCGTCGAGGGGCTGTTCGAGCCGCTCGGCCCGCGGGAGATCTCCGGACTGCTGCCGCGCGGCGGGACGATCATCGGCACGACGCGCACCAATCCGTTCAAGCTCGAAGGCGGCGTCGACAACGTGCTCGCCAACTTCCGCACTGCGAACCTCGACGCGCTCGTCGCGATCGGCGGGGAGGACACACTCGGGGTGGCGGCGCGGCTGTACGAGGACCACGACTTCCCCGTCGTCGGCGTCCCGAAGACGATCGACAACGACCTGTCCGCGACCGACTACACGTTCGGCTTCGACACCGCAGTCTCGATCGCGACCGAGGCGATCGACCGCCTGCACACGACGGCCGAGTCGCACAACCGCGTCATGGTCGTCGAGGTGATGGGGCGGCACACCGGCTGGATCGCCGTCATGAGCGGGATCGCCGGCGGCGCTGACGTCATCCTCATCCCCGAGCACCCGATCTCGATCGACGAGGCCTGCGGCGACATCCGCCGGCGCCACGAGCGCGGCAAGGACTTCTCCATCGTCGTCGTGTCCGAGGGCTACGAGCTCGAGGGCGCGAGCGACGGCGGCGACGTCGACGAGTTCGGGCATGTCCGCCTGAGCGAGCGCGGCGTCGGCGCGGCCGTCGCCCACGAGATCGAGCAGCGCACCGGCTACGAGTCGCGTGTCACCGTCCTCGGCCACGTGCAGCGCGGCGGCACGCCGACGGCGCGCGACCGCGTGCTCGCCACGCGGTACGGCCTGAAGGCCGCAGACCTCGTCGAGGAACGGAACTTCGGGCGCATGGCGGCGCTCCACGGGGACCGCATCGTGGACGTGCCGCTCAAGGACGCCACCGCCGAGCTGAAGACGGTGCCGGAAGAGTGGTTCGCCGTGGCTAAGGCGTTCTTCGCGTGACCTTCGCCGCCGCGACCACGGCACGCGCGTAGCGCACGACGGCCGCCGGCGCGGCCTGCCCCGCCGGGAGCTCTGCCGCGAACGCCGTCGTCCCGGGAAGCGCATGGTTCTGCCAGTCGATGGCGCTTCCGGCGAGCGGAGGCAACCGGTGGTACGGGAGCCCGGAAACCTGCGCGAAGCGGCGCTCGACGCGGAGATCCCCACCGGAAGCCCAGACGAGGTCGAGGTGCTGGTGGAACCAGACGGAGACGGCGGGATGCACCCGCAGGATCAGCGAGTGCACGATCCTGGCCTCCACCTCCGAGAGCGCGCGACGGCCGGAGTAGTAGACGCCGCTCAGCCGGCGCCAGCGGTAGGGGAAGTTCCGGTTCAGATCGACGCCGTGCGCGTTTCCGCGCGTGCCGTGGGCTCGGCCGTCGGGATTCAGCACCGGCACGATCCACAGATCGAGCCCGGCGGGCGGGTTCCGCTGGAGATAGCGCGCGACGGCGATTCCTGCGGGCTCGTTGCCGTGGATGCAGCCCACGACGAGCACGGGGATCCCGGCCACATCGCCCACCTCGTACGCGGCGACCGGCCGGCCCTGGACCGAGCGGCCGAGCAGCTCGCCGTGTGCAGGCGCGGACGCCGGGACGGCGGCGATCAGCGCGGCAGCGAGAGCAGCCGTGCGGCGCCGGCCGCGCCGGTCCGCGGGAGCAGCGTCACGTACGCCTGGGTCCCTGAGAGGGCCGTTGTCCACAGCCGCCACTTTGCCGTACGGGGCGGCACGTTTCGCGTGTGGTGGCTGTAGGCCTGCTCGTGCCCGGCGTCGTGCACGGAGGGCGCCGCCAGTCGGTACACGGCGCGATCGCGCGCGCCGTTGCCGAGCGGCCCGAGCTCGACGAGCTGCGCCCGGCTCGTCTGCCTGTCGTACAGCAGCTCGCCGCCGAGCAGCGACGGATTCGTCAGCAGGTTGGTCTTCGACTTTCGCACCGTGCGCCGCGTCGCCGTCGCGAGGTCGAACGCGACGATCGTGCTGAAACGCGGCATCGCCACGTGGTACACGAGCAGGTCGCCGTCGAGCGCCGGGCGCCCGAGCTGCGCCGCGGACTTCGTCGTCGCGACGCGGGCGACCGTCTCCGGCTCGGCGATGCTGTGCGCCTCGAGTCTGTTGCCTGCGCGCGTCACGAGCCACGTATCCGAGACGGCGACGGCCGTCACACCCGGAACGGTGAGGTCGACCACAGGCGAGAGGTCGGCGAGCTGCGCGACGTGGACGGTGTCACCGTCGCGCCACGCGATCAACGAGCCGCCGACTGTTGCATGTGGCGGCACGCTCCTCGTCTCCGCAGTCCCTTCGTCGCGCGCCACTCCGCCGGCCGGCGACGTCCAGACGACCGTGGTCCCCGAGGCGCTCGGATCGGTTCCGGGACCGAGCCACGTCGCACCGCGGGCATCCGCCACGAGCGCCGCCGCTGCGACGACGACCAGGCACGCGGCCGCGAGACGCCGGACCAGCGCCAGCACGACGGGGCGCTGCGCCATCGCGTCGACGACGCTGCGGCCCACGCGACGGTGTGCGACCGGCGCGAGCATGCAGATCGGGAGCGCGCGGCCGACGCCGAAGGCGAGCCCCATCAGCGCGCCCGTCTGCGGCGACGCGACGACGAACGCGATACCGGCCAGCGCCCAGAGCGCGACCGCATACACGAACGTCGTGAAGCCGAGCCCGAGCAGGACTCCGTACAGCAACGTCGCGACCGGGAGCGGCAGTACGCGGCGCCAGCGCTCCGGCACCTGGCGGCGGATCTGCGGGACGATCGGCCGGCCGCGCACATCCGCGATCGCCGCCGCAACGCCGAGGACGGCCACGAGCGCGAGCCCATGCGCGTCGACGAGGCCCCCCAGCGCGGCCAGCGCACCGAACGCCGCCGTCCCGCCCGCCACGGCACCGAGCGCAAACGTCAGGCAGCACAGACCGACGTGCCGCCGCGGGCCGCTGATCGTCTCGATCATCGAGAGCCCGCACGGTGACCACGTGCCGGCAATGCCCGCGACGAACGCGGCCATGACGAGGGCCGTCGTCAGCACGGGATCTTCGTGTCGTAGTACATGACGCAGTAGACCCGCCGGCCCGCGTAGCAGTAGCCGGTCAGCGCGGCGTCGCCGTTGATCCGGCGCACCGTGCGTGCGCAGCAGTCGACGAGCTTGCGCACGTGGCCGCCGCAGCACCGGTACCAGGCACCGTCGATGTGAGTTGGCCGCGCAAGCTGCGCCGAGACTCCGTCCTGGCAGACACGGCTGCGCGGCGCCGGCGGCAGCGGCAGTCCGTCCGGGTCGCGCAGAAGCGCGCCCTGCGCGTCGAGCGGCTGCCCGGCGCCGTTGATCGGTCGCCCGAGGTCGTCGACCGGGTGTCCGTCGGCGGCTCGGAGCGGGAATCCGTGCGCGTCGATGCGCGGAAGCCCCGTCGGGTGCGGGCACGAGTCGGTCGTGTAGATGTGCCCGCAGAAGTGGAACGCGTCTGCGTCGCCCGGCTTGACGAGCGCTGCAACGGCTCCGCCGCCCGCGACGAGCGCGAGCAGACGCGAGGTTCGCGCGAGGAAGCCGCGGCGAGACGTCGACAGCGCGAGGCCCTCGCCGATGGCGCCCGCGTCAGGCAGCCGCGGCAACGATCGCCTCGAGCTGGCCGTGGGTATTGAACGTCCCTTTTGCGCGCACTTCCCCCACCTCGCCGACGACGACGGCGTATGGGCTCCCGGGGACGTTGAGTCGGCGCCAGATGTCGGCATCGCGCACCTCGTCGAAGACGAGGAGCGAGATCGCGGGGTCCTTGCCGAGCGCGGCCAGCGACGGTTGCAGCGCTCGACACAGGCGGCAGCCCTCGGAGGAGAAGACCGCGAGCGTGAGCCGGGCGTCGCGCGGACGCGCGAGCTCGACCTGCGAGCCGAGCGGCGGCCCTTCACCGGCGATGTCGAGGGCGAGCTCCGGCGCGAGCCGAAGACGCAGCAGGCCCACTTCGCGTGCCAACGCGAGCACGGCCACGGCGAGCCCAGCGATGCACGCAAACGCAAGCGCAAGCGCGAGCCAGAGCCACCCCGTCGTGCTGGGAGCGCCCTCGGGAAGGAACGGGACCGTGACGAACGCCGCGGCGAGCGCGACGTCGCGTAGCACTGCGCCGGCGCCGATTCGAGAGCGCGCGCCGAAGCACCCGCATGGTGCGCCGCGCTTGCCGCGCAGCAGCGCCACGCTCGTCACGGCGGCGAACGCGAGCAGCAGCGCCGCGCCGGCGTACGGGGCCGCCGGGACTCCCGCGACAAGCGCGACCGCGATCACGAGCTCGAGCGCCACGACCGCGACCGTCGCCGGGCGCCGCAACGCGGCGGGCACGTCGAACGTCGCGAGCGCGGACGCGCTCTCGGCGAAGGCCCGAAGCTTGAGAACGGCCGCAACGATCAGGACGGCGGCGAGAACGATGCTCGCGACGAGCGCCAAGGCGCGGCATGATCGCAGATCCAGACGGCGTCTGACTCCGCACCAGTTCGGGCCAAAGCCTCGCAACGGCGGTCGTATCTCCCACGCGAATGCTGGGGTCAGGCCCCTGCGGGGCCAGACCCCCTCAAGGCCGGAGCGGAAGCACAGCTTCCGCGCAGGCGAACTGATGCGACGCGCGCACGCGCAGCATGCGCGGGCCGCACGGAAGCAAACAACCGCCCAGCGCCACTAGGGCGCGCGGGCTTTGCCCGCGCGCGTTCACCGCGAAGCGGCGTACTCCAACCGGACAAAGCGCAGCTTTGTCCGGTCAGAGCTCCGCGAGCGGAAACGCGCGGTGCCGCCGGGGAGGCACGAGGAAGTTCTGGCGGTGAGTCGTGCGCAGGATCGAGTTGAAGCCCTGCTGTCGGGCGCGCGCGTCGAGCGGCAGCTTCGTGCCGTCCGGCAGCACGCCGTCCATGGCGAGTCGGTTCCGGTCGAAGTCGTCGCTGGACGGGTTGAAGACGACGAAGTGCAGGCCAGCGCGCGGCCCCGGCTGCATCGCGTCCACATCTGCCCGCGCGCTCCACGCGAACGGGTTGTCGAGCGTGTTGAAGTCGGCGCGCTGCGGGATCGCCGTCCCCTTCGGGTAGACGGTGCCGTCGCCGCCGACGTGGTCGTGCTGCAGCCGGGAGGACGACTGGATCGAGGAGCTGTGCCCGATGCGGCCCTGGCGCCGGAAGTCGCGCTCGACGCTGCCGGAGGAGGCGGCGCCGCGCACCGGCTGAGCCACCGTCAGCGTGCCTTCTCGCACCGGGCGCCCCGGCCGGAACGCCGTCGCCGCACGCTCGCCGAAGTCGAAGTTCAGGTACCAGGCCTCGAGGTCCTCGAACAGGTGGGAGACGTGCATGTGCGTCCCCTGGCGGAAGTAGTGCTTCGGGCCGAGATCGACAAGGCCGAGCGTCTCGTGGTTCGCGATCACGCCCGGCCCGAGCGCGTCCTTTTGCGTGGACGTGAACCCGAGGAAGAGCTGCGCGTTCTCCGGCACGAGATCGGCGCCGGGCACGCCGGCCACCATCGACATCTTCTTCGGGAGCCCCCCGCCGACGAAGCCACGGCGAATGCTCGTGACGTCGAAGAGCGAGAGCTTCGTGAAGAGCTCCTGCGCCGCGACGGCGATGTGCTTCTGTGAATCGCTTCGCAGGAGCACGGCGACCTCGTTGTGCTCGAGCAGCGTGTCCGGCGGATCGCTCGGAAAGCGCCGCGCGGGGAGCAGCGCCGCCTTGCGCGCGCGCACGTCGCGTGGCGCGTGTGCCCGCCACGCTTCCGGCACGCGCCGTTCGAAGTACGGCAGCCCATACGCAAGCGTGACGCCGAGCCCTGCAGGGGTCTGGTCGTAGCTGTGGTCGAGCTCGTCGAGCGCGTCGGAGAGCTCGCGCTGCGCCCCGCGCAGGTCGTCGGCGCGGATGTTCGCGGTCACGAGCTGGTGGTGGCGCGGCGGCACGACGACCTCCACGTTGTTGTCGAGGACGACCGACACCGAGTCGAGCAGGTGCTGCTCGTCCGGACGGTCGAGCGGCACCGCGCGCTTGGGCATCTCGCCGCCCAGCTGGTCGACGAGCTCGTAAATGCCGCCCGCGGCGAGCGCGCCCGCCGCGGCGCCCGCGAGCATCTGTCGGCGCGTCAGGCGCACGCTACTGCTGTGCGGGCCGCACGACGATCAGGTTCCGGAGCATGCGGTCGAGGTTCTGCCGCACCTTGCGGTAGCCGAAGGGCGGCGCAACGTGTTCGCTCACCGTGTAGAGCCCACCGCCGTAGCGCCAGGCATAGAGGACGTGCCACTGGTCGGCGTCCTGGTTGACCGTGTACACGGTCGCCTTCAGTCCGCCGGCACGGACCGTTCCACCCGGGTCGCTGAAGCACGGGATCAGCGTGCGCTTCTTCGAGTCGGCGTCCACGCATTTCGGTATGCGTGTACGTCCGGGATACCCGCGCAGGTTCACGTGCTTCTCACCGCCGGCGGCGCCGGGGCCGGTCTCCTGCCAGACCCAGCTCTCGAGATAGCTGCGATCGCGGCTGACCTCGTTGATGTTGTTCCACCGGCTTCCGATCACGCCGTCGAGCGGGTCCGGGATCCAGGCGGGGCAGAAGACCGGCGCGTGAACCCGGTTGGCGAGCCGCTGCCAGCCGGTCAGCGCCTTCGCCGGGCAGCGCAGCTTCGCCGACGCGTTGACGGAGCCGTTCGCGCCGCAGCCGGCGAGCGCGAATGCCGCCAGAGCCAGGATCCCGAGCCGTTTCACCGCACCATTAAAGCCGGTAAATCGAGACCCAGGGCCCGGCGCGTCCATCGCCGGGTCCGACGTGGTAGACGAGGTGCGCCTGGCTCCGGAGGGAGTCGTAGAACGCGGATTCGCGCGGATAGCTCGAGCGGGCCGCAAGCACGCGGTCGGTCACCGACCCGGTGACGACGACGTACTTGACACCCTCACCGCGCAGACGGGCGATGTTGCGGTTCGGGTCGAACGGCCGCTTCGGGCCCGGCAGCTGCAGGTGGAGGACGTCGAGCGTCGCGAAGGGCGGCGTCGACGGATCGGCCGCGACGTGTGTGTGCGGCGGAAGATGCGCCACGACCCACCGGTGCGCGACGACGCGCGTGTCGGTGCGCGTCAGCTTCTTCGTGTCGCGGATCGACCACGTCAGCGGAACGACGAGCAGCAAGAGCGTCACGGGCGCGAGCGCGCGGAACCTTCCGGCGAGCGCGCCCAGCGGCGGCACGAGCGGCAGCACGTAGCGGCCGAAGTGCGCGCGCAGCGTCAGCAGGTCGAGGAAGTAGACGACGACGAAGAGGCCGAGGATCAGGTCGACGCGCGTGCGCCGCACGAACGCGACGACAAGACCGAGGACACAGATGATCAGGACCGGACCGAGCGCGTCCCACAACCGCACCGTGAACGCGACGGGCGAAACGTGGTCGTGCTCGAACCCGAGCCAGCCGTCGCGCGCGAGCTGCTGCACGTGGCGCGCCTCGTGCCACGCCTGCTGCCGGTGGACGAGGACGAACGGGCTCGACGCAAGAAAGCCGACGACCGCGAGCACCACCCCCACGGCCAGCCGCTCCCACTGTTTCCAACCTGCGACGACGAGCGGCACGAGCAGGAAGACGCCCGGGTACTTGAAGCCGGTCGCGAGCCCGACGGCGACGCCGGCGAGCTCGATCCGTCCCGACACCATCAGCGCCAGCGCGACACCCAC
Organism: Gaiellaceae bacterium; assembly: GCA_035456125.1. GTDB lineage: Bacteria > Actinomycetota > Thermoleophilia > Gaiellales > Gaiellaceae > 3-1-20CM-4-69-9. Next base: position 7,849 of record DATIDT010000051.1, read on the forward strand.
TCCGAGCGTGAGCGGGACGTCGGTCACGGCCGGCCGCGAGTACGCAACCACCGTCGTCGAGACTGCGACGACGGAGGCAGCAACGGCGCCGCTGCCGTACGACCGGCGTCCGAGCCACCACGCCGCCGCGATCGCGCCCAGCGCGAGGACGACCTGGACGATCCGGGCCGTCAGGAACGACGGGTGGTCCTGCCACGCCTGAAAGGGCGCGTTGACGTACATGAGCAGCGTCGGATAGTCGAACCAGTGCGGATCGCCGCCCCCGCCGTGCACGAGCTTCCACGCGCGCGGCACGATCGACTGCTCGTCCGGGTTGAGCAGGTTCCCGAACGGGAGCCCGTACTGGAGCCCGACGATCCGAAGCGCCGCGGCGCCGGCGAGGATCGCGGCGAAAGCGGTCCCCGGACCGCCCCAGCGGCGCGGCTCAGACTTCGGGGACGGCGTCGCCGACGAGGCCGGCGACGTTTCGCTCTCCGACGATGACCGCATCGACTCCAGCCCGCTCGAGCTCGTCCACCTGATCACGACTGGAGACCGGCACGTCCGCGATCGCCAGCTTCCCGGCGGGAAGATCGGCGAGGAGCTCGAGCGCCCGCTCGAGCGCGTTCGCGTCCGCGTCGTCGCCGACGGAGAACAGGAAGATCTCTGGGTCGAGGCGATCGAGTGCCTGCTCCAGCTCCTCCGCGCTGCGCACCTCGACGACGCGGTCGAGCTCGTGGTCGTCGCCGGCATTCTCGGCGTCCTCGAGCGAGGCGACCCACGCATCGGCCCCGGCAGTGAGCGCATCCGCTGCACGCGGCGACCCACGCCACAGAACCGGCAGCTCGACGGGAGCGCCGAGCCCGCTGCGAACGATCAGGCCCTCCGCCCCCTGCGCGGCGGCCGCGCGGGCGGCGTCGACGTCCGCGACGTCGACGATGAGCGAGATCCCGTCGCCCTCCGAGATCGCCTGGCTGAACCTCACAGGCTCAGAAATTTACTGGCCGACCGGATGCCACACGGTCTTGAGCTCCAGGAAGGAGGCGATCTCCCACGGGCTCTGTTCGTCTGGATCGCCGTGGACGACGCGCTTGACGTTGTCCGCGGCCGCCCGCTCGAGGTCCGGCGAGAGCCCGTCGGCGCCCGTGACGTCGAGAGCATTGACGTCCATGTGCGAGGCGAGCCACGGCGCGAGCTCCCCGCGGCGGCCCGTCAGGAGATTGACGACGCCGCCGGGCACGTCCGAGGTCGCGAGCGCTTCGGCGAGCTCGATCGCGGCGAGTGGATGCGCCTCCGACGCGACCGCGACCACGACGTTGCCGCCGGTGAGCGCGGGCAGCACACGCGAGACGAGGCCGAGCAGCGGCGGCTCGTCCGGTGCGATCACCGCGACGACGCCCGTCGGCTCCGGCACGGTGAAGTTGAAGTACGGGCCGGCGACGGGATTCGACGATCCGAGCACCTGCGCGAGCTTGTCTGCCCAGCCGGCGTACCAGACGATGCGGTCGACGGTCCGCTCCACCTCCTCGCGGCCGCTCGAAAGCTCGGCGAACTCAGCCGTCCGCGCCTCGATCATCTCGGCGACGCGGTAGAGCACCTGACCGCGGTTGTACGCCGTCATGCCCGACCACTTCGAGAGCGCGCTGCGTGCCGCACGGACGGCGTCGCGCGCGTCCTTGCGCGATGCCCGCGCGACGTTCTGCCCCTCGGCTTCGTAGGTGCGGCCGGACTCGGAGCGCGGGAACGCGCCGCCGATGAACAGCTTGTACGTCTTCTTGACCGGCAGCCTGCTCATGTCAGCTGGAGGTACGGCTCGAGCCCGTGGCGCCCGCCCTCGCGGCCGAAGCCGGACTCCTTGTAGCCGCCGAACGGCGACGCCGGGTCGAAGCGGTTGTAGGTGTTCGCCCACACGACGCCGGCGCGAAGGCGCTCCGCCATCCACAGGATGCGCGAGCCCTTCTCCGTCCAGACGCCGGCGCTGAGGCCGTACGGCGTGTTGTTCGCCTTCTCGACCGCCTCGTCCGGCGTGCGGAACGTCAAGATCGAAAGGACGGGCCCGAAGATCTCCTCCTGCGCGATGCGGTAGCTCTGCGCGACGTTGGTGAAGACCGTCGGCGCGAACCAGTAGCCCTTCTCCGGGAGCCGGCACGGCGGCTGGTAGATCTCCGCGCCCTCCTCGGCCCCCGATGCGACGAGCTCCTGGATCTTCTCGAGCTGCTGCTTCGAGTTGATCGCGCCGACATCGGTGTTCTTGTCGAGCGGATCCCCGACGCGCAGCGTCGTCAGGCGGCGCTTGAGCTTCTCGACGACCGGCTCGTAGATCGACTCCTGCACGAGCAGCCGCGAGCCGGCGCAGCATACGTGGCCCTGGTTGAAGTAGATGCCGTTGACGATTCCCTCGACCGCCTGGTCGAGCGCGGCGTCGTCGAAGATGATGTTCGCGGCCTTCCCGCCGAGCTCGAGGGTCAGCTTCTTGCCGGTGCCGGCGAGTTCGCGCTGGATCGCTTTGCCGACCTGCGTCGAGCCGGTGAACGCGATCTTGTCGACGCCGTCGGACTTGACGATCTCCGCGCCTGCGCGGCCGTCCCCGGTGACGATGTTGACGACGCCCGCCGGCAGCTCGGCCTGGCGCAGGACGTCGCAGAAGAGCAGTGCCGACAGCGGCGTCGTCTCCGCCGGCTTGAGCACGACCGTGTTCCCCGCGGCCAGAGCCGGGGCGATCTTCCACGCGAGCATGAGCAACGGGAAGTTCCACGGGATGATCTGCCCGGCGACGCCGATCGGCCGCGGGTGCTGGTTCGGGAACGCGTACTCGAGCTTGTCGGCCCAGCCCGCGTAGTAGAAGAAGTGCGCGGCGGCGAGCGGCAGGTCGACGTCGCGCGATTCCTTGATCGGCTTGCCGCCGTTCAGCGACTCGAGCACCGCGAGCTCGCGGGAGCGCTCCTGCAGGATGCGCGCGATGCGAAACAGGTACTTCGCGCGCTCGGACGGCGCGATCTCCGACCAGCCGTTCTCGAACGCGCTGCGCGCCGCGGCCACCGCAGCGTGCACCTCTTCCGGCGTCGCCTGGCCGACCTCCGCCAGCGGCTCCTCGTCCGCGGGCGAGATCGTGGTGTAGGTCTCCTGCGCCTCGAGCCAGTCGCCGCCGACGAAGTGCCCGTAGCGCTCCTGCAGCGTGACGATGTCGCGCGCCTCGGGTGCGGGCGCGTACGTCCAGTCGGACGGGACGGGCGCGCGGTCGTGCTTTCGCTCGAGCTCAGTCAACGGTGAAGTAGTCCGGGCTCTGGTACGTGCCCGTCTTCTCCTTCCGCAGCTGCATCAGCACGTCGTTCAGCAGTGACGACGCGCCGAGCCGATAGAGATCCGGCGTCAGCCATTCGGGGCCGAGCGTCTCGTGCAGCTGGACGACGTACTGGACGGCCTGCTTGGCCTGACGGATGCCGCCGGCAGGCTTCATCCCGACCATGCGGCCGGTCTCCTCGTGCACGTCGCGGATCGCCTCGAGCATGCAGAGCGTGACCGGCAGCGTCGCCGCGCCCGGCAGCTTCCCCGTCGACGTCTTGATGAAGTCGGCGCCGGCGGCCATCGCCAGCAACGACGCGCGGCGCACGTTGTCGTACGTGCCGAGCTCCGCGACCTCGAGGATCACCTTCAGGTGCGCGTCGCCGCAGGCTTCCTTCACCTGCACGATCTCGTCGTAGACCTTCGCATAGCGGCCCGAGAGGAACGCGCCGCGGTCGATCACCATGTCGACCTCGTCCGCGCCGCGCTCGACGACCCAGCGCACCTCGTCGAGCTTCGCCTCCAGCGGCGACTGCCCCGACGGGAATGCGGTCGCAACCGAGGCGACCTTGACGCTGGAGCCTTCGACACGCTGCACCGCCGTCGGCACGAGGTTCGGGTAGACGCAGATCGCGGCGACCGACGGGACGGTTGCGTCGCTGGGGTCGGGACGGATCGCCTTCGACGCGAGCGCGGCCACCTTGCCGGGCGTGTCCTGCCCTTCCAGCGTGGTCAGATCCATCATCCGCACCGCGAGGTCGAGCGCGAACACCTTCGCCTCGCGCTTGATCGAACGCTTGGCGAGTGAGGCCGCCCGCTCCTCGAGCGCGACCGCGTCGACGGACCCGATGCGCGGCAGCCGAGGCTCGAGCGGAAGCTCGAAACCGCGCGGGAGAACCGGGGCCTGGGCCACGAGATGAGTGTAGCTCTCGCCTCTCTCCGGAAATCAGCGTCCGTGGACTGGAGTGAGCTCAACGAACTGCTCGTTGCCGACTCGTGGAACGAGGAGCTCGGCCTCCACCGCTCCAACTTCGCGTTCCGCGGCCGGACGCGCGCCGACGACGACCTCTCGACCAGCCTCGTGCGGCTCGGCGGCGACCCGTCGGCGATCGAGCGGCCGCTGCTGCGTCAGTTCCGCAAGTACGCGGCGCGCGATGCGGTGCCGGAGGACTCGACGTGGAACTGGCTCGCGCTCGCGCAGCACCACGGGCTGCCGACGCGGCTGCTCGACTGGACGTTCTCGCCGTACGTCGCGCTGCATCTCGCGACCGCGCGCCGCGAGCAGGATCAGGACGACGCCGTGTGGATGATCGACTACGTCCGCGCGCACGAGCTCGCGCCGAAGAAGCTCCGCGAGCAGCTCGAGCACGAGGGCGGGAACGTCTTCACGACGGAGCTGCTGGCGGCCTGCGCGGCCGACTTCGACGAGCTCGCCGACCTCGGCCACGACGTCGTCGTCTTCGTCGAGCCGCCGTCGCTCGACGACCGGATCGTCAACCATACGCCCTGTTCTCGCTGATGTCGCGCGCGGGCGACTCGCTCGACGAGTGGTTCGCGCAGCACCCGGACCTCGGCCGCAAGCTCGTGATCCCGAGCGAGCTCAAGGCCGAGATCCGGGACAAGCTCGACCAGGCGAACATCACGGAGCGCGTGCCGTTCCCCGGCCTGGACGGGTTGTCGCGCTGGCTCGCGCGCTACTACGCGCCGCGGTGCTAGCGGCGCGCGACGACGGCCGTGCTGCGCGCGACGGACGTGCGACCGTTCGCATCCTTCACGGTCACGGTGATCGCAAAGCGTCCGGCTCGGCCGTAGCGCTTCGTGCCGCGCACGTCGTAGACGCCGTTCCCGCGCGGCAGCAGCGTGCCCGGCGCGGACGTGCCGTCGCCCCATGCGATCGCGGTGTGGAGGCGCATGGTGCCGCCGCCCGCGTCGCGGAAGCGTGCGACGACCACCTTCGCCCGCTTGCGCACCTTCAGCTTCACCGTCCGGGCGTCGGCGGCAATCGGAAGCCCGATTCGCGGCGCAAGCCCGACGTTCATCCCTGCGCCGAGCCAGTCGTACGCGCGGAATGCGTTCTTCTCGAGCAAGTTTCTGTCGAAGGCGTAGACGAGGCTGTCACCGCCGAAGCCGGACGCCGCGACGATCTCGTCTCGCCCGTCGCGGTCGAGATCCCCGGCACCGATGCGCAGGCCGTCCATCGACGGGCCGAACGGCTGCCGCGTCACGAGAACGGCTCCGGTCTCCGCGTCGATCAGGCTGAGCGACGGACTGGTGCCGTCGGCCTCGCCGGCGACGATCACGCCTCGACCGGCCCCGTCGATGTCGGCAACCGCCACCTCGACGCCGGCTGCGCCGCCGCCGAAAGGCAGGATGGTCGGCCCGCGCTGGACGGTGCCGTCGAAGACGCGAATTCTGGCCGGCGCCGTGAGCGTGCCCACGACGATCTCGGCGCGGCCGTCGGCGTCGACATCGCCCGCGCCGACGCTGATGCCGCCGTCGTAGTTGTCGAAAGGCGCGAAGTGGTAGAGCAGGTTCCCCTGCGCGTCGAAGACGCGCACCTCTGCCGCGCGCCCAGCGCCGCTGCCCGCGACGATCTCCGCGCGTCCGCTGCCGTCGACATCCCCTGTCGCAATCGACACGCCGCCGCGGAAGGACGTGTCGAACGCAAGGAAGTGACCCAGGCGCGTGCCGCGGTCTCGGCCGTTGACCCACTGCTGCGTCCAGATGCCGATCTCGGGCTCGGTGCCCGGGCCGGGCGCGGCGATCATTTCCGGGCGGCTATCGCCCGCGACATCCGCGAGCCCGACCCTGACGCCGCCCTGGAACAGCCCGGGATACGCCCCGAAGCGATGGACCTCGGTTCCGTCGGGCTCGTAGACGGCGACGTCCTGGTCCGGGCCGTTCGCGACCGGCGGCCACGGGGCCGTCGTGGGGCCGCCGCCGAGCACGATCTCGGCCTTGCCGTCTCCGTCGAGATCGCCGGCGGCGATCGACGCGCCGGGGATGATCGAGGCGTCGAGAACGTAGAAGTCGGCGAGCTCGATGCCGTCGACGCCGACAGCTTTCACCTCGGTGCCGCCGGGCGTGTCTGCGCTGAGGACGATGTCTCGCTTCCCGTCTCCGTTGACGTCGCCGAGCGCGACGGCGACCGACGACACAGCGGCTCCGCCGTAGGGATAGAGCGTCGTCTCTGCGGTTCCGCTCGTGGCGTCGAAGATCTTCACCTCGGCTCCGGAGCCGGTCGGAGCGGCGGCGACGATTTCGGCCCGGGCGTCGCCGGTGAGATTGCCGGCGGCAATCGAGACCGGGCCGCTGATCTCAGCGCCGAAGGAATCGATCGTCCGGAACGGACTGCCGCCGGAAACGCGAAAAGCGCTGATGCGCGTGCTCCCGATCGGAACCGCGATCACGTCCGCGGTGCCGTCGCCGTTGAGGTCGCCGGCGGCGACGCGTGCGCCGACCTCGCTGTTGTTCCCGTACGGGAAGAAGCCGGACATGTCATTGCCGCCGACGGCGTCCAGGACGTGCAGCGTCGTGCAGCAGCCAGTGTCCAGGCCCTCGACGACCTCGTCACGGCCGTCACCGTTCGTGTCTCCGGTCGCGACGTACGCGCCGGCCCACCACACCGCGTCCTTGAACGGCAGCAGGGTCTTCAGCTGGCGATAGCTGCGCCCGTCGAAGACCTTCAGCTCCGTCCAGGCGTCCTTGCCGGGGGCTGTGACGATCTCGTTGCGTCCGTCGCCGTTGACGTCGCCGACCGCGAGGCGCACCCCCTGCTGGTATGTGTCGTACGCGGAGAACGCGAGGTTCCACTCGCCCCACGGCGCGTATTGCTGGGCCATGTGACCCTTCGCGTCCCAGCCGCGCACATCGGGCCAACCGGCGTCGAGGCCGGTGACGATTTGTGGCGGCGGTGGATCAGCGTGTGCGGCGCCGGCGAGGAGCGCCGCCGCGCCCGCAACTGCAATGACCGATGTGACAAGAGCTCGCAGCATCGTCGCTCTCCGTTCGTGACCTTCGACGACCCCGCTAACCAGCCGCTAACCGCAGGCTCAACGTACGACGCTCCTGTTACGAATCGATCACGAAGACGTACGCGAAAAGCAAACCTGGGGTCTGACCCCGTTCGGGGTCAGACCCCAGCAGTAGCGATTACGGCGTCGCCTTCGCAAAGAAGACTTCGAGGTTGAACGGTTGCGGCGGCGCCACGTACGTGAACGCCATCCCTGCGAACGCGTTCGTCGACACGATGCCGTTGTAGTCGCCGATGAACGGCCTGAACGGCGCCGTCGAGCTCGGGACGCCCCACTGCGACGGGTCGAAGCTGGTCGGCGTCACGCGGAAGCGCGACCAGCTCCCGCCTCCGTTCGAGCTCGTCGCGTACGTCAGGTCGACGAGCTGGTTGGCCGACCACTCGCGGTCGTAGAACGAGACGTCGTAGCGGCCGTTCGGCGCGATGCCGAGCTCGCCCATGAACTGGTCGGCAGGCGCGGGCGCGATCGCCTGCGGCGCCGTCCAGTGCGTCAGGTCGGTCGCGGACGCGGACGTGACGTACATCTGCCCGAAGAGCCCGGCGATGTCGGCGTATGCCACGACGAGCCGGTTCCGGGCTGCGTCGAACGCGGGCGCCGGATACGTCCCGCCCGCGCGGAACGCGCCGCCCGAGATGTCGAAGCACCCCGGCGGGAAGACGCAGACCGGATCGACGAGCGTTGCGAACTGCACCGGCGTCGACCAAGTCGCCCCGCCGTCCGTCGACTTCGCGACGTAGAGGACGGTGCCTTTGCCGCCCTGGACGCCGTTGTCGAACGTCACGTACGCGTCGCCGTTCGGGGCGGTGACGATCCGCTGATCCTGGTTGTTGCGGATGTTCCCGACGGTCACCTTCACCGGCGACGAGAACGAGCGCCCGCCGTCGGTGGAGGTCGCAACGAGCACCGGCGAGTGCGTCCCCTTGAGCCCGTCGAACTGCGCCCAGGTCACGTAGATGCGACCGCTGACGGGATCGACGTGGATCGACTCGTGATCCGGGAACTGCCCGTTCCCGCCACGCGTCTTGCCGTTGCCGTTCCACGACGAGACTGTCGTGAGACCGCTGGTCTGCCAGGTGATCCCGCTGGACGTCACGGTGCCGCGATTCAGCAAGAGCCGGATCGCAAAGGGCGGCGTGAAGTTGAACGCCTGGCAGACGAAGTAGGCGTTCCTGCCGTCCGGGCTGAAGGCGACGACCGGGTCGCCGCCGGCATCGAATGCGCCCGTGCCGGGCACGTCCGGGTTGTTGGTGAACTTGGTCACGCCGGGGACGTAGCCCTCGGGCAGCGCCCCCGTCCACGACTGCCCTCCGTCGGTGCTGACGTACTGGCCGCAGCCGTCGTTGAACTCCCAGTCGTTGGCGCCGGAGACGAGCATGTTCGGGTTCGCGGGGTCGACCGCGAGCGGCGTCTCGTTCTGCGACGTCTGGTCACGCGTGACGTTCACCGGCGTGCTGATGGTCGTCGCGGCAGCCGGGGCGGCGGCGACGGCGAGCAGCAGCGTGGCGGCGAACAGGGCGATGGTTCCTCTCAAAGCCCCTCCTCTCCCCTTGGGACTCCTGCCTCGGCGGCAGTCTAGAGGAATGGATATCTACTAGATCCCGAGCCGCTCGAGCAGCGCCTCGTCGCGGCGCCAGCGCGGCCTGACCTTCACGTGCAGCTCCAGGAAGACCGGATGGCCGAGCAGCGACTCGATCTCCGGTCGGGCGTTCTTGCCGATGTCGCGGATCTTCGTCCCGCCCTTGCCGATCACGATCTGCTTCTGCGACTCGGTCTCGACGAGCACGTTGGCGCGCACGACCTTGTCGCCGATCTCGTCCACTTCGACCGTGATCGCGTGCGGTACCTCGTCCTTCGTCAGCCGCAGCGCCTGCTCGCGCACGAGCTCGGCGATCTGCACCTCGGGCGGTAGGTCGCTGCGCTGCTCCTGTGGGTAGTACAGCGGGCCTTCGGGCAGCAGCGAGACGAGCTCCTCGCGGAGCGCCGGCACGCCGTCCCCGGTCTTCGCGCTGACGGGATGCAGCGCGTGGAAATCGCCGAGCTTCGACCCCGTCTCCATCTGCGTCGCAATGTGCGCGCCCTTCAGGCGGTCGACCTTGTTGAGGGCGATCACGACAGGGACACCGAGGTCGAACACACGCCGGGCGACGAAGCGGTCGCCGGCGCCGATACGCTCGCGCGCGGAGAGCACCAGCAGCACGCTTTCGACGTCCTCGAATGCCGCATCGACGGTGCGCTGCATGTGCTCCGTCAACGGGTCGAGCGGGCGCTGGAAACCGGGGAGGTCGGCGAGGATCAGCTGGTACTCCGGCCCGTTGGCGATGCCGAAGATGCGCCGGCGCGTGGTCTGCGGCTTGTCGGACACGATCGCGACCTTCTGCCCGCAGATCGCGTTCACGAGCGTCGACTTGCCGACGTTCGGCCGCCCGGCGACGGCGACGAAGCCCGACTTCAAGCGGGGAGATCCCACGTGTCCGGCAGCAGGTCGGCTGCCGAATACGTGACGAGCTCGCCCTGCGAGCTCAGGAACGTGATCTCGGGAATCTTGAACTCGTACAGCCACTGCCGGCAGCCGCCGCACGGCGAGGCGGTGATGCCGATCGCGGCGATGTCGCCGGGCTTGTAGCCCTCGCTGACGGCCTTCACGAGGGCGGACTTCTCCGCGCACACGCCGAGCGGATACGCGGCGTTCTCGACGTTGACGCCTTCGAAGATCGTGCCGTCGTTCGCGCGGACGACGGCGCCGACGAGGTAGTTCGAGTACGGCGCGTACGCGCGCTGCGAGATCGCGACGGCCCGGTCGTAGAGCTCGCGGCTCATTGCACGAGCTGGAAGACGGAGAGGGTGACGAGCGCGCCGATCGCGCCGCCCGAGGCGACCTCGAGGGTGGAATGGATCCCGGATTCGACACGCGTCTGCGCCACCAGCAACGCCATGATGAACGTCAGCGCGCTGACGACGAAGCGGTGGGAGTCGCCGACGATGTAGGTCGCGGCGACCCACGCCGCGAACGCGACCGCCGCATGTCCCGACGGCAGCCCGCCGCGAAGCGGGGTCCCGCGGCCGGTCCAGGCCTTTGTCGCGATCACGAGGATCACCGTCAGGACGAGCGCGATCACGGTCACCTGCGCCGGCGCATCTCGGAGCCTGTCGAGCACGTCCGCCGACTTGTCCGCCGCCTTGCCGGCGAACACGAGGTAACCCACGGCGACGGCATTGACGGCGGAGATCAGCACGGCCCCGGCGGCGATGTCCTTGGCGAGCTTCGCCATCGGATCGAACGATGTCGTCGCGGCGTCGATCGTCCCCTCGATCGCCGTGTTGATCATCTCGGCGACGAGCACGAAGGTGATCGAGAGCAGCAGGACGATCAGCTCCACCCGCGAGACGCCGACCGCAACCCCGATCACGAGCACCGCCACCGCGACGGCGAAGTGGATGCGCATGTTGCGCTGCGTGCGCAGCACGTGGATCACGCCCTCGATGGCGTAGTTGAAGCTCTCGATGATCGACGGGCGCGTCTTCATGCGTGCGTGCGCTCCCGCGCCTCCATCTCGGCGCCGTGGTCGTAGCCGACGAGGTGAAGCACCGCGTGCACGAGCGGCGCGCGCCATGCGTCGCCGACCACCTGCGGGCAGAGGACGACGTCGCCGAGCTGGCGCGGCACGCCCTCCGGCAGCGGCTCGCGTCCGTCGATCGGAAACGCGAGCGCGTCGGTCTCCTCGTCGATCCCGAGGTGCTCCCGCTTGAGCGAGCGGATCTCGTCGGGCCCGACGAGCTGGAAGCCGAGCTCGCCGGCGTCGATCCCCTCACCGTGCAGGACGCTGCGAATCAGCTCCGCCGCCTCGGCGGTGTCGAGCGCGGCGCCCGACCGGTTCGCGACCTCGATGTCGACCATCGCCCCTACTTCCGCCGCGCTGTGCCCGTCTCCTCCGCGTGCAGCTTGTACGCCTCCACGATCCGCTGGACGAGCTTGTGCCGCACGACGTCCTCGTGGCCGAAGCGGATGAACGCGATGCCGTCGACCGAGCCGAGGATGTCCTGCACGTGGATGAGCCCCGACGCCTGCTCGCGCGGGAGGTCGACCTGCGTCACGTCGCCCGTGACGACGACCTTCGACCCGAAGCCGAGACGCGTCAGGAACATCTGCATCTGCTCCGGGCTCGTGTTCTGCGCCTCGTCGAGGATGATGAACGAGTCATTGAGGGTGCGGCCGCGCATGTAAGCCAGCGGCGCGACCTCGACCGTGCCGCGCTCCATGTACGTGTTCAGCCGTTCCGCGTCGAGCATGTCGTAGAGCGCGTCGAACAGCGGCCGCAGGTACGGATCGACCTTGGCGAGCAGGTCGCCTGGAAGGAAGCCCAGCCGCTCGCCGGCCTCGACCGCCGGGCGCGTGAGGATGATGCGCGCCACCTGCCGCTCCTGCAGCGCCGCGACGGCGAGCGCCATGGCGAGGTATGTCTTTCCGGTGCCGGCGGGGCCGATCCCGAACGTGACCGTGCAGTTGCGGATCGCGTCGACGTAGCGCTTCTGCGTCACCGTCTTCGGCGTGATCTGCTTGCCGCGGTGCCGCCAGACGACGTCGCCGAAGACGTCCTGCACGCTGGCTGCCTGGTCGAGCGCCTTCACGACCGCGTCCACGGTCGCGGGCCCGATGTCTTGCCCGGTCTCGACGAGCTCGACGAGCTCGTCGACGACGGCCCGCGCCTGTGCGACGCGCGTGTCGTCTCCGTCGATCGTCAGCCGGTTGCCGCGCAGGAGGATGTTGATCTTCAGGCGGTCGCGGAGCGCGTCGAGGATGCCGTCACCGATCGAGGCGAGCTCCGCCGCAACGTCGTTCGAAACGTCGAGCACCTGCTCCGTCAGGCGAGCTTCTCCTTCACCAGCTGGCTGACAACTGAACCGTCCGCTCTTCCCGAAACCTGCGGCATGACATCTGCCATCACTCTGCCGAAGTCGCGCATGCTGGTCGCGCCGTTTTCCGCGATTGCGTCGTCGACGATCTCCTCCAGCTCGTCCTCGGAGAGCGGCTCGGGCATGAACTCTTCCAGCACGGCGAGCTCGCGCTCCTCTGCGTCGGCCTGTTCGTCGCGGCCGCCGCCGCGGAACGCGTCCGCCGCCTCGACCCGCCGCTTCCGCTCG
>DATIDT010000052.1:0-22064 GCA_035456125.1 Gaiellaceae bacterium
TTCCAAAGGCCGCGCTGCACCGACGAGCAGCCCCTTCAGCGCTTCGGCGTCGAGGTACGGCCGCGCCTGCGCCAGCAACGCTGCGCCGCCGGCGACGAGCGCCGCCGCGACGCTCGTGCCGTTGACCGTGCCGTAGCGCGCGGTACCGTCGGGATTGGTCCCGGGCTCCGCAGTCTCAAGCGCGACGCCGGGCGCGACGAGGTCCGGTTTGACGCGGCCGTCGTAGGCGAGCCCGGACGAGGAGAACTGCGCGACGTGACCCTCTCCCGCGTTCGAAGTCGAGCGCACGGCGCCGAGAGACACCGTGCCGCCGATCCCGTGACGCAACCGCGCGAGCACGCGCAGCGCGACGTCGGTCGAGACGGAGACCGCGGGAATGGGGCCGGACTCGTCGAGGCTGATCCCCCCGGCGGGCAAATCCGCACCGTAGAAGAGGACCGCCACGGCCCCGGCGCGAGCCGCGTTCGTAAGGCTGCCGTTGGGATCCGGACCCGCCGGCAGCAGCGCCGCGCGCCCGGCGACGAGACTGATCCCCCGGCGATCGAAGAAGTCGAGGAGCGGGATCACGCCGCGGTACCCAACCGGCGCGGTCGTCTGTGCCCGCGGCGCGCCGATGCCGACGTCGAGCGGCTTGCTCGGCGTGACGGCGCTCGCAAGCGGGCGTGTCCCGTCGAGCTCGACCTGGAGCCCGTCCCGCAGCACGACGCGGATCTCGCCGTAGCGCCGGCGAAGGTCGAGCGCCCCGACCGTCAGTGCGGCCGGCGCGCCGCCGGGGCCGGCGATGCTGCCGTAGCCCGGGCCGACCGGCCCGTCGTTCCCGGCGGGTGTGACGACCAGCGTGTCGAGGCGCATCGCTCCGGCGGCGGCGAGGGCCAGCGGTCCGTCCGCGAAGCCGCCGAACGGCTCGGCGACGCCGACGAGGGCGACGCGGGCGGCGTCGTGCGCGTCGCCGTCGTCGTTGGGGTCGACCGCGCGCTCGATGCCGGCGAGCAGCTGATCGGTGCGGGCGTACACCGCCCACTGTGCGCTCGCGTCGCGTTGCCAGCCGGCGACGCGGATCGGGAGCAGCGTGGCACCCGGCGCGACGCCGGCGAGCGCACCGGGGCCACCCGAGCCGACGAGCAGGCCCGCCATCTCCGTCCCGTGTGCCTCGAGCTCGGCCGGCGCATCCGGTTGGGGCGCAGCGGCCGCGTCCGGGTCGCCCCCGACGATGTCGATGCCGTTCGTGACGCGCCCGCGCAGGAACGGGTGCGCACGGTCGACGCCCGTGTCGAGCAGCGCGACCGAGACGCCGCGGCCGTCGCGATCGGAGAGCGCGATCTGAGGCTGCTCCCCGAACTGCGCGCCGAGGTCGATCGTCGCCGGATACGCCACGCGCACGGGATAGACACCCGCGACCTCGGGTGCGCGCTCGAGCAGTGCGATGCCGCGCGGGTCGAATGCCGCGGAGAAACCGTTGAACGTCCGCGTGTAACTGAACTCGGGCTGCACGACGACCCCCTCCACGCGCAGGCGCGCGACGAGCAGCTTCTGTGCCGCGAGCGCGCTCTCGGTCCAGCGGCGCTCGTCCTCGCTCGTCGCGAGCCCGCCTGCCGTGCCGACACGGTCGGCGAGCGCGGGCGCCTTCAGCACCACGATCACGCGCTGGCCGACGGCGACGCGAGGCCGCTGCGCGCCGGCGAGCCCCTGCCAGCTGGCCTGGCCGGTCGACGCCGCACGGCGGCGGTCGCCGCCGCCGGCGGCGATCAGGACCGCGGTGACGATGACCGCAAGAGCCGCAAGCACCAGCGCGTTGAACGGCTCACGCGGTCGACGCGTAGGCATCGAGGCCAAGATACCCGGGATACGGAACCGGCTCGACGAACCGCGCGGCGGACGCGATCATCGCTGCGTTGTCGGTGCACAGAGCGAGCGGCGCGAGGGTCGCGTCGCCGAGCGCGGCGCGCAGCTCCGAGTTGGCGGCGACGCCGCCGACGACGGCGATCTTCTCGGCCCCGATCTGTTCTGCGGCCTCCCGCGTGCGCACGACGAGCGCGCGGACGATCGCACGCTGGTAGCTGGCGGCCAGATCTGCGCGCCGGCGCTCGAGCTCGTCGGCAGCCAGCGTACGGACCGCGTACAGGAGCGCCGTCTTCACGCCGGAAAACGAGAAGTCGACGCCGGGCACGCGCGCGACCGGGAAGTCGAACGCCTGTGGGTCGCCTTCGCGCGCGAGCCGGTCGATCGCGGCGCCCCCCGGATAGCCGAGCCCGAGCAGGCGCGCGCCCTTGTCGAAGGCCTCGCCCGCAGCGTCGTCGATCGTCGTCCCGAGCGTGCGCGGCCTGCTGCCGCGTTCCCGCACGTCGAGCAGGAGCGTGTGCCCGCCGCTCGCGAGCAAGCAGAGGAACGGCGGCTCGAGCGGGTCGGGCTCGAGGTACAGCGACGCGACGTGGCCGTGAAGGTGATCGACCGGCGCGAGAGGGAGCCGCCTTGCCCACGCGATCGCCTTCGCGGCGGCGACTCCGACCAGCAACGCACCGATCAGGCCCGGGCCGGTCGTCACGGCGACGAGCTCGACGTCGTCGAGCTGCGCGTCCGCTCCGGCGAGCGCCTCCCCGATCACCGGCGTGACGAGCTCGAGATGCCGTCGCGACGCGACCTCCGGGACGACGCCGCCGTACTTCGCGTGCAGCTCGGCCTGCGAGGAGACGATGTTCGCCCGGATCTCGCCGCTGCGGGTGATCACGGCCGCGGCCGTCTCGTCGCAAGACGTCTCGAGGCCGAGGATCAGGAGCGTCTGGCGGGCTCGGGGTCGCGCCACATGATCAGCGCGTCCTCGCGGTTGTCCGTGTAGTAGCCGCGGCGCACTCCCCGCGCCTTGAAGCCGGCCTGCTCGTAGAGCCGGATGGCGACGTCGTTCGAGACGCGCACCTCGAGCGTGTAGCCGCGCCGCCCCTCCCCGGCCGTTACCGCGAACAGCTGCTCGAGCAGTCCGGCCGCGATCTGCTTGCGGCGGTGCTTCGGCGCGACGGCGAGGTTCATCACGTGCCATGCATCGACGTAGCGGCTGATGATCAGGTAGCCGAGCAGCTCGTGCGTGTCGGGATCGAACGCGCCGAGCGAGACGGACGACGGCTTCGCCAGCTCGCCCGCGAACATCGAGCGAGACCACGGGGTCGGGTACGACGCGCGCTCGATCTTTTCGATCGCGTTGAGGTCGCGAAGCTCCAGGCGGCGGAAATCGACCCGGTTCGCCGTGGTGCTCATGAATGCGTTTTATCAGCGTCGGGCACGCGCAGGTACAGCGGCTCGACCTGCTCCGCGGGCCCGAAGTCCCGGGCCAGGGCCGCGTGGAAGCGGGCCCGCGGGATGTGCCGCTCATCCGTGTCCGGAGGGATGTCGGCGCCCTTGGCGGCGAGCAGATCGCGGTAGCGGACGGCACCGCTGCCGACGCACAGCCGGCCCCGGTCGACATCGACGTCAGCCGGGGCAAGGACGCGGCCGGGCACGAAGACCTCGTGCCGCCGGGCGTCGATGACCGGGAGAGCGTCGGGCGCTCCCGCCTCGAGCGCGTCGAGCGTCGACACGCCGGCAACGGGGATCCCGAGCGCGAGCGCGAGCCCGCGTGCAGTCGACAGCCCGATGCGGACGCCCGTGAAGCTGCCGGGGCCGATCCCCACGGCCAGCGCGTCCACGTCGCGCGTCTGCGTGCCGGCCTGACGAAGGAGCGCGTCCACGTCCTCGAGCAGGGTCGCGGCACGTGACGCGCGTTCGCCCAGAACTTCGCCGCCGTCGACGAGCGCGCTCGTTGCGACGTCAGTCGCGGTGTCGAACGCCAGGATCAGCATCGCGCTCAATCGTGACAAGCCGCACCCCGCCTTCGCCGTGCTCCACCCGCACGGCCACCCGCGGCGGCGGCAGCGCGCCGGCGCCCGCCTCCGGCCACTCGACGAACACGATCGCGTCGTCGAAGTACGGCTCGAGGTCGCCCCACTCCGCGGCCGACACGTCGCGGAAGCGAAACAGATCGAGGTGCGACACGTCGACGCGGCCGTGGTAGCGGTGCCCGATCGTGAACGTCGGGCTCGTGACCGGCCCTGTCACGCCGAGCGCACGGCACGCCCCGCGCACGAACGTCGTCTTCCCGGACCCGAGCTCGCCGGAGACGGTGACGACATCGCCGAGCTCGAGCGTCGCCGCGAGCTGCGCCGCAAGGGCCTCGGTCTCCTCAGGCGAGTGAGTTCTTCTCAGAAGAGGCCGAGCTGGACGGCCGGCTCGGCCGTCACCGGCGCGAGCAAGACCGGCTGCGGCGGTGGTGCGACCTCACGGCCGAGCAGCTCCGGGATCCGCGCGAAGTCCGACTTCAGGACCTCGAGCATGCGCGGCGTGTAGAGCGCGGCTGCCGGGTGGTAGAGCGGATAGAGGAGGACGCGCCGCCCGCCGAGCGTCGTCTCCTGCTCCTGTCCGTGCACGCGCGTGATCCCCGTCGGGCGGCCGGAGAGCAGCTTCGTCGCGAAGTTGCCGAGGGTCGCGACGACGCGCGGCCGGATTAGCTCGACCTGCTTCCACAGATGGCGCTCGCATGCCGAGATCTCGTCGGGCATCGGGTCGCGGTTTCCAGGTGGGCGGCACAACAGAACGTTCGTGATGTAGATCTCGGGCCGCGACAGCCCGATTCCGGCGAGGAGCTGGTCGAGCAGCTTGCCGGCGGCGCCGACGAACGGCACCCCCTGCTTGTCCTCGTGGAACCCGGGCGCCTCGCCGACGAACATCAGGTCCGCGCTCGGGTCTCCCGAGCCGAAGACGACCTGGGTACGCCCGCCCGCGAGCGCGCAGCGCGTGCAGCCCGCGACGGCGTCCCGGTAGGCGTGGAGCTCAGTGACCGCAGCCACAGCTTCCGCCGCAACAGCCGCCGCCACCACCGAAAGCGCCGGTCTGCCCGGCGGTGCCGATCATCGCGAACGTCGAGAGCTGCCGCGCGACATTGTTCGTGCCGCACTGGGGGCACGCGACGACGTCGTCGCCGCGAACCAACTCCTCGAAGTGCTCTTCGCACTTCATGCAGACGTACTCGTACATCGGCATCGCCCTGGGAGTTTAGGCCCAGGGGCGGATGCTTCGCTCAAGTACCGCCCTAGTAGCGGGCGGAGACCTTGCGGCCGCCCAGAACGCCCGAGATCTTCCCGTTCTTGGCGACCTTGAGGGTCCCGGCGACGGCGGCCGAGCCGGACACCTTGACCGTGCCCTTGAAGGTCGTGGGCGGCCCGATGTCGGCGAGCGTGATCTTGCCGGTGAGCAGAAGCCCCGGCGCGAGGCTGTAGCGCGTGAGGACAAACGCGTCGCCGCCCTGCGTGAGCGCGAGCTTGCCGCCGTTGAGACCACGGATTGACTTCGACGCCTGGAACCAGAAGCCCGCCTCGGCCTCGCGCAGCGTCTGCCCGACGACCCTCACCGTTCCGGCGACGGTGCGAAGCGGCCGGCGCGGGAACGCCTTCACGAGCTTGGCGAGCGGCTTTACGCGCTGCGCGCACTCGGCCTGATCCGGCGCATTGAGCGTCCCGAGGATCCACTGGCGCACGTAGTTCTGCGAGCAACCCGAGACGTCGGCGGTCGTGACGCTGTGACCGACGCCTGGCACCACGAGGAGCTTGCCCTGCGGGAATTGACCGACGACCTCCTCGGCGTTGGCGACGGGCGTGCGGAGATCGAAGCCGCCGTCGATGGCGATCATCGGAACGTTCGGCAGCGGCCCGGCCCCGAGCGGCGTGTTCCCCGCCGGCGTCGGCCACTGCTCGCAGAAGTACGCGGTGCCGATGCGCGTCGCCCAGTTGCCGAACGGGCCGAGCGCACCGGGCGCGAGGTTCGCGACAGCCGTATCGATCGCCGCCTGGCGCCCGCTCGGCGGTGTCGACGGCGACCACGGGAAACGACCGTCCGCGCAGTTCGTCGCGGCGTTCAGGCCGAAGCTGAGGTCCTCGGGGCTGAGCTCGTTGGTCACGAGGTCGAGGTCGTAGATCCGAAGCAGTGGTCGGATGTTCCCGTGGAGGGCGGCATGCACGGCGGCCGGCGCCTCCGCCGCGAGACCCGGCGAGAGGTCGGCGTCGATCATCATCTGCACGAACAACTCGCCGTTCAGCACGACGGTCTTCGACTTGCCGTTGATGCCGATGATGCGCCCGCGAAGGGGCTTGGCCTCGATCCTGTTCGCGAGCGACACGACCTCGCCCGCATAGTTGGGCGTCGCACCGACGCAGACCTTGTCGGCGCAGAACCGTGCCAGCGTCCCCGGCATCTCGTGCAGGACGTTCTGGTCGAAGGGATCGGGGTCGTCGGCCGGGACGACGGAGTCGAGCGCGAGCCGGTCGACGTGCTGCGGGTAGCCGAGCGCGTACGCGAGCTCCAGCTTCGTCCCGTACGAGACGCCGTAGAGGCCGATCTTGTCGAAGCCGAGCGCCGCGCGCACCGCATCCATGTCGTCCGCGTGGTCGCGTGTCGAATAGAAGACTCGCGTCGGGCCGATGCTCGCGGCGCAGGCGGCGGCGAGCGCCGCGAACTGCTCCGCCGTCCCGGTCGTCGCACGCTGCAGCGCCGGACAGTCGATCAACCCGGACTTGCCCGTGCCCCGGTTGTCGAACGCGACGAGCGTGTAGCCGGGGAACATGAACTGCATCAGTTGCCGGTTGAAGCCGGGACCGAGGTCGAACGATCCGGCCGAGCCCTGGCCAGGCCCACCGGCGATCAGGAACATGACGCCGCGCGCCGTTCCGGCTGCCGGCAGGACCTCGACGTGGAGGCCGATCGTCCCCGGCGTCGCGCCGGTTCGGTCGAGTGGCACGGTGACGGTGCCGCACTCGACGCCCGCCGCGCCCGGGCACGGTGTCAGCGGAATCGCGGCGCGCGCCTCCTCAGTGCCGGCGAAGAACGCCAGCGCAACCACGGCGACGAGGAGGCGGCGACCCACGAGGCACGCCAGGGTAGCAGCGCCGGTGTACGCTGTCGTTGCCCGGTATCCGCTACGGAACTGGAGCCTCGAGGTGTTCGACAGCGTCACGATCATCGGTTCGGGCCGCGTAGGCTCGGCAGTCGCGGCTCGCCTGCTCGAGCGCGGCGTTCGCGTGGAGCCGAAGGGCGCTCTGGTGCTCATCTGCGTCCCCGATGACGCGATTGCAGACGTTGCGCGCGGGCTGTCGGAAGGCCCGTGGGTCGCGCACGTCTCCGGCGCCACCTCGCTCGCGGCGCTCGAGCCCCACCGACGGCGCTTCTCCCTCCATCCGCTCCAGACGTTCACGCGCGTGCGCGGGCCGGAGCAGCTCGACGGCGCGTGGGGCGCGGTGACCGCAGCGTCGGACGAGGCGCGCGCGGCCGGCTTCTGGCTCGCGGAGACGCTGGGGCTGCGTCCCTTCGAGGTCGACGACGCGGTACGGCCGCTGTACCACGCGGGTGCGTCGATCGCGTCCAACTACCTGGTTACGTTGCACGCCGTCGCATCGGATCTCTTCCGCGCCGCGGGCGCGCCCCCCGAGGCGCTCGTCCCGCTAATGCAGCGCACGATCGAGAACGGCTTCGAGCTCACCGGCCCGATCGAGCGCGGCGACTGGGAGACGGTCGAGGCTCACCGTCGGGCGATTCGCGGCGCGAGGCCCGAGCTCGAGCCCCTCTACGACGTCCTCGCGGAGGCTACGGCGCGATGAAGGTCGTCCGGACGACGCAGGAGCTGCGGCTCGTCCTGCGCGATGCGCGCCGCGGGCTCGTCCCGACGATGGGCGCCTTCCACGAGGGACACCTCTCGCTGATGCGCGCGGCGCGCGCGGAGTGCGAGCAGGTCGTCGTGTCACTGTTCGTCAATCCGACGCAGTTCGGCGCGGGCGATGACATCGGGCGCTACCCGCGCGACGAGCAGCGGGACGTGCGGCTCGCGCAGGAGGAGGGCGTCGACGTCCTGTTCGCGCCGAGCGCGCAGGTGATGTATCCCGACGGTTTCGCGACGTGGGTGGACGTCGCAGCGTCGGGCGGCGAGGCCGACGCGCGGCCCGGCCACTTCCGCGGCGTCGCGACGGTCTGCGTCAAGCTGTTCAACCTCGTCCGGCCCGATGTCGCGTTCTTCGGGCAGAAGGACGCGCAGCAGGCCGCCGTTCTACGCCGCGTCGTTCGCGATCTGAACATCCCGGTTCACCTGCGCATCCTCCCGACCGTGCGCGACGAGGAGGGCCTCGCGCTGTCGTCGCGCAACGCCTTCCTCTCGCCGGAGGAGCGCGAGCACGCGCTCGCGCTGCCACGCGCGCTTGAGAGCGCTCGCCGCGCCGACGATCCCGTCGCGGCCGCGCGCGCTGCCTTGAACGGGCTCGCGCCGGAGTACGTCGAGCTGCTGCGCGTCGGCGACGCGACGCTGCTGACGGCGGCCGCGCGAGTCGGCGCGACTCGGCTGATCGACAACGTCGTCGTGGAAGGAGAACTGGGATGAAGCCTGGCAAGCTGACGCTCCCCGAGCTCGCCGCGATGAAGCAGCGCGGCGAGAAGATCGTCATGGTCACCGCCTACGACGCGCCGGGCGCGCGCCTCGCAGAGCAGGCCGGGATCGAGATCCTGCTCGTCGGCGACACCGCCGGAATGGTGGTGCTCGGCCACGAGGGGACCGTCCCCGTCACCATGGACGAGATGCTCTTCCTGACGCGCACCGTCGCGCGGACGGTGGAGCGGCCGCTGGTCGTCGGCGACATGCCGTTCGGGAGCTACCACGTGTCCGACGAGGACGCGGTGCGCAACGCGATCCGCTTCGTCAAGGAAGCGGGGGCGGACGTCGTCAAGCTCGAGGGCGCCGGGCCGTCGCTGTCGCGCGTGCGCGCGATCGTCGCGGCAGGCATCGGCGTCATGGGCCACGTCGGGCTGACGCCGCAGTCGGAGACGATCCTCGGCGGGTTCAAGACGCAGGGCCGGACGGCGTCGAAGGCGCGGCAGCTGCTGGCGGATGCGCTCGCGCTCGAGGCGGCCGGGTGCTTCGCGGTGGTGCTCGAGGCGGTGCCCGTTCCGGTCGCGGCACGCATCACGGAGGCGCTGACGGTGCCGACGATCGGCATCGGCGCGGGCGCGGCGTGCGACGGCCAGGTGCTCGTCTACCACGACCTGCTCGGGTTGACGGAGGGCCGCGCCCCGCGCTTCGTCAAGCGCTATGCGAATCTCGCCGAGCAGATCCGCGGCGCGCTCGAGGCGTATGCGAACGAGGTGCGCACCGGCGTCTATCCCGCCGAGGAGCACACCTACGGCATGCCCGACGACGAGCTGCGCGTCTTCTCAGAGTCGTCTGCCGCTACTCAGAACGCTCAAAAGGCGTAGAGCACGCTCACCACGACGGCCAACACCGCCGTGATCCCGGCCGTGAGGGCAACCCCGGCGAGAGCGCGGCCCCACGTCCAGCCGTGCACGGTTCGCACGCCGATCACGAGCAGGACGAGGGCCCAGGCGACGAACCCGTAGAAGATCCAGGCGGTCGCAGCTCCCGCGCCGTGCCCATCCGGGCCGTCGGTACGGAAGAGGTCGGTGCCGTAGACGGCGATGCGGAACGGCCAGTACACGAAGAGGGCAAGCGCGATCGGCGTCGCCGCGAAGGCGAGCACGTGCCGCGCGCGCCGGAAGCTCCCGCGGCTGCCGAGCTTGCGCAGCGCGACGTGCGAGATCTTGCCGACGACGTAGTACAGGAAGAAGCCGTACAGCCCGCCGGCGAGAAAGGCCCAGACGGCCGTCAGCGCCGCATCGATCTCGAAGTCGTCGCGGATGTGGCTGGCGACGGTGGTGGCGAGGATCGCCGAGATGCCGCCAAGCCAGACGAGCGCGCCGGCGACGTCCTGGCGCGCCTCGGCCGCCTCGTCCGAGTCGTCACGCAACGCAGCGAAGACGGAGCGCGGGCTCAGCAGGACGAGCAGCGCCCGCAGAAACCACGCTTTGTCTTCGGCTACGCCGCCGCGATCGCCGCGCTCGGCAGCACGTGCCGTAGGAACGCTCCCGTAAATGACTCCTCCACGTCGGCCACGTCCTCGGGCGCGCCGGTCGCGATGACCTCGCCGCCCGCTTCCCCACCCTCCGGGCCGAGATCGATGATCCAGTCGGCCTGCTTGATCACGTCGAGGTTGTGCTCGATCACGAGCACGGTGTTCCCGGCGTCGACGAGCCGCTGCAGCACCTCGAGCAGCTTCTCGATGTCGGCGAAGTGCAGGCCGGTCGTCGGCTCGTCGAGGATGTAGAGCGTCTTCCCCGTTGCGACCTTCGACAGCTCCGCCGACAGCTTCACGCGCTGCGCCTCGCCGCCGGAGAGCGTTGTCGCCGGCTGGCCCAGCTTGATGTAGTCGAGCCCGACGTCGTGCAGCGTCTGCAGGCGCCGGCGCAGCTTCGGGATCTTCGCGAAAAACTTCAGCGCCTCTTCGACCGACATCTCGAGCACGTCGGCGATCGACTTCCCCTTGAAGCGCACCTCGAGGGTCTCGCGGTTGTAGCGCGCTCCCTTGCACGTCTCGCACGGGACGTACACGTCGGGCAGGAAGTGCATCTCGATCTTGATCTGCCCGTCGCCCTTGCACGTCTCGCAACGCCCGCCGCGCACGTTGAACGAGAAGCGCCCAGGCTTGTAGCCGCGCACCTTCGCCTCAGGCGTCATCGAGTACAGCTCGCGGATGTGGTCGAACAGCTTCGTGTACGTGGCGGGATTCGAGCGCGGCGTGCGGCCGATCGGCGACTGGTCGATGTCGATCACCTTGTCGTAGCACTCGATCCCCTCGCAGCTCTCGTGGTCGCCGGGCTTCGTGCGCATCCGGTGCAGCTTGTTCGCGAGCGCCTTGTAGACGATCTCGTTCACGAGCGTCGACTTGCCCGAGCCGGACACGCCGGTGACGCAGATGAACTTCCCGACGGGGAACTCGACGTCGATGTCCTTGAGGTTGTGCATCGACGCGCCGCGCACCCAGAAGGAGCCGTTGTCCTCGGTGCGGCGGTCCGGGACGGCAATGGTTCGCTGGCCCGAGAGGAACTGGCCGGTGACCGAGCCTTTGACGCGCTCGACCTTGGCGGCCGGGCCTTCCGCGACGACGTGCCCGCCGTGCTCGCCCGCTCCCGGCCCCATGTCGACGAGCCAGTCCGCCGAGCGCATCATCTGCTCGTCGTGCTCGACGACAAGGACGGTGTTGCCGAGCTCGCGCAGCCGCTCGAGCGTCCCGATCAGCTTGTCGTTGTCGCGCTGGTGAAGCCCGATCGAGGGCTCGTCGAGGATGTAGAGCACGCCGACGAGCTGCGAGCCGATCTGCGTCGCGAGGCGGAGCCGCTGCGCCTCGCCGCCGGAGAGCGTGGCCGACGCGCGGTCGAGCTGCAGATAGCCGACGCCGACGTTGTCGAGGAACGTCAGCCGCTCGCGGATCTCCTTGACGATCCGCACGCCGATCAGCTGCTCCGTCTCGGTCAGCTCGAGCTCGTCGAGGAACTGCAGCGCCCGCGTGACGGACATCTGGGTGAACTCGTGGATGTTCTTCTCGCCGACCGTCACCGCGAGAACCTCCGGCTTCAGGCGCGCTCCCTTGCACACCGGGCACGGCCGGAAGGACATGTACTCCTCGATCCGCTCGCGCTGCGTCGCGGAGTCGGTGTCCCGGTACCGGCGCTCGAGGCTCGGGACGATGCCCTCGAACGCCAGCATGTACGAGCGCCGGCGCCCCATCCGGTTGCGGTAGCTGACGTAGACGCGCTCGCCGTCCGTTCCGTACAGGAACAGGTCCTGCTCCTCGTCGCCGAGGCTCTCCCACGGCTCGTCGAGCGGGATCTCGTAGCGGTCGGCGATCGCCTGGATGACCGACTCGTAGAAGCCCGAGTTGCCCACCGCCCACGGCACGAGCGCGCCCTCCTGGATCGACAGCGTCGGGTCGGGGACGAGCAGGTCCGGGTCGATCTCCTGCTGTGCGCCGAGACCCGTGCAGCGCGGGCACGCGCCGTGCGGCGAGTTGAAGGAGAAGATGCGCGGCTGCAGCTCCGGCAGCGAGACGCCGTGGTCGGGGCAGGCGAAGCGCTCGCTGAAGAGGAGCGAGCGTGGATTCTGCTCGTCGACGACGTCGATCGCGACGAGACCCTCCGCGAGCTGCGCCGCCGTCTCCACCGACTGCGCGAGCCGCGTCCGCAGGTCCGGCTTCATCGTCAGGCGGTCGACGACGACCTCGATCGTGTGCTTGAACTTCTTGTCGAGGGTGATCTCCTCCTCGAGCAGACGCTGCTCGCCGTCGACCTTCACCCGCGTGAAGCCTTCGCCTCGGAGCTCCTCGAAGACGTCCTTGTACTCGCCCTTGCGGTCACGCACGACCGGCGCGTTGACGGTGAAGCGGGTCCGGTCGGGGAGCTGCAGGATCTGGTCGACGATCGATTCCTGGCTCTGGCCGGTGATCGGCTTGCCGCAGACCGGGCAGTGCGGCCGGCCGACGCGGGCGTACAGCAGGCGGAGGTAGTCGTAGATCTCCGTCACCGTGCCGACGGTCGAGCGCGGGTTGCGCGATGTCGTCTTCTGGTCGATCGAGATCGCCGGCGAGAGGCCGTCGATCGAGTCGACGTCGGGCTTCTCCATCATCTGGAGGAACTGGCGCGCGTACGCCGAGAGGCTCTCGACGTAGCGGCGCTGGCCCTCCGCGTAGATCGTGTCGAACGCCAGCGACGACTTCCCGGAGCCCGAGAGGCCGGTGATGCAGACCAGCTTGTTCCGGGGCAGCCGGACGGTGACGTCCTTCAGATTGTGCTCGCGGGCACCGTGAACGACGAGCTCTTCAGAGGCCATAACCGACCCAGTGTATCGGGGCGGATCGGATCGAACAAGTGTTCGCTACGAGCAGCGGAAACCGGCTCCGGGAGCCGAAAAAGGGGTCTGGCCCCGGAGGGGCCAGACCCCAGCTTCCGTCACGCCGTCGCTTCTGCAGCGCGCCCGTAAGCGGGCGCCGACGCACGGCGAGCGAGCACGACCGTGGCCGCGATGATCCACAGGCCCGAGGCGAGCAGTGCGAAGAAGTCCGCGAACGGGATGAACAGGGCCACACCCAGGATGATCGCGATCCGGCCGAGCCAGCGGTGGGCAGCCGGCGACGTCAGACAGGCTCCGGCCGCGCCGAGCATGAAGACGCCGAGAGCCGCGTTCCAGAACAGCCAACTGTCGTTCATGAGCAGGTTGAGCGCCTGGAGCGCGGGGGCCGAGACCTTCTTCGGACTGTCGACGAGGGCGAAGTTCGCCGCGCCGACGAACCCGAGCGCGGCGGCGAACATCACGCCGCCGCCGAGCAGCACGCGGTCCCAGACAGACGTGCCGTCGTCCGAGCGCAGCGATCGTGCGAGCCACGAGGCGAACAGGACGGCTGCGAACGCCGCCAGCCCGAAGATGAACGAGACGATGAACATGCTCGCCTGGTGCTCGTCGTAGTAGGAGGCGACCTTGACACCGTCCGCCGTGCTGGACGGAGTGCTCCCGCCGAGCACGACCGCGACGGCGATCAACGCAACCAGCGCGATGCCGCTGCAGGGCACGAGTTTGCGGAGAGTCATGACACGCTCCTTTCCATGGACGTGGAGAGCGGCGCGGTGGACACGAGGTGTCGCCGTACGCCGAGGGCGGTGAGGACGAGCAGCACCGCGGCACCGGACGCCACGAGTGCGCCGATCAGCGCGTCGTCCCAGTGAAACGAGCTGGACGTTCGCGTCACCGGCGTGACAATCCGCAAGACGCGCGACTGAGCGACGGCGCCGCCCGGGCCACGGACGCCGGCCCGGTCATCCGGCCGGACGCTTGCGGGCGTCGCGTTCTCGTAGCCGGGGGTGGGCTTGGCGAACACGGGACGAGCGATGGCGGCAGCCACCGCAGCGACCAGCGCGACGACCACCAAGCGTCGTGCGAAGGCCTTGGCGATACCGATCATCGAAGGCTCCTTTCAGCCGATCGAAGGGACGCTTCGACGCTACGGCGGCCCCCGCCGCCGCACATCGGCGCCACCGCTGGACCCGCCTCGTCGTCAGCACGGGAACGAGTCCCCGTGCTGGCACGGATTGCCAAGCGGGACAAAACGTCGAAAGATGTCGCCATGCGCGCGCTGCGGATCGCCGCTTCTCTGATGGCTCTTGCGACGGTGGCGCTGGTCGCTCTGTACCCGTTCGAAGCCGCGAATCTGATTCCCCGGCCACATGACTGGCCCGCGGCGATGTATCCGTTCATCGCGATCGCCGCGCTGTCGCCGGCGATCGTCGGCTTCCTGATCGCGCTTCGGCGTCCGCGAAACGCGATCGCGTGGATCCTGCTCGTCAGCGCACTCGTCTTTGCCGCTCTTTCGCAGGGGCTGTTCCTCGGCCGCGAGTGGGCGACTCACATTGACGACGCGACCTGGCCGGTTCTCTACGCCGGGCCGATCGCACTCGCCTATCTCTTCCCCGACGGGCGGCTGCTGTCGCGGCGGTGGCGATGGGTCGCGGCGGTTGCCGTCGTGAGCTTCGTCGGGTTCGTCGCGGTGGCGCTCTCCGATCCGTCGCCTACGGCGTACACGGACGACGCTGTCAAGAACCCGATCGCGCACAACGCGGTCGGGGAGTGGCTCATCCACAACCATCTCGCCTGGATCTGGGTCCCGCTGTGGTTCGGGATGCTCGGAAGCCTCTTCGCCGGAGCGCTCGCCGTGATCCTGCGCGTCCGGCGTTCCACGGGAGTCGAGCGCCTGCAGATGCTCTGGCTCGCCTGGGCGGCAGCGCTCTTCCCGATCACGCTGGTCGCCTGCGGTCTCTCCGGATTCGTGATCGCACGCTTCCTCGACTACGCCGTTGCGCCGGCACTCTTGCTCGGCTGGGCAGCGGCGGCGATCGCGATCGGAATTGCGGTGACGAAATACCGCCTGTACGCAATCGAGACGCTGATCAACCGCACGGTCGTCTACACGATCGTGACGCTCCTGCTTGCAGGGACGTACATCGGGATCACGCTCGGCCTCGGCGTCGCGCTCGGACGCGGCTCGGCCTGGGTCACGGCCGCCGCGACGCTGACGGTCGCCGTCGCCTTCCGGCCGTTGCGAGCACGCGTCCAGGCGCGTGTCGACCGTCGGTTCGACCGCGCGCGTTTCGAAGCGGTGCAGCAGGTGCGCACTTTCGAGGACGACGTGCGCGAGGACCGGCGCGCACCGGAGCAGATCGGGCAGGTGCTCGTTCAGGCGCTCCGCGACCCGACGACGGAGCTCCTCTTCTGGCTGCCGGCGAGCGAGGTCTACGCAACCGTCAGCGGCGTGGAAGCAGCGCTTCCCCACGATGACCGCGCGCAGACGCCGGTCGTACGCGACGCCACCCGCACGGCGATGCTGCTGCACGACCCGGCGCTGCTCGACCGGCGCTCGCTTCTCGACAGCGTCCTCGCAGCGGCGGGGCTGTCGATCGAGATCGCGCGTCTTCGTGTGGAGGTACGCCGGCAATTGGCCGAAGTCGAGGCCTCACGCCGTCGCATCGTCGAGGCCGGTTATGAGGAGCGGCGTCGGCTCGAGCGCGACCTGCATGACGGCGCCCAGCAGCGGCTCGTCACGCTCGGGATCGTGCTGCGCCGCCTGCAGCGTTCGCTGCCGCGCGAGGCCGGGATGCTCGCGCCGGCGTTCGACTCTGCGGTCGACGAGATCGCCGCTGCGGTGACTGACCTGCGGACGATCGCAGCGGGAGTTCGGCCGCCGCGCCTCGACGACGGGCTCGCCGCCGCCCTTCGCGATCTCGCGCAGGGAGCACCGCTGCCGGTTGACGTCGACGCTCCGGTCGACCGCGTCGCGCCGACGGTGGAGGCTGCCGCGTACTTCGTGGCATGCGAAGCCCTCACGAACGCGGTCAAGCATGCCGGGGCGTCGAAGGTCGCACTGCGCGCGGTGCGCGAGAACGGCACGTTGCTCGTCAGCGTCTCGGACGACGGCGTCGGCGGAGCTGTCGTTCGTCGCGGCTCCGGTCTGGCCGGCTTGCGTGACCGGGTCGCGGCGCACGGCGGCGTCCTCGAGATCACCAGCCCTGCGGGCAGCGGTACGCGCATCGAGGTGGCGCTTCCGTGCGAATCGTGATCGCAGAGGACACGGCGCTTCTACGCGAAGGTCTCGCGGGCCTGCTCGAAGACGCCGGCCATTCGGTCGTCGCCCGAGTCGGGGATGCCGACTCGCTGCTCGCCGTCGTCGCCGAGCACGAACCGGACCTCGCCGTGGTGGACGTGCGGATGCCGCCCACCTACGAAGACGAGGGCATGAAGGCCGCCGCCGAGATCCGCCGTACTCACCCGCAGACGGCGGTGCTCGTCCTGTCGCAGCACGTGGAGGCGCGGCACGCGGTCGATCTCGTCGGCTCCGGCGGCGGTTTCGGCTATTTGCTCAAAGACCGCGTCCTCGACGTCGACTCGTTCCTGGACGCCGCGCAGCGCGTGTGCGACGGCGGCACGGCACTCGATCCAGAGGTGGTCAAGCACCTGATCGCTCCGGGGCGCGCCGACGACCCGCTGGCCGCGCTCACACCCCGCGAGCGCGAGGTCCTGGCGTTGATGGCCGAAGGGCGATCGAATGCGAGCGTCGCACGCGAGCTGTGGCTGACCGAACGCACGGTCGAGACCCACGTGAGCTCGATCCTCGGCAAGCTCGACCTCGCCCCGTCGGAGGACGGGCATCGCCGCGTGCTCGCCGTTCTCGCGTACCTGCGCGCAGCTCCTATCCAGTAAGCCGCTCGACGAGCCCGTACACGTCCCGAGGCTTCGGGACGTACTCGATCTCGAGGTCGCCGGCGACGATCGTGCCGTAGCCGAGCAGCCGGCCCGCCAGCCCCTGCTCGATCTCGACCGCGCCGATGCGCGCGAGGCGCACCGCCGCCGCACGCTTGCGCAGCGTGCCGTGGACGACGAAGAGCTTGTCCGTCGTGAGAACGACACGCGTCTGCTCCCACGTCCATACTGCTCGCAGCGCGATCCCCGCAGCAAGGGCTTGCAGTGCGACACCGACGATCGACGCCGGCCAGCCGATCACCATCAGGCCGATTCCGACCGCAGCGAGGGCGAGAGCGCGCGCGAACGGCAGCGCAAGCACGATCGCGTGCCGGCGCTCGTCGAGGCAGACGCGTTCCCAGCTGGAGGTCACCATGCGTTTGGGGCTTTCGCCGACCGGCGAAAAATCCCTGGTCATGAAGCAAACTGCGCAGCGCACGGCGCTCGCGACGCTGGTCGTCATCGCACTGGTCGCCGCCTCGCTGGCCCTCTGGAAGCTCAAGCTCGTGATCGCGCTCGTCTTCCTCGGGATGATCATCGCGGCAGCGATGCGCGGCGGCATCGACGCGCTGCACCGGCGCGGTGTCCCACGCGGCGCCGGGCTTGCGCTGCACTACATCGTCTTCGCCGGACTGATCGCGCTCCTCCTCTGGATCGTCGTCCCGCGGGCGATCGACCAGGTGCAGAACGCTCTCGGCGGCACGACGAAGGCGGAGATCCACCGCGAGGCCACCCACTCCAAAGGGATCAAGCACCAGATCCTCACAGCCGTCGACAAACGGCTGCGCGAGCTGCCCCGCGCGGGGTCACTGGTGCACCCGGTCTTCGAGTTCACGCTCAAGGCGTTCGAGGTGCTCGTCGGCATCTTCTTCGTCTTCGCGACCGCTGCGTACTGGATCTTCGAGCGCGACCGAACCGTCGACTTCGTCTCCTCGCTCTTACCTCGACCGAAGCGGAAGCGGCTGCGCGACACCTGGGACCTGATCGACCTCAAGCTCGGCGCCTTCGTCCGCGGCGAAGCTGTGCTCGTCCTCCTCGTCGGCACGATCCTCTCGGCTGCCTTCTGGGCGATCGGCTTGCCCTACTTCATCCTGATCGGCGCCTTCGCCGGCATCGTCGAAATCGTCCCCGTGATCGGGCCGATCGCCGCCGGCGTGCTCGCGATCGGCGTCGGCCTCACCGTGTCCTGGCACGTCGGGCTCGCCGCGGGCATCTGTGTGCTGGTCGTGCGCCTGCTCGAGGACTACCTGATCGTCCCGCGCGTCTTGGGCGGCTCCGTCGGGATGTCGCCGCTGCTCGTGCTCTTCTCCGTGACGGCCGTCGGGATTCTGTTCGGAGGCTTCGCGGTGATTCTCGCGGTGCCGCTCGTCGCCGTCCTCGTCACGGTCGTCGACGTCGTGGTACGCGAGAAGGATCCCGCCGAGGAAGAGATACCCACCGTCCTCTTCCCGGCCAAAGAAGCCGAGAATTAGGCGTCAAGCGGCCAATGCCGAGGCGATCGCCGCCTCGAGCTCGCCGAGCCGGAACGGCTTGACGAGATGGGCCACCGGTGCGAGCGCTTTCGTCGCGCGGGTCGGCGGCTCGATGCTGGTGCAGATGATGGGGAGATTCTCGAGCCGGCGTCGTAGCCTGGCCGCCGCTGCCAGGCCGTCCGCAGAGGCCGGCTCGAGAATCATCAGCTCGGGCGTGTCGTCGACCGCCAGCTCGCCTTGGCCGACCGGGTCGTGCCCGGCCCTCCTGACGACCGCCGCAAGGAGGACCCTGACGTCGGGGTGAGGTTCGTGAATCAGGATCCGTGCCATGGCGCTACCTTCGGCAGCGGGGGTAGCAAACGCGGCAGCGGGCCGGTATGAAAGCGGTATGAACGAGCCCCGCGTCCTCGTGATCGACGACGACGACGACATCCGCGGCCTCGTCGCCGAGCTGCTGCAGCGCGCCGGTCTGCAGGTCGAGCAGGCACGTGACGGCCGCTCCGGCCTGCGTGCGTTCCATCAGTCGCCGGCCGACCTCATCGTCCTCGATGTCTCGATGCCGGAGCTCGACGGGTGGGAGACGCTCGAGCGCATCCGCGATCTCTCCGACGTGCCGGTGATCATGCTGACGGCACGCGGCGCCGAGCTCGAGCGTGTGCGCGGGTTACAGGCGGGCGCCGACGACTACATGGTCAAGCCGTTCGGCCGCCAGGAGCTCGTCGCGCGCGTTCAGGCGCTGCTGCGGCGCGCCCGCGCGAGCGGCGACGACCGGCAGGACAGCTACGCCGACGACCGCGTGAGCATCGACTTCGCCCAGCGGGCCGTGCAGTACGACGGCCGCGACGTCTCACTGACGCCGCTCGAGTTCAAGCTTCTGTCGGTCTTCGTCCGGCATCCGCGCCACGTGCTCTCGCGCGAGCAGCTGCTCGAGCTCGTCTGGGGCGACGCGTACGGTGTCTCCGGCGACCAGGTGAAGCTGTACGTGGGGTACCTACGACGCAAGCTCGATCCCCGCAGCCCGGACGCCGTCCCGATCGAGACCGTCCGCGGGTTCGGGTACCGCTACAACCCCTAGGCGCCGGCTGCGTCCGCGTCCGCGTCGGCGGAGGCGCACTTCGTCGTCGCCGCTACTTCGTGTCGTTCAGCGTCAGCGTCGTTCCGCTGCTCGTGTTCCCGGCGGCGTCGGTTGCCGTGACGACGTACGTGACGGACACGGGGTTCGTCACCTTCCCGTTCGTCGGGTAGACGCTGACGGAGTACGACCCGGCGCCGCTCGCAGTCGTCGAATACGAGGCGGTCGGCGTAGACGTCTTCGAGATCGAGATCGCCGCGTTCGCCTCGGCGCTGCCGAAGACGACGTCGGCAGTGTTGTTGTTGTTGTCGGTGTAGCTCGCCGTCGGCGCGCCCGGCGCGACCGTGTCCTTCGTGACGCTGATGCTCGTCGCGGCGCCGACGTTGCCGGCGGCATCCGTCGAGCTCGCGCTGATCGTCAGGGCCCCGTCGCCGAGCCCGGCGACGTTGATGCCGCTGACCGTGAACGTGCCGGCACCGTTCGTTCCGGCATGAGTCGTGACGATACTGCTGCCGCCCTTCGCGATCGTCAGCGTCACGGTGTCGGTGGTCAGCGAGCCGGCGGGCAGGGTGACGGACACCGAGAGGCTCGACGCATTCGCCGCGTTGACGTACGCGTTCCCGGTGCCGCCGCCGTTGGACACGGCCACGCTCGTGACCAGGGGCGCGGTCGCGTCCGCCGTCGCGCTCACCGTCGTGCTGTCGAGGCTCGTCAGCAGCGGCGAGCCGGTCGTGACGGCGTTGATCTTGTACGTGTACGCCGTGCCGTCGACCGTCGCGGTGTCGCTGTACGACGTGCCGGTCAACGGCGACGAGTTCAGCTTCGTGTACGCGCCGCCGCTCGAGCGATAGACGTTGTACCCGGCGAGGTTCGTGACGGTCGTCGACGCAGCCCACGAGAGGTCGAGCCGGCCCGCGGGCTTCTGGGCAACGGCGGGAGCGGTCGGGGCCTGCGGCGCCTCGTCGATCTTCACCGTGTAGTCGCGATACATCCAGCTGAGGCCCGACAGGCCGAGGCGCAGCGTGCCCGAGCCGCGGCCGGCGACCGTCGACGACGTCGTGACGTTGACCGTAGTCGAGGCGCCGGCCGCGAGTGTGGCCGATGTGCCGCCGCTCGCGAACGCGAGCGACGAGATCTGCGGGACGTTCGAGAGGTTGAGGACGGCCGTTCGCGACGCGCCGCTGACGTTCGTGACCCGGAAGACGGATGTGAACGTGCGCGCGGATGCGACGGTGCCGAAGTCGAGCGCGAGGTTGTCGACTCCGCCGCCCGCAACCGTCGTGTTGAGCGGCGTGACCGAGAAGTAGTTCGAGAGTTGGTCGACTGTGACCGAGTTCGACGGGATCGCCGTCGAGCCGGTGAATGCGGCGGCACTGAGATGTGCGCAGAGCCCCGCCAGCGCAACGCCGAGACAGGCAACTGCAACGAGCCGCTTCACGTCAAGCCTCCGCGGTACGCGCGGGCTCGTTCCGCCAGATCCGCCGCAACACGCCCGTGAGGACGAAGGCGGCGGCGACGAACAGCAGCAGCGCACGAATCTCGCGCGTGTGCGCGTACCAGAGCACGTAGCCGGCCAGCGGCACGTCGAACGCGACGTGTCCGACCTTGTCGTTCAATCGGATCGCCCACGGATCCCTGGTCGGGTTCGCGTCGCCCTTCGTGCGATAGGCGAGGCCGTGCGGCGTCGGGACGATCTGCGCCACGCGGTGCGTGACGAGCCGCCCCTTCGTGTACGGGTCGTTGAAGGTGATGACGTCGCCGACGCGGACCTTGCCCGCCGGGATCACGCGGTCGACTGCGAGCGAGCCGACGCCGAGTGTCGGCCTCATCGAGCCGGAGTAGACGACGACCGGCTTGAAGCCTGCCGCGAGGAGGGCGGCATAACCAACGACGAACGCGACGACCGCCCCTGCCACCAGGGCGGTCGTCACGCGTGCGATCGTCCGGAACGAGCGCCGCATCGTTCGTTTTAGGCCTGAACCGCCGACCAGGTGAAGCTCTCGTCCGCCGACAGGCCCTGGAGCGCGTTGTCACCGGCATCCGAGCCCGTCGAGGGCAGGCTCACGTGGAAGTAGAAGGTGTGGGAGTCGCCGCTCGCGGCAAACGTCCCGAGACTGACCGACGAGAAGCCGCCGAGCGAGCCGTCGTAGATCGCCCCGGTGCCGTCGGTGTCCTTGTACAGCGTGAGGTGCAGCTGGTTCGCGAGCGCCGAGCTCCCCGAGCTCGATCCCGTGAGCGTGTAGGCGCCGGCGAGCGTGCCGGTGTTCGTGATCGTGACCGAGCCGGTCGCGGTATCACCGATCTTCATCGCCACAGAGCTGAAGATGGCGCCGGAGCCGGAGCGGGTCATCGTGAGCGAGCCCGAGGCGAACGCGTTGGACGAGATCGTCGTCGGGGTCGCGCTGAAGTTGGCGAAGGTCCCTCCCACTGTTGCCACTGCGACAACCGCAATCGCCGCAAGACTGAGGAGGATCTTCGTCAGTGGGAGGTGCTTGAACATGGTGCGTGTCAGTCCTTTCTTCTCCGTTGACACGGTCACCATCGGAACCGCCCGCATGACGACGAGGGGCTGTTTGGAATGAATTGCGTATGAATGGCCGAAAAGCTGCGCTTTTCGTCCGAGGTGGGTACGGCGCTTCGCGCTGAACGCGCGCGAGCAAAGCCCGCTCGCTCCTCGCTGCTAGGCAACCGTTCCCCACCGTCCGCCGCGCGCATGCTGCGCGTGCGCGCGCCGCATCAGTTCGCCTGCGCGGAAGCTGCGCTTCCGCTCCGGCCTTGACGGGGTCTGACCCCG
>DATIDT010000053.1:0-22509 GCA_035456125.1 Gaiellaceae bacterium
ACCGACCGCGTCGCGAAGTACAACCAGCTCCTGCGGATCGAGGAGGAGCTCGGCGGCGACGCGGCCTATCCGGGCTGGACGGCCTTTCGAAGAACCGCCTGAGCGCTAGCTACATTCCCTTCATGGCCTCCATGAGTCCGAGGCGCACGAAGATCGTCGCCACGATCGGGCCGGCGTCTTCGAGGCCCGAGCAGCTCGACTCGCTCATTGCGGCCGGCATGGACGCCGCGCGGCTCAACCTTTCGCACGGGACCCATGACGACCACCGCGCGCGCGCGACGCTCGTGCGCGAGGCGCAGGAGCGAGCCGGCCGTCCGATCGCGCTGATCGGCGACCTGCAGGGGCCGAAGATCCGCGTCGGCGACCTCTCGGGGCCGATGCAGCTGACACCGGGCGAGCGTGTTACCGTCGTCGTCGGGACGAACGGCAAGGACGGCGAGCTCCCGATCGCCCCGGCCGCGATCGGCGAGGTGCTGCGTCCCGGGCACGAGGTCCTGATCGACGACGGGCACGTGCGGCTCCAGGTGGAGGAGGTCGGATCCGGCCGCGCCCTGTGCGGCGTCGTCGTCGGCGGCGCCGTCACGTCGCACAAGGGCGTGAATCTCCCCGGCGTTCCGATTCCGATCCCCTCGCTGACACGCAAGGACCTCGAGGACCTCGAGTTCGCGCTCGGGCTCGGATGCGACTTCATGGCGCTCTCGTTCGTGCGCTCCGCCGCCGACGTGCGCGACCTCAGGGCGCTGCTCGAGCAGGAGGGCTCGACGGCGCACGTGATTGCGAAGATCGAGAAGGCCGAGGCGGTGGACGCGCTCGACGACGTGCTCGCCGAGGCGGATGCCGTCATGGTCGCGCGCGGCGACCTCGGCGTCGAGATCGGGCCCGCGCTCGTCCCGCTCGTGCAGAAGCGGATCATCCAGAGGGCGCTCGATCGCGGGAAGCCCGTCATCACCGCGACACAGATGCTCGAATCGATGATCCACCACCCGGAGCCGACGCGCGCCGAGGCGAGCGACGTCGCAAACGCGATCCTCGACGGCACGTCCGCGGTCATGCTCTCCGGCGAGACGGCGATGGGCGAGTACCCGGTCGAGGCCGTTCAGACGATGGACCGGATCGCGCGCGCGGTTGAGCCGAGCCTCGGCTACCGGCACCAGATTCCGGAGGCCGAGGAGGCCCCGACGATCGGCAACGCGATGTCGAACGCCGCCTGCGACCTGGCCGAGGCGCTCGGCGCGGCGGCGCTGCTCGTGCCGACCTTCACCGGTCGCACCGCGTCCGCCGTCGCGCGCCTGCGCCCGCGCCGCCCGGTCGTCGCGCTCACGCACCAGCAGTGGTCGGTGCAGCAGATGGCGATCGAGTGGGGCGTGACGCCGATCTGGATCCCCGAGACGCAGAACGTCGAGGATCTCTGGACGCGGTCGATCGACGCGGCGAAGCACGCCGGGCTCGTCGGACCGGGGGAAACCGTCGTCATCACTGCCGGCACGGCCGTGAACATCCCCGGCTCGACGAACGTCATCAAGGTCGACGTCGCCTAGGTAAACGAGCGAAAGCTTCGCTTTCGCTCGTTGGAAGTGTTCGCCGCTTCGCGGTGAACGCGCGCGGGGCCGAGCCCGCGCGCTCTAGTGGCGCTGGGCGGTTGTTTGCTTCCGTGCGGCCCGCGCATGCTGCGCGTGCGCGCCTCGCATCAGTTCGCCTGCGCGGAAGCTGCGCTTCCGCTCCGGCCTTGACGGGGTCTGGCCCCGAAGGAGCCTGACCCCAGCCGTTGCATTGCGTGGACGGTGCCTAGGCCGCCTGCAGCTCGCGCTCCCGTGACTCCTCGGCCTGCTGCTGTCGCCGCTGCTGCTGCTCGAGCTCCTCGAGCCGGGTAAGGAGACCCTCCAGGCGGTTGAGGAGCGAGATCGACGGAATTGCGACGACTCGACCTTCTCGACGAGAACCTCGACGTAGTCGCTCAGATCGTCCGGATCGGCGAGTGCCGGCTCGACTCTGTCGAGCATCGTGGTGCTCGGGATACTGAACCTCGCGGATTTCCTCGAGGAGACTGTGGGGGATCCTCTTGGGTAGCTCTTTCGCGCTGGCCAATTCGGTACCCCCGGCTTTGCATGGTCGTTTGTCCTCCCCTTGATTCCCGGAGACCGCCTGGTCGAATCGCAGGGGTCTGACCGCAGCCGTTGAATTGCGCGCCATGCCTGCGGCCCGGGTACGACGACGTCCACCCACGACGACGCTCGTGCGCCGCTGGCTGGCGGTGCTCCTGATCGTGATGATCGGTTACGCGTACTACCACCCGCTGCGCAGCTGGTTCGAGACGCGCAGCGAGCTGCACTCACGTAGCAGCGAGGTGGGGCAGCTCGCAGCGCTGAAGCACGACCTGCAGCAGCGCGTGCGCGCTTCCGAAAGCCTCGACAGCGTCGCGAAGCAGGCGCGGCAGCTCGGCTATATCCGCCCCGGTGAGCACCTCTTCATCGTCAAGGGCATCAAGGCCTGGGAGAAAGCGCACTCTAGGATCGAGGGCGGTGGACGGTGACCGCGCTCTCGTCGAACGCCAGCTAGGACGGCCGCCGCGCGCGTTCCGGCGCGTGGTCGTGCGCTGCCCGTTCGGCCGTCCGGCCGTCACGGAGCAGGCGCCGTACGACGGCCGCGGGGAGCCGTTCCCGACGATGTACTGGCTCACCTGTCCGCATCTCGTTGCGCAAGTCTCCCGCGTGGAGGCTGCGGGCGGCGTCGAGCGCTGGACGCGCGCCGCGTCCGATGATGAGGAGCTCCACGCGAGCCTCGACCGAGCGAACGACGAGCAGCGGCGGTTGCGGCCGGAGCTCGACCTCGGGATCGGCGGTGCGCATGCCGGTGCCGGGAGCCTCAAGTGCCTGCACGCGCACGTCGCGTTCGCGCTCGCACGGCCTGGTTACGAGTTGGGCGAACGCGTCGTCGCGGAGCTCGAGCCGCTGTGGCCGGAGGTTTGCTGTACGGCGTGAGGGATACTGCCGCGCGAATGGCTCTCGTACTGGACGTCGTGCGTACTGAATGGGAAGACGGCTACCGCCGCTTCCAGAACTTGTCGCGCGACTCTGTCGCCGCGGACCGGCTGAGCCTGCAGCTCGAAGTCGTCACCGACGAGCTCCGGAAACGCGTCGGCCAGACGTTCACGCTGGAGGATCTCGCGGCGCGGTACGCGGAGGCGGACGAGTGGGTGCGTGACACGGTGTCCGAGCGCGCGCCGACGCCCGGCTGGCCGCGAACGCTTTCGACCGTGCAGGACGCTGCGTTCTACCTGTACCAGCGCGGCGCGGTCGACTACGTGCCGTGACGGCGCTCACGCCGGTCGAGCGTGAGGAACGCCGCCGTCGCCGCCGCCGCAAGGAGTTGATGCGCTGGGGCATGCGCGTGGGTTTCGCGCTCCTGCTGTTCGTGCTCGGCATCGCGCTCGGCGAGGCCCTGCACGACAACCCGAAGCCGGGCTCGACGGTCACCCT
The DNA here is from genome assembly GCA_035456125.1 of Gaiellaceae bacterium. GTDB lineage: Bacteria > Actinomycetota > Thermoleophilia > Gaiellales > Gaiellaceae > 3-1-20CM-4-69-9. The sequence continues at coordinate 3,477 of DATIDT010000053.1, forward strand.
CCAGCAGACGCTGCGCGTGCCGACCGGCGGCAATCCGGCGTCAACCGTGACTCCCTGACCGGCCAGGTGTAAAGAAGCGGCATGTTTGGGTAGATTCGCGGTATGGCGTCTGACTCACGGCGGCCCGCCGGCGGCGAGAGCGACTGGCTTACTCTCGGACAGGCCGCGAAGTTCCTGGGCGTCGCGCAGAGCACGATCCGGAAGTGGTCCGACCTCGGCCGCGTCCCCGCCTTCTACACGCCCGGTGGCCACCGCCGCTACAAGCGCGCCGACCTCGAGGCCTTCCTCGACCGCTCCGGCCCCGGCAAGCCGGCGCGCGGCCCGCTCGTGCTCCTCGTCGACGACGACCCCCAGGTGCGCGAAGTGGTGCGGATCAACCTCGAGATGGAGGGCTACGCGGTGCGTGAGGCCGCGAATGCCGAGGACGGGCTCGCAGCGCTGGAGGACGAGGCCCCCGACGTGATCTTGCTCGATGTGATGATGCCCCAGGTCGACGGCTGGGAGATGTTGCGCCGCGTGCAGGAACGCCACGGCGTCGGCTCGATCCCCGTCGTGATGTTCAGCGGCCAGCTCGACGCGGAACGCGAGGCGGCCGAGCGCGGCGCCCAAGGCTTCGTCGGGAAGCCGTTCGACCTGCGCGCGCTGATCGAGCAGACCAAGCAGATCATCCCCGCCTGATCTCCGACGACCGTCACCTCGAGCGTTGGGTTGTCCACCATCGCGCGGGTTGGCTCAACCCCGTCTTCGAAGGCCTGTCGTATGCAGGGCGCTTCGGGCTCCTTTGGATCGTGCTTGCGCTCGTCCTGTCGGCCGCCTATCGCCGCTGGGGCGTGCTGCTGCTGACGGTCATCGCCGTTGCGCTAGCCGACTTCGTCGTCGCGGCGCTGAAGGCAATCGTCGACCGGCCGCGGCCCTTCACCCGCTACGCCGAGCCGAAGGTGCTCGTGCCTCGGCCCCACGACGCGTCGTTTCCGTCGGGGCACGCTGCCACGAGCTTCGCGGCGGCAACGATCCTGTCGCTTGCGTTCCCGAAAGCGGCGCCGGTGTTCCTGGTCCTGGCAGCCGCGGTCGCGTACTCACGCGTCTACGTCGGCGCCCACTACCCCCTCGACGTCATCGCCGGTGCGGCACTCGGCGCCCTCGTCGCTTCGGGCCTTTGGTGGCTCTTGCAGCGTCGTAGACGCGGGTCGATCGCACGTGCCGAGGCCGGAAGTTAGTGCGGCGAAGAGCTACAGCTCTTCTCCGGCCCGTAAGAGGCCGGCAGCGATGACCGCGAGGGAGGCGAACAGGCTGATGAAGATGCCGATCCCGCGCCCGTCCCAGCCGAAGAGGCTGTCAGGCACGGCGATCAGGCGGATGAGCACGAAGATCGTCGAGAGGGCCCCGAGCCCGATGACGACGAGGCTCTCGGGAACCGTCGCCGGCAGCTCGATCCCCGACTCGCGCAGGACGACCAGCGCGATCACGGTCAGCCCGATGAAGAAGACGAGCTTCCCTAACACGCCCGTGTGCCAGGCGATGATGGCCGTCGTCGGCCCTTCGCCGTGGCCGACGTACCAGTCGGTGAAGGCCGAGACGGCGAGGACGAGGCCGGCCACCCAGGTGAGCTCGCGCCCCCAGCCCCAGACCTGCTCGAGCGAGCGCCCGGGGCGCGGCTCGGGCGCCACGAGCCAGTCGTCCTCCTCCGGAGCGGGCTGCAGGTAGGGGTCGGGGTTATCTTCGGGGGTTTGCAAGGAAAGATTCCCGCTGAAGGTCGAGCCGGATAAGTACTCTAGGGGGTCTGGGGATGACGGAGGGGACGGACACGACCAGGATGGCCGGCGACGACTACGTCGAGTTCTGGCCGGCGGGTCAACCGGTGAAGGGCGAGTTCCACTGTGCGGAGTGCGGCTACGGCGTGACGATCGTGCGCAAGCTGCCGCGCTGCCCGATGTGCGGCGGCACGTCGTGGGAGCAATTTGCCTGGAGCCCGTTCAAACGGGCGCAGCAACCGCTGTAGGAACGCGTATACCGAACACGTCTTCGGTCAGAGACCGAAGACGTGTTGCACCTCGTTGTAGATCGTCCAGATGAGGGCGATCGCGAGTGCGAGCAGCACCACGAGCGCGAGCGTGAACCGCCATCGAGCGCGCGACGTCTCTCGCTTGCGCCGTAGCCGCGCATTTCGGCGCGCGCGGTGATACTGGTAGGCGCGATCGATCGCTTGTGGATCGACCGGTGGCTCTTCAGGTGGAGCGACGCGCCGCGCGGGCTGAGCCATGGGCGGGAGTCTAGTGGCCGTTCGGACATACTTCGGTCGGGTCGGTCGATGGCGCTCACTCACAGTCAGCGGGAGCTCGACGCCCTCGCCGCCGCAGGGCTCGCTCTCGCGAACGCCGAGACCCTCGCGGGGGCGCTGCAGATCGTCGCGGACGGCGCCGCCGCCGCGGCCCACGCCGATGTCGCCATTGTCCGCGCGGATGTCGAAGGGCATGCCGCGGCCCTCGGCGTCGCGACCGGCTCGCAGGCGCTGGCCGCCGAGCTCGCACGCTCCGGCTTTTCGCTCGACGACCTCCCCCGGCATGACGAGTCGGAGCTCGTGCGGATGCCGGCTGTGGTGCAACGGACGGCCCAGCGCGTTCGGGCGTCGGCTGTGCTGCTCCTGCCGGTGCAGGTCGACGGGCGCGTCTGCGGATCGCTCGAGCTTTTCCGGGCCGGAGAGCCGTTCGACGACGACGAGGCTCGGCTCGCACGGCTCGCAGCCGGACAGGCGTCGCTCGCGATCCGAGCGTTCCGCCCGGACGCGGCGATGGGGGACGCGAGCCGTGTCGAGAGCCGGCTAACGCTTGTCGGGGACGCTCTTGCAGCCGGGGCCGACGACTCCCGGACCGCCGCCGAGCTTGCGCGCTTCGCCGCGGAGGGGACGGGCGCGAGTGCGGGGCTGCTGTGGAGGGCCGCCGACGGTCCCGAGCTCGCGCTCGTTGCAGCCGTGGGCGACGAGACCGGGGCGCCGGGCGCCCGAGCCGCGGCCGAGCGGGCGCTCGCGGGCCGCGCGTCGGTGGCGGTCGAGGAGGTCGACGGGATGACGTCGGCGGCGCTGCAGTTGGGCCAGCCGCCGATCGGGACGCTGCAGCTGCTCTTCGCGCCGGGGCACGAGCCGACGGGCGACGAGCTTGCGAGGCTCGCGACGTTCGGCGTACGCGCCGCGCACGCCCTGCGGGCGAGCATCCGGTCGCGCACGGTCGCGCTCGAGCTCGAGCGCACGCGCGCGCTGCTCGCGGTCGTCGGCCAGGCGATCTCGCAGCTCTCGCTCGCGCACACGCTCGAGACCGCCGTCGCGCACGTCGCGGAGCTCCTCGGCGCGGATCGGCTCGCGGTCTACCTGCTCGAGAACGGGCGCCTGTATGCCGCCGCCGACGTTGGGCTGGCCGGGCCGCACGCAAGGCTCGCGGAGCGCCTGCTCGAGCTCTCGCTCGGGCCGTACCGTTCGCGCGGGCTGCTCGTCGTCGGGAACGTCGCTGCCGACCCGCGCCTCGCAGCGGTCGCGGATGCGTCGGCCGAAGCCGGCATCGAGGCGGCCGTCGCGGTGCCGCTCCTGGCCCACGACGACGTGACGGGACTGCTCGCGGTCTATCCGTCGAGAGGCTCGTCGCTGTCCGGCAACGAGGCGGCGCTCCTGACCGCGCTCGCGGCGCAGCTCGCCGTCGCGGTGCAGAACGCACAGCTGCACGAGCGTGCGACGAGGCTGAGCAACGAGCGCGAGCGTGCGCTCGAGGCCGAGCGGGCAGCGTCGAAGCAGGTTCGCGCGCTCTACGAGATCTCGCGCTCCTTCGCCCAGAGCCTTTCGCTCGACGCAACGCTCGAGGCCTTGACGAGCACGATCGTCGACGTGCTCGACGTCGACGCGGCCATGATCCGCATCCCTGACGAGCCGCGCGAGTGGGTCCTGCCGCGGGCGCTGAAGGTGGCCGACCCGCAGCTGGAAGCGGCGGTGCGCCCGCTCCTGTTCCGGCCGAAGCCGTTCGGCGCGCACTCGATCCAGCGCCTCTTCCGGCTGGCCGACCCGTACCACCTCACAGCCGAGGAGTTCCCGGAGCTCGCGCCTTTCCTCGAGCGCGGCTGGACGGGCGCGGCCGTTCCGATCGCGACGGCGTCGGAGGTGCTCGCGTCGCTGAAGATCATCTCGGTGCGTCCCGGTGCGCCGGTCACCGACGAGACGCTCGAGGAGGCCGTCCGCATCGCGAATCAGGCGGCGCTGGCGATCGACAACGCGCGCCTGTATCAGCAGCAGAAGCAGTTCACCGACACGATGCAGCGCTCTCTGCTGCCGCAGTCGGTGCCGGAGCTGGCCGGGCTCGAGTTCGGCGCCGCATACGAATCGTCGGCGCGTGTCGAGGTCGGCGGCGACGTGTACGACTTCATGGAGCTGTCCGACGGCCGGCTTGCGGTCACGCTCGGCGACGTCACGGGACACGGGATCGACGCGGCCGCCGACATGGCAATGGCGAAGTTCGTCTTCCGCTCGCTCGCGCGCGAGCACCCCGAGCCGAGCGACTTCCTCCAGTCGGCCAACGACGTCGTCGTCGGCGAGATCGCGCCGGGCAAGTTCATCACGATGGTGTACGTCGTAATCGACCCCGGCAGCGGCGCTGTCGCCGTCGCCGGCGCCGGGCACCCTGCGCCGCGGATCGTCCGCGCCGACGGAAGCATCAAGCCCCTCGAGGCGCGCGGGCTCGTGCTCGGCGTCGAGCGCGGCCAGCGCTACGAGGACGTGCACGAGCACCTCGACCGCGGCGACGCAGTCGTGCTCTACACGGACGGCGTGATCGAGGCGCGCCGCGACGGGGTCCAGTATGGGAACGAGCGGCTCGACGCCCTGTTGACGGCGCGCGTCTCCCTGCCGCCCGAAGAGCTCGCGCAGGCAGTGCTCGACGACTGCCGCGCGTTCGCGGAAGGCGAGCTCGCCGACGACTGTGCGGTCGTCGTCGTCCGCAGCGTGTGATCGAGCTGCGCCGGCCGTCCGGCGGCTTCGCGCGCGTCGGCCATCGCGGCGCGTCCGCGCTCGCCCCCGAGAACACGCCAGACGCGTTCGAGCTCGCCGTCGAGCTGGGCTGCGACATGCTCGAGCTCGACGTGCTCGCGCGGAGCGATGGGACGATCGTCGTCGCGCACGACCCGCACCACCTGCGCGATCCGGGCCTCGTCACCTTCGACGAAGCGCTCGCCTTCTTCCGTGAGCGTCTGCCGAGCGTCGGGCTGCAGGTCGATCTCAAACGCCGCGGCATCGAGCCCCAGGTCGTCGCTGCACTGAGGCGGCACGGGGTGCTCGAGCGCTCCTGGGTCAGCGGCTTCGACGCCGACGCGCTGCGGCGCGTCGCCGACCTGGAGCCGGCGCTGCCTCGCTCGTTCACGTACCCCCGCGACCGCTTCGGCGTCTCGAAGCGCGGCCCGCTCGCGCCGCTGGTTCGCGGCGCCCTCAAGACGTTCGGCGCCTCGCTGCCGCGGCAGATTCCGGCGCTGCTCCGTCGCGCTCGTGCGACGGCGCTGACGCTGCACTACTCCGTGGCTTCGAGCGAGACGATCGAGCGGGCGCACGAGCTCGAGGTGCCCGTGTACGTCTGGACCGTGGACGACCGGGCGCGCGTCGAACGGCTCGTCCGCTGGGGCGCCGACGGTATCATCACGAACGATCCGCGGGTCTTCTCTGGATTGACAACGTGAAGCGGCTCTGTCTCCTCTTCCTTGCCGGGCTCCTCGTGGCGTCCGCTCCTGCGGCTGCCGACGACGCGCCGCCGGCGACGATCCCGGAGGGCGTGACGATCGGCGGGATCGCGGTCGGAGGCATGACACCGGCGGGTGCGACGGACACGCTCGAGTACGAGTTCAACGCGCCGCTGACGCTCGCGATCGGGACCGCGCGGGTGACCGTAACCCCGGATGTGCTCGGGGCGACGCCGGTCACCGACAAGGCGATCGAGCGGGCGCTCGTGGCTCAGCCGAACACCGCGGTGCCGCTGGGTGTCAGCGTCGTCACCGGCACGATCGCCGATTTCGTCGCGAAGCTGGCGCAGCGCTTCGACCGTGCACCGCTCGATGCGAAGCTCGCGCTGCGAAATCTGCGGCCCTCACTTTCGCCGGAGCGCACCGGTCGGAAGCTGGACCAGCGGAAGGCTGTGCACGACCTCAACGCCGCGTTGAGCCCGATCACGCGTGGCCAGATCAGGCTGACGCTCAAGACCGTGAAGCCGAAAGTGACGCGGCGCAACTTCGGGCCGGTGATCGTCATTCGCCGCAGCTCGAACAAGCTGTTCCTCTACAACGGCATGAAGTCATGGCGCTGGTTCGCGGTCGCGACCGGGCAGAGCCGCTACCCGACGCCGCTCGGCCGCTTCACGATCGTCGTCAAGTGGAAGAACCCGTGGTGGTACCCGCCGAGCTCGCCGTGGGCGCAGGGGCAGCAGCCGATTCCGCCCGGCCCGAACAATCCGCTCGGGACGCGCTGGATGGGCCTCTCGGCGCCAGGAGTCGGCATCCACGGCACGCCGTCTGACACGTCGATCGGCTATTCGGTCTCGCACGGCTGCATCCGCATGCACATCCCGCAGGCGGAGTGGCTGTTCAACCACATCGAGATCGGCACGACGGTCTTCATCGTCGCGGCCTGATGGCACGCGCGGTTCGGCTGACTGCGCAGGCGCTCGCAGTCGCAGTCGTCTGCGCGCTGCTCGCGCTGCTGATCTGGCGCGTCGCGCATGACAGCACGGCGACGGTGTCGAAGGCACTCGACCAGGGGAACCATCCGACGGCGCCGACGTTCGACCTCACGCGCATCGACGGGCGGGGCAGCATCGACCTCGCGTCGCTGCGGGGGAGGAAGCCGATCGTGCTCGACTTCTGGGCGTCGTGGTGCACGCCGTGCATCCACGAGTCGCAACGGCTCGAGGCCGCGCGCAAGCAGTACGGGAACCGCGTCGCCTTCATCGGCGTCGACACGAAGGACTTCGCGGCGGACGCACGCAGCTGGCTCCGCAAGCACGGGATCACGTATCCGAGCGTCCACGACGGGGGCGGCAAGGTGCTCGCGAAGTGGGGCGGGCTGCCGATCCCACGCATCTTCTTCGTCTCGCGGAGCGGGAAGGTCGTCGGCGAGCTGATCGTCGAGGAGGACCTGCCGCGCTATCTGCGGCAGATCGCGTCGTCATGAGACTGCTCGTCCTGGTCTGCGCGGCGGTGTTGCTCGTCGTGCCTGTCGCGCGCGCGAGCGAGCAGCACCCGACACAGGCGGAGCTCGAGGGCGAGGTGATGTGCCCGGTCTGCGGAACGACGCTCGACCAGTCGGAGTCTCCGGCGGCGCAGCAGATCAAACGGGTGATCGCGCGTCGCATCGCGGCCGGCGACACGAAGAGCGAGATCGAGGCGCGGCTCGTCGCGAACTATGGCCAGGACATCCTCGCTGCGCCGCCGCATCACGGTTTCGGCCTGCTCGCGTGGTGGCTGCCGATCGCCGGGATCACGGCGGCCGCGGCGCTCGTGGGCTTCGGCGCCTGGCGCTGGTCGCACGCGCGCGAGCCGGCGCCCGCCGTCGCGCCGCTCGACCCGGCGCTCGAGCACCGGCTCGACGAAGAGCTGCGACGCTACGAGGCGTAGATGGAGAAGGCCGGCGTCCTGTTCGTGCTCGGGTTCGCGTCGATCGCGTTCCCGTGCGTGCTGCCGCTGGTGCCGGGATATCTGTCCGCGGTCTCCGCGGTCGAGGCGCAGCGGCTCGGCGACCCGGGGGTCGGCCGCCGCGTCGCCCTGGCGAGCCTCCCCTTCATCGCCGGCTTCGCCGCGGTGTTCGTGTTGCTCGGCGCGGCGGCGAATGTGATCGGGAGCGTCCTCAGCGATCAGACGCGCCAGGCGTTCGCCGGGTTCATCCTGGTCGTTGCGGGCCTCGCGTTCATGGGCCTGCTGCCGGGCACGGACAGGCTCGTCGCGGGCGGGCTGCTGCAGGGTGCGCGGCGGACTGGGTCGCGCGTGCTGCTCGGCGGCGCGTTCGCGATCTGCGCCGCTCCGTGCGTCGGGCCGTTCCTCGGCGGCGCGTTCGCGGCGGCGAGCAACTCCGACACGGTGCTGCGCGGGTCGGCCTGGTTGCTGGCGTATTCGGCCGGGCTCGGTGTCGCGTTCCTGCTTGTCGCCGTGTTCTTCGTGCGCGGGATGACGTTCTTCCGCTGGCTTCGCGACCACTACCGCGTGTTCTCGCTCGCCGGCGGAGTGATCCTCGTCGCGCTCGGGCTACTGCTGTTCTTCGACGAGTTCTACCGGGTGCAGATCTATACGCACCGCGTGCTCGAGGCCATCGGCCTGGGCGACATCTAGCGCCGCGCGCAGCTGCGCGAGCAGCGCGTCGAGGTCGAGACCGCGGTGCGCGGGCGCGTACGGTCCGAGCCGGCGGATCGCCTTCTCCAGCTGGCGCTCCGTGCCGATTCGGCGCCCGCGGCCGGCCTGGTACCAGGCGACCGCGACGTGGACCAGGCCCTGGAAGAAGTCGCGCTCCGGCTCGGGCGCAGCACGCCAGGCGAGCTCGAGCTCCTCGTGCGCGGCAAAGTACTCGCCGGCACTGAGTGACTCGAGGCCGTTGCGGTACGCAGCGTCGAGCGCCTCTGTGTCAAGCGAATGTGTCACGGTCGGGCAGTCGCCCATCCCAGCCTTCGAGCTCGCTGAGGAACCGAGCCGCCCAGTCCTGCGACTCCGCGCGCGCCCGCTGCACGAGCAACGCGACGTTGAGTATCAGCACGGCGAGGGAGGCCGTCGCCAAAGGCAGGAGCCACTCAGGCATCGTCTATCCGAACTCGAATTTCTCCCTCGTCCACCTGGACGTCGTAGGTGAGGAGCTGGATCGCGAGGTCGAACTCGTTCTGGCCGGTGCGGACGTCGTACTGCCAGCCGTGCCACGGGCACGTGAGGACGCAGCCCTCGAGGCGGCCCTCTCCGAGCGGGCCCTGGAGGTGCATGCAGTGCTGCTGGACGGCGTAGAAGCCGCCGTCGCAGTGCGCGAGCGCGATCTCCTCGTCGCCCGCACGGACGGTCGTGATGGTGCCGGGCGGGACGTCCTCCACGCGTGCGACGGGCACGAACTCCACGGGCGCGACCCTAGCAACAGGACCCACGAGCGCGATACGCTCCCGCCGTGCCGACGATCCTGCTTTGTGGGGTCGATGTCTTTTTCCGGGGCAAGCTCGAGGCCCTGTTGCCGGGGCACCACTTCGTGACGTCCGACAGCGCCGACTGGCCCGACCTCGTCATCGCGGACATCAGTCGTGTCGATCCGGACGATGTCGCCGACTCGTACCCCGAGGTGCCGATCGTCGGCTTCGGCGGCCACACCGACACGGCCGGCCTGCGCCGCGCACACGAGGCCGGCTTCGACCAGGTGCTCGTCAAGAACGCGCTGCAGGAGCGCGCGCCCCAGATCGTCGAGGAGTTGATCGCGGGCTGACTTCAGGGGTCTGACCCCCTGTGGGGTCAGGACCCCAGCCTTTCCGCGCCCGACGCTAGAGTGCGCGCCGATGACGTACATCATCGCCGAGCCCTGCATCGACATCAAAGACCTCTCGTGCGTCGACGTGTGCCCGGTCGACTGCATCCATCAGGCGGAGCGGATCCTGGTCATCGACCCGGAGGAGTGCATCGACTGCTTCGCGCCGACAGAGGAGTTCATCACGCCATACGGCCTGCGGACGTTCGCCGAGGTCGAGAACAAGGCGGTGCGTGTGCTCACGGACGACGGCTTCAAGCCGGCGTATGTCCGTCGCTTCAGGCGCAAGCCGCTGGTCGACATCACGCTGGCCCCAGCGTTCGAGGAGCGCGACCGCTATGGCGGGACGCGGCTGACGACGCGGAACATCTCGAGGTTTCGGAAGAACATCCTTGCGACGCCAACGCACGGCTGGGTGCTCGCGGATGGCGAGCGCACCGATTCCCTTACTGCCGGCCAATTCCTGCCGTCGACGCGGGTCGACGCGACGCGCGACTCGGAGTCCTACCGCCTCGGCGTCCTGCACGGCCTCGTCTTCGGCGACGGGAGCTGGAACAAGCAGGAGATCCGCTCGGGCCAGAATCTCCACTACGTTCAGCTTTACGGCGACAAGGTCTCGCAGTACAAGGACTTCTTCGATCAGGTCAACTTCTCGCCGTGTCTCGACGCGCATCCTGGGTACGTCGGCACGGGCGTCGTCCGGAGTCCCGTCAACCTCAAGCGGTCGCTTCCGGAAACCGCCGACAGCGAATACATCGCCGGCTTCGTCGACGGCTGGCTCGCCTCGGACGGCGACCAGGTGAAAGCTGGGTCGTGGCGGCTGCGGTCGACGCATCACGAGGCGCTCGACTGGCTCGAACGTGCTGCGCCGTTCGCGGGCTACATCACGATCGGATCGGGCGAAGAGTCGAACCTCGAGACGAACTTCGGTGTTCGCAGCCGCCCGCTCCGCTGGCTCTACCTTGCGACGCGTGAGACGTATTGGCGCGTGATGAGCGTCGAGCCGGTCGAGGCAGAGCAGGAAGAGACGTTCTGCGCAGTCGTTCCTGGGAAGCACACGTTCACGCTCGCCGGTGGAGTGATGACACGGAACTGCGGGGCATGCGAACCGGAGTGCCCGGTCGAGGCGATCTTCCCCGAGGATGCGCTGCCTGATAAGTGGCAGCCGTTCGTCGAGATCAACTACGCGTACGGCAAGGGGCTCGACGTCGTGAACGAGCTGACCGACAAGTACGCGACCGAGCACAACGTCCAGAACCCACCGCTCGAATAACTCGCGCGAAACCGGGTACAAGACCGGTGTCGTCCAGTAGGGGGTTCAACACATGCCTCAGTCAGCTTGGAATGCAAAGCGCGAACGGCAGTACGAGCACATCAAAGACTCCGAGAAGGAGCAGGGCCGCTCGACCAAGCGCGCGAAGGAGATCGCGGCGCGCACGGTCAACAGGGAGCGCGCCCGCGCCGGCGAGACGAAAGGCCGGCCGTCCCGGACGTCCACGCGCGACATGTCATCCGGCCGGCGCGGCGGTCTCCGCTCCGGCACGCGACGGCCGAAGGGCCGCACGAAGGAGCAGCTCTACAACGAGGCCAAGCGCCGAAACGTCCCGGGGCGCTCTCGGATGAACAAGGCGCAGCTGCAGCGCGCGGTCGACGCAAGGAAGTAAGTGGTAGCTAGGGTCTTGGGCATGACGCCCAAGACCCTTGACCACGTCGCCTTCTGGCTGGCCGACCGCGAGCCGATCGCGGAGTTCGTCACGAGGGAACTTCCTCTGCACGTCATCGACCGGCAGGACAACTTCACACTCGTCGGCGCCGACGCGCGCCGCGGGAAGCTGACCCTCTTCGACGCCGAAGGCCCGCGCGAGCAGGGCGCGTTCAAGCATGTCGCGCTTCGCGTCTCGGAGCTGCCCGACGGCGAGGCGGCGTTCGACCTCGGCCAGGGCGTGACGCTCCGCCTCGTCCAAGCGCCGACCGACTCGGAGTACGACCTCGACCACGTCGCCCTCTACTCGGCCGACCCGCGGGCAACCGCAGAGGCGTACGAGCGCTTCGGTTTCGATGCTGCGCCGCCGTCGGCCGACGGTCACCCGCGCGTCGAGGTCGGCGGCGCGTATGTCGAGTTCCACCCGGGCAATCCCGGCGCGCCCGAGAAGCCGCTCCTCAACCACCTCGCCGTCCTCGTCGACTCCGTGGACGAGCACATCGCCGAGGCCGAGGAGATGGGTGTCGTCGACAACGTCGTCGAGGCGGCCAACACGCGCGCGGTCTTCGTCTGGGGCCCGGAGCGCGTGCGCATCGAGTACGTCGAGCACAAGCCGGAATTCGCGCTGACCTGAGGATCGCCGGCGCCGGAATGGCGGGCCTGAGCGCGGCCGCGCACGCCCGCGCGCTCGGCGCCGCTCCGATCGTCCACGAGAAGGGCGCGCGCCCCGGCGGCTCGATGCTCCTGTCGAGCTGCGTGATCTGGCGCTTCCGCGAGTGGGACGCGTTCCGCGCCGAGTGCCCGACCGGCGACGAGCGTCTGCAGCGCGTCGTCTGGGAGCGGCTCGACGACGGCATCGCGTGGCTCGAGTCGCTCGGGGCGCCGGTTGTCGAGCACGAGACCGGTAACCCGCGCACGATCGGCAAGCGCTTCGATCCGCGCGGGCTGACCGAGACGCTCGTCCGCGCGGCGGGCGACGTGCGCGTCGGTGAGACGACGGAAGAGCCGACGATCCTCGCGACCGGCGGCTTCCAGGGCGACTGGGAGCTCGTGCGCGAGCACATTCATCCCGGCGGCAAGCTGCGCCTGCGCGCGAACCCGTGGAGCTCCGGCGACGGCCTCAGGCACGCACTCGCACGCGGCGCCGTGCTGTCGGCCGGCCTCGACGAGTTCTACGGCCGCAACATGCCGGACGACGACTTCTCGGAAGAGCAGTTCGTCCCGCTCGCGCAGCTGTACGGACGAGTCGCGCGCGTCTTCAACGACCGCGGCGAGGAGTTCTTCGAGGACGAGGTCTCCTGGTCGGAGAACGACCTCGTGCAGGCGACCGCGCAACAGCCAGGTGCGCGCGCCTGGTACCTGCTCGACGAGGCGGCGTTGAAGGACGAAGACGTCGCGCGTCGCGTCGCGCTCGCGTCGACGCGCACGGATCCTGTTGACCTCCCGTTCGCGGCGCCGAGCGGAGCGCGCGTCGCCGTTCGCGTGAAGCCCGGCATTACGCACACGATCGGCGGCCTTCGCACCGACGAGCAGGCGCGCGTTGCGGACGGCCTGTATGCAGCGGGTGCGGACGTCGGCGGGATCTCGACGGGCGGCTACGCGAGCGGGCTCGCCGCGGCGCTCGTCTTCGGACGCATCGCAGCCGAGAGCGCGCTGGACAGCTTGTAGCTGAGGCGCCGCTTGCCGCGCCGCTCAGAGGCCGTGCGGGCTTTGCCCGCGCGGCCGTCGCACACAGCCAGTTGGCACGCGCCTGCTGGAAGTGTCAAACAGCTTGTAGATATGCGCAGGGCCGCTCGTCGCCCGGCAAAGGCGACGGTGCGACCTTCGTGACGCGGAGCTTCTGGTTGTCCTGCTCGACCTCGGAGCCGACGCCCGGGACGTCGCCCTCGGCCTCGCGCAGCTCGTAGCCCGTCGGCTTCCACACGAAGAGGAGGTAGTTCGCCATCGGCGGGTGATCCTAACGACCCACTCTGTACGGCGGCAGGATCACGCGCACCGTCGTGCCGCCGCTGTCGCCGTGCTCGACCGTCAGCTCGCCGTCGAGCGTGCGCGCCCGCTCCTCCATCTCTTCGAGGCTGCGGCGCCGGCGCTCGCCGGGCGCGTCGTCGGCGATCGACGTCTCGACGCTGCCGTCGCCCGCCTGCCGTACCCGCACCGCGAGCGACCGCGGCGGCCCGCGCCGCACCGCCTGGTTCACCGCCTCGCGGATGATCTGGTACAGCGCTGCTTGCGTCTGCTGCGCGAGCTGCTCGGCCGCGTCCACGTCGAGGTCGACGTCGACGTGGTGTGCCAGCTCGATCTGATCCGTGAGCGCGCGCACGGCCGGCGCAAACCCCTGGTCGCGCAAAACCACCGGCTCCAGGTTGAACGACAGGCTGCGGAGCTGACCGATCGTCGACCGGTGCCGCTGGAGCGCCTTCATGATGATCTCGCGCGCTTCCTGAAGACGGCCTTCGGCGATCGAGTTGAGGCCCGCGTCGAGCAGCAGGGCGACACCCGAGAGTGACTGGACGGCACCGTCGTGCAGCTCGTTCGCAAGCCGCCGGCGCTCCTCCTGCTCTGCCGTGATGATCTGATCGGCTAGGCGCGACCGCTCGGCTTCCCGCACCTGCGCGTCCTCGAGCAGCTGCGCGTTCTCGTGCTCGCGCGCGGCGAAGTCCGCCAGCACGGTCGCGCGCACGACGTTCTCGCGCTCGAACGGCCGTGCGCGTGTGAGGCGGAGCGCGCCGATCTCCTCGTCGTGTGCGCGCAACGGGATGACGATCGCGTTCTCCGCCGGCGCGCTCTGGGGGCGCTCGCCCGGCGCGAGGAGCGATGCGTGCGCCTCGAACAGCCGCTCCGCCTCCGCGCAGGTGCGCTCGAGGACGTCGGCGTCCCCTGCAATCGAGCCCATCGTCTCGACGAGCGCCTCGAGGAAGCGCGCCTCGGTCGTGAGCTCCTCCTCGGCCGCCTCGTGACGCCGCCGCTCGGTGACGAGGAGGTACGCGGCGAACGTCCCCGCGAGCGCGACCGCGAGCGCGAGCCCGATGATCGTCAGCGACCAGGTGCCGGCGGCGAGCCCCGCAACGGCGATCACGGCCGCTACCGCAAACGCCAGGAGGAGCGCGCCTGCTCTAGTCGATGATCGCTTCGCGAAGCGCAATCGCCACCGCTTGCGTCCGCGTGTCGGCCTCGAGCTTCGCGAGGATGTGCCGGACGTGGCTCTTGACGGTCTCCTGGCTGATGAAGAGCTTCGCCGCAACGTCCTGGTTGGACATCCCGTCCGCGAGCAGCTGCAGGATCTCGCGCTCGCGGACCGTGAGCATCTCGTCCTTGTCCTTGCCGGTGAGGAAGGCCGGCATCAGCGCCGGATCGACGTAGCCCTCGCCGGACGCGACCTTTTCGATCGCGCGCAGCAGCGTCTGGTGGGGCGCCTCCTTGAGGATGTAGCCCTTCGCGCCGGACTCCAGCCCGCGGCCGAGCAGCGAGCGCTCGCTGTACGCCGTGAAGATCAGCACCGCCGAGTCCGGCACCTTCTCGGTGAGGATCTTGGTCGCCTCGAGCCCGTCCATGCCGGGCATGCGGACGTCCATGATCACGACGTTCGGGCGTCGCCGCTCCGCGAGCGCAACCGCGCTGGCGCCGTCGGATGCCTCGCCGATCACGCGGATGTGCGGCGCGCGCGACAGCGACAGGCGCAGCCCCTCGCGGACGACCTCGTGGTCGTCGACGATCAGGGTGGTGATTTCCGGCGGGGACGACACCCTGTCGAGGATCTTATTCGGCTATACGGTCAGCGCTAGCTGCTCGGGCTCTGGGGGCGGAGCGAGCTTGACGCGCCGCCGATCCCGGATGCCGTACTCGCCAGCGAGCCGGGAGACCTGCTCGCGCACGGGCTTCATCAGCTCGGCGCCCAGATAGGCCTTCTCCGCGTAGAGCTCCTGGTAGCGCGAGAGCTGCTCCGGCCAGTCCTCGGCGAGGTGGGTGAGGAAGTGCTCACGCGTCCCGGGCCGAAGGAAGAGCAGGTTCGCCCAGACGCCGGTCGCGCCCGCCTCGCGGGCCGCGCGCACGACCGCACGCAGCTGCTCGGGCCGGTCGGAGATTCCCGGCAGGATCGGCGCCATCCCGACGCCGGCCTTGATGCCGGCGTCGACGAGCGTCTTCACTGCCTTCAGCCGCTGGCGCGGATGGGCCGTCGACGGCTCGGTGCGCTTCCACACCTCCTCGTCGACCGTCGGAACGGAGAAGGTCACCGAGACGGACGCCCGCCGCGCCGCCTCGACGAGGACGTCGAGATCGCGCACGATCATCGGCCCGCGCGTGATGATCGAGAACGGGTTGGCGGCGTCGCGGAGCGCCTCGAGGCACGCGCGCGTCAGCTTGTACCGCCCCTCGGCAGGCTGATATGGGTCGGTCGCGGCGCCGATCGCCACGTGCTCGTGCTCCCAGGAGGCGCCCGCGAGCTCCTTGCGCAGCACGGCGGCGACGTTGGTCTTCACGCGGATCGACGTGCCGTAGCGGTCGTCCGCCGGCCGGTCGGAGCGGTGCTCGAAGTGCCGCACGTAGCAGAACGTGCACCGGTGCACGCAGCCCATGTACGGGTTCAGGGACCACTTGAAGCCCATCCCCTTCACCGGATTGAGGGCGGACTTGCAAGGCTGTTCGCGATACTCGACCCGCATGGCCTCGGCAGGGAGTATAGAACAGGCGTTCGTGTCACTCGAAGACGGTGTTCAGCGGCTGACGCTGACCCTGCCGACCGGGCCGAGGCACGTGCATTGCTACATCGTCGACGGCACTCTCTTCGACACCGGCCTGGGCGTCGGCGAGGCGCCGTGGGATGCCGTGAAGGTCGAGCGCATTGCGATCACTCACTTCCACCCCGACCACGTCGGCGGCGCTGCTGCGGCCGCGGCTGCCACCGGCGCGCCGGTCTTCCAGGGCGGTCTCGACTACGCCCAGTGCGAGCGGGTGTGGGGGAGCCACGACTGGCCGGAGCGGATGGCCGCGTGGTTCCGCAAGCACGGCGTGCCGGCAGACGACGCGGACGAGCTGATCGAGCAGGGTCACGCGTTCGCGCCGTTCGTCAGGTACGCGCTCGACCCCGACCTCCTGTACGAAGGGAGCACGCTGGCCGGGTGGCAGGTGGTCGAGCTGCCGGGCCACGCGGACGGCCACCTCGGCTTCCTGCGCGACGGGATGCTCATCGCCGGCGACCATCTGTTGCAGAAGATCTCGCCTGCAGTCGGGCTCTATCCCGACAGCCGGCCGGACCCGCTCGGCGACTACCTCGCGTCGCTCGCGCGCACGATCGAGCTCGCACCGCGCGTTGTCTACCCAGGACATGGCGACCCGATCCACGATCCCGGCGACCGTGCCCGCGAGCTGATCGAGCACCATCGCCGCCGCCTCGACGAAACGGTCGAGGCTCTCGCGGCCCGGTCCGCGGGTCTGACCCCGTTCGAGATCTCCCTGTGCCTCTTCGGCCGGGACCTGCCGCCGACGCAGCGGCGTTTCGCGGTGGCGGAGGCGCTCTCCCACCTCGAGCGCCTCGTCCGGGAGGGGCGCGCCGCGCGCGGCGGAGCCGACGGAACCGTTACCTATACTGGTCCGTAGTTGGACGAAGACATCCCGCCTAGTACCAACGCCCACTGGGTCGGGGCGTGACGCTCTTCTTCGAGCTCCTCGCAGTCGGCGTCCTGATCTTGCTGAACGCCTTCTTCGTCGCGGCCGAGTACGGGCTCGTCACGGCCCGCCGCACGCGCATCATCGAGCTGCAGCACCAGGGCAACCGCCGCGCCCGTGACGTGCTGCGCATCACCGCGCGCCCACCGCACTTCATCGCCGCGATGCAGCTCGCCGTGACGCTGACTTCACTGGGAATCGGTGCTCTCGGCGAGCAGGCGCTGTCGCACGCGTTCGACAACTACCTCGCGACCGTGCTCGCGGTCGTCCTCGCGTACCTGATTCTCACCTTCCTCCACGTCGTCCTCGGCGAGCTCGTCCCGAAGGGCGTCGCGCTCGGCCACAAGGAGGCGACGGCGCTCGCGGTCGCGTTGCCGGTGCGCGCGTTCTTCGTCGTCTTCCGGCCGTTCGTCTGGGTGCTCGAGCGGGCGACCGCGCTCGTGCTGCGCACCCTCGGGCTCGAGCCGCCGGGCGCCGAGAACGAGCCCCTCTCGGAGGCCGAGCTGCGGATGGTCGTATCGCAGTCGACACGCAGCGGCGAGATCGAGGAGCAGGAGCAGGAGATGCTCTACAAAGTCTTCGACTTCGCCGACAAGGAAGCCTCTGACGTGATGGTTCCGCGCCCGGAGGTCGTCGCGCTCTCGATCGACCTGCCGCCCGAGCAAGCGCTCGAGGCCGTGATGGACTCGCCGTACACGCGCTATCCGGTGTACCGCGAGTCCCTCGACGACGTCGTCGGGATCCTGCACGTGCGCGACCTCTTCTCCGGCCTGCGCGAGCGCGGCATGCACGACGTGAAGATCGAGGAGATCGTGCGCCCCGCGCACATCGTCCCGGAGACGAAGGACGTAGCGGCGCTGCTCTCGGAATTCAGGCGGACGAACCAGCACATGGCGATCGTGGTCGACGAGTACGGCGAGATGGAGGGCATCGTCACGCTCGAGGACCTGCTCGAGGAGATCGTCGGCGAGATCGAGGACGAGTTCGACCTGCCGGACGAGTCGGTCGAGCAGGTCGACGACGACACGATCAGGATCGACGGGACGTTCCCGATCGACGACTTCAACGAGCGCTTCCACACCGACCTGCCGGTCGAGGACTACCACACCATGGCGGGATTCGTCTTCGGGCTGCTGGGCCGTCAGCCCGAGGTCGGGGACGACATCTCGCACGACGGCATGCGCTTCGACGTGGTCGAGGTCGAGGGCTCCCGCATCAACAAGCTCGCGGTCACGTTCGAGCAGCGGCGCGACCAGAAGAACCACGACGAAACGGAGCGGGACGAGCTCAAAGCCGAGCTGTTCGACCCGGACGCGTAGCTACCATTCCGGCGCCAACTGGGGTCTGACTCTCAAAGGAGACGCATGCTTCGCACTCGACTCGCACTCGTGACGCTGCTCGCCGCCGCGCTCGTGGTGGTCGCGTCCGCTTCCGCCGCGACACCCACGCTGACCGGCGTCGACGGGCCCGGCTTCACGATCACGTTGAAGAAAGGCAGCAAGAAGGTCACGAACCTGGAGCCGGGCAAGTACAGGTTCGTGATCAAGGATCTGTCCGACATCCACAACTTCCACCTCACGGGCCCGGGCATCAACAAGAAGACGAGCGTCAGCGCCAAGGGAACGTTCACCTGGACGGTCACGCTCAAGAAGGGCACGTACAAGTTCATCTGTGACCCGCACGCCGCGATCATGAAAGGCTCGTTCAAGGTCGGCTAACGCAGTCTCGAAAACCGCTCCGTGCCCCCTCGCGTATGCACACGCGTACACCAAGCGAGGGGGCATTCTCATGTTCAGAGCGCTTTTGATTGCGGCCGTCGCGGCCGTCGTGATGGCACTACCGGCCTATGGCAGCACGACGATGCTGAAAGGCGAGGTGGGGCCCGGTTTCAGCATCGAGGTCAAGAAGGGCAACAAAGACCTCAAGACGATCAAGGCCGGCACGTACAAGATCAAGGTCGAGGACGACGCCTCGATCCACAACTTTCATCTCAAGGGGCCGGGGCTCGACAAGAAAACGGGCGTGTCGTTCAAGGGCGACGTCGTCTGGACGATCAAGCTCAAGCCGGGCAAGTACACGTATCAGTGCGACCCGCATGCCGCTGCCGGCATGAAGGGCAGCTTCAAGGTCACGAAGTGACGACGGCACCGCTTGCGGTGCCGCATAGAGACCGC
>DATIDT010000054.1:0-24903 GCA_035456125.1 Gaiellaceae bacterium
ACAATCTGGTCGACCCCGGCCGCGCGCGCACGGGCGAGCGCACCCGCCGGATCCTCGAGCGCGTCGAGGTGCGCGTGTGTGTCGATCACGCCGCCGCGGTGGGCGAGTCGACGCGCGGAAACAGCGGCGCGGCCGCCGCCACTCCGTCCGCCTCGACGGTGCGCCCCGGCGCGACGTTGCTCCACGAGACGTCGTCGGTTTGCCCGAGCGCGCGCAGGATCTCCGGCGCAGACCTCGGCAGGTACGCGTACAAAGCAACGGTTGCGATCCGCACGCCGTCGGCGAGCTCGTAGAGCACGCGGTCCAGCTCTGACGCGCGCGACTCGTCCTTCGCAAGATCCCACGGTCGCGTCTCCTCGACATGCTTGTTGAGCGCGCGCACGAGCACCCAGATCGTTTCGGCGGCCGCCGTCACGTCGAAGACGTCGAGCTGCTCCGGCACATCGCGCTGCACCGCCTCGATCGGCACCGCGAGCGCGTCGTGCTCGACGGCGGGCGGGATGCGGCCGTCGCGGTAGCGGGCGATCATCGCCGTCGTGCGCGAGACGAGGTTCCCGAGATCGTTTGCGAGCTCACCCTGGTAGCGGTCGTGGAGGCTCTCGAGCGTGACGTTGCCGTCCTGTCCGAAGTGGACGGCGCGCACGGCCCAGAAGCGCACGGCGTCGCTGCCGTAGACCTCGACCAGGTCGAGCGGATCGATCACGTTTCCGAGCGACTTCGAGATCTTGCGGTCGTCCAGCTGCAGGTAGCCGTGCACGAACAGCTGCTTCGGGACGTCGTATCCGGCGGCGAGCAACAGGGCCGGCCAGAAGACGCAGTGGAAGCGGAGGATGTCCTTGCCGATCAGGTGGTGCGCCTGCGGCCAGAACTGCTCGCGGAGATCATCACCTCCACGCGCATACGTGAGCGCGCTTAGGTAGTTGATCAGCGCGTCGACCCAGACGTACACGACCTGCTCGGGATCCCACGGGATCGGGACGCCCCAGGGCTGGCCCGCGCGGCTGAGGCTGAAGTCCTGCAGCCCACCGGCGATGAACGAGCGTGCCTCGTTGTAGCGGAACCGCGGCAGGACGAACTCCGGTCGCTCGTCGTAGAGGTCCAGCAGCTGCTGCTGGAACGCCGAGAGCCGGAAGAAGTAGTTCCGCTCCTCGATCCATTCGGCGGGGATGCCGTGGGTCGCACAGTTACCGTCGACGAGCTCGGCCTCGGTCTTGAACTCTTCACATTGAACGCAGTACCAGCCTGCGTACGTGTCCTGGTAGATGTGGCCGTTGTCGTAGATCCGCTGGATGAAGTCCTGGACGAAGCGCTTGTGTCCCTCGTCCGTCGTACGGATGAAGAAGTCGTAGTCCGCATCGACGAGCCTAGGCAGCTCTTTCCAGGACTCGGCGATTCGGTCGACGTAGGTCTTGGCGTCGAGGCCCTGCTCCTCGGCCACCCGGTAGACCTTGGAGGCGTGCTCGTCCGTGCCGGTCAGGAAGAACGTCGCCTCGCCGCGCTGCTTGTGATGGCGCGTGAGGATGTCGGCCGCGATAGTCGTGTACGCGTGGCCGACGTGGGGCGTCGAGTTGACGTAGTAGATCGGCGTCGTGATGTAGAAGCTCTTCACCAGCAGCCATGATAGGTCTGGCGGCGAGCAGCGTCCGCGTGCGCCCGAGGCAGACGCACGCCGTCAGCAGGACCGTCACGAGCGCGACGACCCACCACACCCGCGACCTCGTCTCGTGCGCGTGCTCCGCTGGCAGCGACACGGCCTGAGCCGGCATCGCCTGCACTGCCTCCAGAGGCCGCGCTCCCATGATCCGCCGGCGTGGAGCGTGTACTCCCCCGGCCGTCGGGTGTGCGCGCGCTTCCCCGCGCGCTGCCGCATGGCGCGGCTCGGCGGCAACGTGCGAGACCCGCCGCTCGCTTACCGGCTTTGCTGTGGGCCGGTCGGCCTTCGCACGCGCCCGAGCCACAGCCGCCGGCGCCACGACGAGCGCCGCCGGCGCCGACCCGGCGGGTTCGGCCGGAGCGGCCGACGACTCGGCGGCCACAGACATGGGTGTCGCGGTAGGCGGCACTGAGACCGCGGCGGCGGGCGAGGACGCGGGCGCAGACGAGGGCGGGGACGCAGCGGCGGGCGCAGCCTGCGCGGGCGCCGCTTCAGGTTGACGTGCAGGCGTCGCCGCGACGGGCCGCGGCGGCAGGAACGCCAGCGGATCGACGTAGCCCTGTTCGTCCGCGGTCGTACGCAGGCCGAAGTAGACGTACGGCTCCGCGTGGTCGGCGACGCCGCTCGGCCCGACCGTTCCGACGACGTCGCCCTCCGCGACGGACGCGCCGCGTTCGACCGCGATCGTGCCGAGGTGCACCAGGGTCGCGGTGTAGCCGCGCGGCGTCTCGATCGAAACCGTCTTGCCGCCGGTGGGGACTGTGCCGGCGAACGTCACGAGACCGTTCGCGGGCGCGCGCACATTCGTTGCCATCTGCGCGCCGAGATCGACGCCGCGGTGCTGTCCGCCCGCGTACGGATGCGCGCGGTCGAACGAGAAGGGACGAAGAACGGGCCCGTCGACGGGCCACGTCCACGCCTGCGCCGATGCAGGCAGCACGAGAGCGCAGAGCGCCACGACACCAAGTCGCCGAATCACGAAAGCCTCCTTGTTGCCAGATTGGAGAACTACACGACCGTATCAAGATCGTGGTCTCGTTGTCAATACTGGCTACAAAGTACGACGGTAGAGCTCATTGCGCGAGGCGCCGGTCAGGCGCGCGACGACCTCGGCGGCGTGACGGCGCGGCACGCCGGCCGTGACGAGCTCGGCCACCGCGGCGACCGCTGTCCCGGCATCCTCGGCCGGCGTTCCGGGCCCGAGGACGAGCGTGATCTCGCCCTTCGGCGGCTCTGTGAAACGCGCAGCGACCTCCCGCGCGGGCCCGCGCACCACCTCCTCGAATTTCTTCGTCAGCTCGCGGCACACGGCCACCGGCCGCTCCGCATCGGCCTCCGCGAGCGACCGCAGCGTCGCCGGAAGCCGCTGCGGCGACTCGAAAGCCACGACCGGCTGCGGCCAGCGCGCGAGCTCCTCCCACAGCGACCGCAGCGCCTTCGCGCTCCGGGGCAGGAAGCCGACGAACTGGTACCGGTCAGCGGCGAACCCGCTCGCCACGAGCGCCGTCTCCGCCGCCGACGGACCGGGGAGAACGGTCACCTCCACTCCGTTGTCCAGCGCCGCCGCAACCAGCCGTGCGCCCGGGTCGCTGATCCCGGGCAGGCCCGCGTCCGACACGAGCGCGACCCGCTCCCCCGCCTGCAGCCGCGGCAGCAGCTCGGCCGTCCGCTTCGCCTCGTTGTGCTCGTGGTAGGAGAGCAGCCGCGCCGAGATCCCGTGCCGGTCCAGTAACACGCGCGTGTGTCGCGTGTCCTCGCAGAGGACGACGTCCGCGGCGCGGAGCTCCTCCAGCACGCGCAAGGTGACGTCCTCGAGGTTCCCGATCGGGGTCGCGCAGACCGCGAGCGGCATCTAGCCCAGCGCGTCGAACGCGACGAGGCCGGCGCCGATCAGCCCCGCTGCAGTCCCGAGCTCGGCGCGCACGATCTGGACGCGCTTGCCGGCACCCGCGAGCCCTTCACGCGCGACGATCTCGCGTGCCGGGTCGAGGATGAAGTCGCCCGCCGCAGCGAAGCCGCCGCCGATCACGACGAGCTCCGGATTGAAGATGTTCACGAGGCTGCCGATGCCGGCGCCGAGGTGCCGCCCGATGCCGGCGAGGATCTCGACCGCCCGCGGCTCACCCTCGCCGGCGAGCCGCACGAGCCGGTGCGCGTCGACCGCCGGGCCGAACTCCTCCTGCGCGAGCTTCGTCGCCGCGACGCCCGTCACGTACGGCTCGAGGTGGCCGCGGCCGGTACAGGTGCCCTGGCAGGGGATGCCGTCGTAGACGATCACCATGTGGCCGAACTCGGCCCAGCCGCGGAAGAGCCGGCCGTCGAACACGGCGCCGCCGCCGCACCCGGTCCCGAGCGTGAGCATCACCATCGTGTCCGCGTGGCGGCCGGCGCCGAAGTGGAACTCCGCGTAGGTGGCGGCGTTCGCGTCGTTCTCGATGCCGACGGGGCGCCCGAAGCGCTCGGCCATCCGGCTCCGGAAGTCGATCGACGCGTCGAGCGGGATGTTCACGGCCTGCTGCGCACGTCCCGTCTGCTGGTCGATCGGAGACGGAATGCCGAAGCCGATCGCGGCGATTCCGTCGTCGAGGAGCTCCTCGACGGCCTGGTCGAGGCCCGCGAGCAGGTCGTCCTGCGAGGTCACCGGCGTCGGATGCTCGCGCCGATGCTCCACGCGTCCCTCGGAGTCGACGACCCCGGCCAGGATCTTCGTCCCGCCCAGGTCGACGCCGATGACGCGTTTTCCGTCCAAACCGCGCGGCTACCCTACTGGCTCGATGGCGACGGGAGAGAAGCCCTACCGCGTCTACCGAGGCGGGCGCGTGAAGGGCCGCGTGCCGCTCGAGCGCCCGCAGAGCCGGCCCGACCGGAACGGACGTGCGCCGCGCGAGCCTCGCGTGCGCCGACCCCGCCGGCGCTGGAGCTGGAAGCGCCGCATCGGCATCGCGCTGCTCGCGCTGGTCGTCCTTTTCGTCGTCTGGGCGATCGCCGGGTACCTCTCCTTCCGCGGCGGCGTCTCGAAGGCGAACGCCCGCCTCCAGAAGACGTCACCCGAAGTCGAGCGCGTGCTGACGCCGCAGAACGGCGCGGTCATCTCGAACCCGACGACGATCCTGATGCTCGGCCGCGACTTCGCGAACACGGATGCGCGCGTGTCGGACAACCACTCCGACTCGATCATGATCCTGCGCACCGACCCGGATCACCACCGGCTCGCGTACCTCTCGATCCCGCGCGACCTGCGCGTAGCGATTCCCGGCTACGGCGAGCAGAAGATCAACGCGGCGATGCAGATCGGCGGGCCGGAGCTCGTCGTCCGCACGATCCGCGGGCTGACGGGCAACGCGCTGCCGATCAACCACGTGATGATCGTCGACTTCGCGCAGTTCAAGGACCTGATCGACAACATCGGCGGCATCGACATCAACGTTCCGGCGCCGATCCTCTCGAACAAGTTCGACTGCCCGTACGACGCCGCCGGCTGCGCGCGCTGGAGAGGCTGGCGCTTTGCAAAGGGCTGGCAGCACATGGACGGGAAACGGGCGCTGATCTACTCGCGCATCCGCGAGAACCAGCTCGATCCGCGCGACACCGACATCACGCGCGGCGGGCGCCAGCAGGCCGTCCTGCGGGCGGCGCTGCACAAGCTGCTCGGCTTCGGGACCTTCGTGAGGCTGCCGTTCGAGGGGAAGACGCTGCTCAAGCCGCTGACGACGGATCTCTCGGCGTGGCAGTTCGCGCAGCTCGGGTGGGTGATGAAGCGCGCGAGCGACGGCAACGCCCTGCACTGCCGGCTCGGCGGCACGGCCGCGGGCGGCGACATCGTCGGCAGCGAGGACAACATCGCCGTGATCGCGATGGTGACGGGTCAATCGGCGCCGCAGCCGCCACGGCCCGGCGAGGGCCTCTTCGCGCCCGGCTGCATCGTCGGCAACCGGGCGTTCACGCCCTAGGCGCCGACTTGGCGGCGCGGCTCAGAGGGCGGGCGGGCTTTGCCCGCGTGCCCGTCTTACACAGCTTGTCGGATCGAGCCCATCGCTGAACGAGCGTCGAGACGCCTAGGCCTCGGCGGCCTTCTTCTCGGAGGTCGTGTCCTTGTCGGAGGAGCGGTCCGACGTCTTCTCGCTGTCGCTCGTGTCCTTCGCCGGCTCTTTCTTGCCGCGCCCTCGTCCGTAATCCGTCGAGTAGAAGCCCGAGCCGCGGAAGTGGACCGGAACGGGATAGAGCACTGTCTCGACAGGAGAGGCGTCGCAGATAGGACACTTCTCCGGCGCAGGCTCGGCGATGCGCTTGAAGATTTCGAAGACGTGCCCGTTCGGGCACTTGTACTCATACGTGGGCATGAGAGTGAAGGACGCTAGCACCGGTATCGGCTTGGAGGGCGCTGCGTTCAAGGTCGATGCGTTCCGCGCTGCGACCGGAGCGTTGACCGTGGCGGTCGCCGCAGTGCTCGTCTGGCTCGTCCACCTGTGGCCGCCACACGAGGACGAGGCGCTTGCGCTCTTCGTCGGGCGGGGCTCGCTCGGCGACGTCCTGCACACGGTGATCGCCGAGCGCGGCGGCGCGCCGCTGCACTTCCTGCTCGCGTGGGCAATCGTCCACAGCGGCGGTGGGCTGACGGCATTGCGGCTCGTCTCGGTCGTGTTCGCGGTCGCCAGCGTCCCGTTGATGGCCCTGCTCGGACGGCGGCTCACGGATCCCTCGACCGGTGTGCTCGCGGCCGCATTCGCGTCGGCGAGCTGGGTTTTCCTCTTCCACGGGATCTTCGGACGGATGTACAGCCTCTTCCTGTTCACGTGCCTGCTCTCGTTCCTCGCGCTGCTCGCGCGGCGCTACGTGCTGTGGGGGCTTGCGCTGCTGCTCGTCCTCGCGAGCCATCCCTACGCCGTGCTCGTCGTCGCAGCCGAGGCGCTGTTCGTCGTGCTCTGCGCGCGCGACCGGCGTGCGTTCGGGGCGCTCGGCGTCGTTGCCGTTGCCGGGCTCCCGTTCTGGTGGGCGGACCTCGTGCTCCGGAACCGCTTCGACGTGGGCGTCGGCGGCGGCGGGCGGCGGCTCGGCTCACCGGCGTCCGTGCTGCGGTACTTCTGGTCCGTCGCGGGCGACTTCTCGTCTCACGCACATGTGTGGGCGGTGTTGCTCGTCCTGCTCGCGGCGGCGGGTGCCGTGCTGCTCGTGCGCCGAAACCGCAGCGCCGCAGTGCTGACGGCGTGCGTGATCGTCGTTCCCGCGCTCGCGTTCACGCTCGCGACGCTGCGCTCGACGACGTCTCCGGAGGCGCGGCACTTGATCTTCGCGCTCCCGTTCTACACCGTCTTGCTGGCGCTCCCCCTCATGACGCTGGCCCGGCGCGGCACGGCCTTCGTCGCCGTCGCGGCCGCGGCGGCTGCCGTGATCGTCGTCGGCGACGTGCGCTGGGCGCACGCGAAGACGCCGGAGCTGTTCGACGGCGATCCCGCCGGAGAGGCACGTGCGCGTGACGGCGCGGCAGACTGGCTCGCGTCGACGAGCCGTCCGGACGACGTCCTGCTCGGCTATGCGCCGGTCTTCCTGCGCGCGTGGGAGCAGAACCGCTCGTTCTCGGACAACGTGCTCCCCCGCGCGGATCCCGCGCTGTTCGCGGACGCGCTGAAGGGGATTCACGGCCCGCTCGGCCGCGGCGTGTGGGTGTTCGACGCGAGCGCGACGACGAACGCCCAGCAGCGCCCGACGATCGCCTTCGTCCTCCCGCAGCCGGAGGCGCAGTTCGAGGGGCGTGTGTACGGGCCGTACCTCGTGATCCGAACGCGAGAGCCGATGCGGACACGCGCGCGCTACATCGCGGTCGCGAAGCGCGTCCTGAGCGTCGGCCGCTCGCTCGAGATCAACGACGCCGACGTGAACCTGCACACGATCGTGCAGGCCGAGTCACGCCTGTAGCTCTTCGCGCTCCCGTTCGACGACCTCGTGATAGCACGGCGCCCCCTCGAAGGCGTCGAGGCCCTGCGGCGTCCGCCGGGCCGGCTCGCCGCGCCTGCGCCGTCGTCGTGCGGCGGCCAGCGCGGCCGACGCGCCGACGAGCCCGCCGACGACGAACGAGCTGAGACGTCCACGCCTCTGCTCGCCGTCCATGGGACGATCGTAACTCGATGCTCGTCGTCACACTCGGCGATCTCCTGCTCGACGTCGTCGTCCGCCTGGACGAGCCGCTCGCCGCGGGCGCGGACGCGCTCGCGCAGACGCGGACGAGCCCGGGCGGCCAGGCGGCGAACGTCGCCGCGTGGGTCGCCGCGGTCGGCGGCGAGGCACGCTGTGTCGCACGGCGCGGCGAGGACGCGCCCGGCGTCTGGCTCGCGGCGGAGCTGACGGCGCGCGGCGTCGACGTCATCGGCCCGACGGCGGGCCGGAACGGCGTCGTCGTCTCGCTCGTCGCCCCCGACGGCGAGCGGACGATGGCATCCGACCGCGGGACCGCGACCCTGCTCGAGCCGGCCGACCTCGATCCCGAGTGGTTCGCGTGCGACGCTCTCCACATCTCCGGCTACTCGCTTCTCGCGTCGCCGATGGACGCGGCGGCTGTGCGCGCGGCGGAGCTTGCGCGCGCACGTGGCGCGCGGCTCAGCGTCGACCTGTCGGCGTGGACGCGCATCCGCGCCTACGGCGCCGCCCGGTTTCGCGGGCAGATCGAAGCACTGCGGCCGGACGTGGTCTTCGGGAACGCGGAGGAATGGGACGAGATCGGCACGGTCGGGTCGACGCGGGTCGAGAAGCACGGCGCTGGCGGCTTCGACGTGATCCGCGGCGACGCGGTCGAGCGGTGCCAGGCACGTGACGCGTCGGTTGTGGACACGACCGGCGCCGGGGACGCGCTCGCCGCAGGCTTCCTGGTCGGCGGCGTGGAGCTGGCGGCGGAGGCTGCGGCACGGTGCGTCGCGCAGATCGGGGCGATGCCGTGATCCGCATTGCCGACGAAGTGCGCGGGGCGCGCGCGGTCGTCGCGCTCGAGACGACGCTGATCGCGCACGGGTTTCCTCCGGGCGACGGCATCGCCGTCGGGATTGAAGCCGAGCAGCGGGTCCGGGCAGCAGGCGCGGTTCCGGCGACGATCGGCGTCCTCGACGGCGAGATCCGGGTCGGGCTGACGGCCGCCGAGCTGGAGCGGTTCGACGCGAGCGCGCGCAAGCTCGGCCCGCGCGACCTTGCCGCCTGCGTCGCGCAGCGCGCAGTCGGCGCGACGACTGTCGGCGGCACGCTCGCGGTCTGCCGCGCGGCGGAGATCCGCTTCATGGGCACCGGCGGGATCGGCGGCGTGCACCGCGGCTACCCGCATCCGCCCGACGTTTCGGCCGATCTCGGCGAGCTCGCGCGGACGCAAGCGCTGGTCGTGTCCGCGGGGATCAAGTCCCTTCTGGACGTGCCCGCCACGCTGGAGGTGCTCGAGACGCTCGGCGTTCCCGTCCTCGGCTTCCGGACCGACACGCTGCCGCTGTTCTATGCGGCAACCGGAGGCCCGCCCGTTCCCGCCCGAGTCGACGCAGTCGAGGAAGCCGCACGGATTGCACGAGCCCACTGGCAGCTCGGCGGGGCCGGGCTCGTGCTGGCACAGCCGCCGCCGACGAGCCTCGACGACGTCGAGCCACTGATCGAGGAGGCGCTCGCCGGCGCGGCGCGCACCGGCGTCCGCGGCCAGGCCGTGACGCCGTTCGTCCTGTCGTTCCTGCACGAGCGGAGCGGCGGGCGGACGCTGGCGGTCAACCGCGAGCTCGTCGTCGCGAACGCCGGGCTGGCGTCAGAGGTCGCGGCGCGCGAAGCCGACGATCGCGACGACGCCGACGACCGCTAGGTACGCGAGCGACCACAGGCGGAGCGCGACCCCGCCCTGCTCCGCGCCGCCGAACGGCCCGAGCCGCAGCAGGAAGCCGGTGAGCCCGGTGGTGTTCTCCGTGATCCCGCGCAGCGCGTCCTGGTACAGCGCCTCGAACGGCACCGCCCACGCGGCGATCTTCGCGGCGTGGATAAGGCCGTGCGAGTTGAGGACGTGTCCGATGTTGCCGAGCAGGCCGGCGACGAGGCCGGCGCCGAAGAGCATGAAGATCGCGATCCCGTTCGCAATCGAGCTGAGGAAAACTGATCCGAGCAGCGAGAGCGCCGCGACGAGCAGCGCGCCAGCAGCGAGCTCGAGCCCCGGCGTGACGATGCGGTCCGGCCACCAGGCGCCCTCGGCGTGTGTGAGCAGCAGCGTCGCGAAGTAGAGCGCGAGCACGTAGGGCACGCACACCGCGGCCGCGCCCACGAACCGTGCGACAAGAACCGTCGCCCGTCCGACGGGGCGCACGACGAGCGGTTGGAGCAGCCCTCGCTCCGCGTCGCCGCGCACGACGCCCAGCGTGAGGAAGATCGCGAGCACGACGCCGAGGAACAGCGTCCCGAACATGGCCATCCCGAACAGGAAGGACGCCGCGAAGGTATGGGCGTCGATGCCGGCCGGCGGCTCGATGTTGCGGACGTGGTGGAACGTGTAGCGCGCGCCAAGCCAGTAGAGGACGACGAACGCGACCGACAGCACGCAGACGACGACGAAGACCTTGCGTCGCAGCGCCTCGCGCAGGCCGTACTCCGCGATCGCGAGCCCCGCCTTCACTGGGTCTCACCTCCGACTGCCTCGACGTAGACCTCTTCGAGGGTCGAAGTGAGGACACGCGCCCCGTACACCCTTCGCCCCTCCCGCACGAGCTGCTCGACGAGGTGTGGGACGTCTTCCCGGGCGGCGTCCGCGTACGTCGCCGTCCCCTGCTCGGTGTCGATCTCGACGCCGCGCGGGCTCGCAAGCTCGGCCGGCGTGCCGGCCGTGACGACCCGGCCGGCGAGCAGGATGACGACGCGGTCGCAAACGAGCTCCACCTCGCTGAGCAGGTGCGAGTTGAGCAGGACCGAGACGCCGCGGTGCCGCAGCTCTTCCAGCAGCGCCCGAACGGTGCGGCGGCCGACCGGGTCGAGCGCGCTCGTCGGCTCGTCCAGGAGCAGCAGCTGCGGCCGGCCGACGAGTGCCTGAGCGATGCCGAGGCGCTGCTGCATGCCCTTCGACATCTCCTCGACGTGACGGTCGCGCGCGTCGTCGAGGCCGACGAGCTCGAGCAGCTCGGCGCGCTCGCGGTGTCCGCCGTCGGATGACACGAGCCGTTGGTGCAGCTCGAGCAGCTCGTCGGCCGTCGTCCAGCCGGGGAAGCGGAAGAACTCCGCGAGGTAACCGAGCGCCGACCGTGCCTCGCGCGTCCCGGCACGTGCACCGCATACGTCGGCGCGACCCGCACTCGGCCGCACGAGCCCGCAGGCGATCTTGACGAGCGTCGACTTCCCGGCGCCGTTCGGGCCGAGTAGTCCGACGAGCTCCCCGCTCTCGACCGTGAGGTCGACGCCGACGAGCGCTCCGACGTTGCCGTACCGCTTGACGAGTCCGCTGACGGCGAGCGCTGCGGGCACGGGGCCGAGCGTACACTCAGGTTCGTGCCACG
The DNA here is from genome assembly GCA_035456125.1 of Gaiellaceae bacterium. Taxonomy (GTDB): domain Bacteria; phylum Actinomycetota; class Thermoleophilia; order Gaiellales; family Gaiellaceae; genus 3-1-20CM-4-69-9. Next base: position 11,140 of record DATIDT010000054.1, read on the forward strand.
CGGTTACGAAGAGGGCCCGGTCGCAGAGGAGGCGCAGGCGCGGATCGACGCGCTCGAGCGCGGCCAGTCGATCGAGCCCGAGCGGCACAAGATCGACCGGCGGGCGGTTTACGGCTCGACCGACGACAACGAGGAGCAGCACTTTCTCGGGTGGGCGGACGAGGTCGACGCGGAGGAGCTCTTCGCGTCGGGGCGCGCCTGGGGCATCACGGTCCGCCGTAGGCCCGACGGCCGCGAAAAATAGGCCACCCGGCCCATTGCACCCGGCCGCAGGGGACGGCAGTTTTCGCGCCGTGCACGTCTTCTCCCGCAGCGAGCTGCTGGCCTGGATCGTGGCGCTCTTCGTGATCGAGGTGCTCCACCTCAAGTGGATTTGGCTGTCCGAGTGGAGCTGCGGCCGCTGCCGGCAGAAGAACCTCGCGTGCGAGTGCGAGGGCCGCTGGGTCAAGTACCTCTAGGTCGTGGCATAGAGGCCGCGTCGGCCACGCCTCCGCACGACTCGTCCCCTTCGGCCAAAACGCCTGCAGTTCTCGCAAAACGTGCCTGGCACCCGGGGTCTGGCCCCGCAGGGGACAGACCCGCTCTTTGGGTCAGGGGGCGAGGTGGTCGACCGCGAGCGCGAGCCACGCCCGCGCATGCGCGACCCACACGCTCTGCTGGTGGCCGCCGGCGTAGACGTGGAAGACATGCGGGACGCGGGCGGCGACGAGCTCGCGGTCGAAGCGCTCGTTCTCGGCGCGGAAGCGGGCATCGCCGCGCCCCACGTAGAACGCGAAGTACGTCGGCCGCCGCGCGAACGCTCTCCGCATCGTCTTGACGAACGCGTGCGCGCTCGCATTCGCGTTCGCCGACGGTGAGCCCAGATCGAGGGCGTGGATCCCATGCGGATCCGTCGGATGGAAGTACCCGCTCCACGACTCGACTACGGAGAACGCGCCGAGATGATGCAGCGTCAGGATCACGGCTCCGTAGCCCCCGGCCGACAGGCCGACGAGCGCCCGGCCGCGACGCAGCGGAACCGTCCGGAAGTGCGAGTCGACGTAGCCGACGATGTCGCGCGTGATCGCGGTCTCCCAGTTCCGGCCCGAGCCCCAGTCGAGGTACTCCGGATCGGAGTCGTGGTCCCGGGCCCCCTGCGGCGCGACGATGATCGCCTCGCGCCCACTGGCGTGCAGCGCCCGCGCGAGAAAGTCGGCACCGCGAAACGAGGTCGGCGACGCCGGCAGGCCGTGGAGGAAGTACACGACGGGATAGCGCCGTCCGCTCGTCGCGTAGCCGGAGGGCAGGTAGATCCCGAGCCGCAGCCGCCCCTTGACGGCCGGCGACCAGACCGCGCGTTCGGCCCGCGTCGGTGCGCTGCGCGGCTGCGCGACATCGACGCAAACGCACGCGACGAGGACCACGAGCAGCAACGCGCGCACGACTTTCGGCACATATCGACGGTACCGATCTTCTCGATGCCTTAACCGCCCGTTAACGGGGGCGGGGCTACAACGAGAGTGATGAAAGCCGGGCGTTGGCTTGCGCTGCTCACCGTTGTCGCAGGCGGCGCCTTCCTCGCCGTCGGTTTTGTCGGCGTCGACCGCTACGGCCGGAACTACTGGCTCTACCGCGGCTTCCCGCCCCCGAGCGACCCGGCGTTCGTGCACCAGCGCGGCACCGTCGAGCACATCAAGGTGCGTAGCGCGGCCCTCGGCGGGCGCAGCCAGGACGTGTACGTCTACCTCCCGCCCGGTTACGCCCAGCACCCGCAGCGGCGCTACCCGGTCCTGTACCTCCTGCACGGCTTTCCGGGACGACCGCTCGCCTTCATCCTCACGGTGCGCATGGGCGTCGTCGAGGACGAGCTCGTCGCAAAGCGACAGGCACAGCCGCTCATCCTCGTGATGCCGTTCGGGTCGACCGGGATGTTCACGGACAAGGAGTGGGCGAACGGCGTGGGCTCAGCCGAAGGCTGGGGCACGTTCGTCACACGCGACGTGGTGCACGCCGTGGACGCCCGCTACCGGACGATCGCAACCGGGCGCGGCCGTGCAATCGGTGGTCTCTCCGAAGGCGGCTACGGCGCGATCAATCTCGCCATGCAGCATCCGCGCGAGTTCTCGCTCGTGGAGAGCTGGTCCGGTTACGAGCGCGCCGCGGCGAACCACTCGATCTTCGGGCGCTCGCTCGCCGGCCTCGAACGCAACTCGCCGCTCGACCGCCTGCGGCTCGACGCGCGGGGCCTGCGGCGCCTGCACACGTACTTCTGGATCTACACGGGAACGGACGACTCGCTCCGGCAACAGAACGAGCAATTCGCACGCGCGCTCGCCAAGGCGCACGTCGCCCACCGCTACCTCGAGCTGGCCGGCGGTCACAACTGGGCGCTCTGGCGCGGCATGGCGTGGCGGTCCTACCTCACGGCGGCCCAGAGGCTCGCCCATGGCTAAGGCTGCGCGCGCCGCTCTCGCCTCGACGGCGTCGTTCGCCGTCGTCGTCGCGGCGATGGGCTGGCTGTACGTCATCCAGCCGCATTCCGCGCTGCCCGGGCCGCCTGTGCGGGATGCGCTCCCGCTCGACGAGCTCTCGCGCCGCTCCGCCGTTCCGCTGCTCGTGTTCCTCGTCGTGTGGGGTGCGGCAGCCGGCCTGCTGGGCATCGTCGCCCACGCGGGGCGCGCCGAGCGCCTCACCGCCGGGCTCCTGCTCGGGCTCGGCGTGGGCGGATGGATGTACCTGCAGACCGGCGTGTCGCTCCTGATCGTGCGACAGATCCCGGCGCACCAGGCATTCGAGGCGGCGACAGGCCAGACGGTCGTGTACCTCCCGGCGGTGCTCGCAGGCGTCGCGGGCGCGCTCGGAGGGCGCCCGCGCGCGTCGACGCGCCCGCGGAGCCCGCTCGTGCTCGCGTGGTTCGTCGCCGCGGCCGGGCTGCTCGGCGTGATCGATGCGGTGACGCCCGATCACCGTGCAGCGCTGATCGGCGCGCTTGCACCCGAGCAGGTGCACGGCATCTCGGAGGCGCTCGTCGCACCGCTCGGGCTCGCCTTGCTCGTGGCGGCGCGGGGGCTCGCACGGAGGAAGCGGCGCGCGTGGCAGCTCGCGGTCGTGATCCTCCTGTTCCTCGTCGCGCTCCACCTGCAGCACCGCTTCGGGTACGGCGCGATCGCGACGGGTCTCGTCGCCGTCGCACTGCTCGCCCGCCGCAGCGACTTCGATGCGCCGGGTGACCCGGAAGCGCAGCCGCGCCTCGCTCTGCGCGGGCTCCTGTTCGCGACCGCGATCTTCGTGTACGCACTCGTCGCGCTCTGGCTGAACCGTGTGATGGCCGATCAGCCGTTTACGTTGCCCTTCGCGCTGCGCGAGACGGCGCGCGCGGCGATCGGCGTCAATGCAAGCGGCTCCGACCACCTTTCCGGGACGTTCAGCGAGTGGTTCCCCCTGTCGGTGCTGCTGTTGACCGTGTGCGCCGCGGCACTGCTCATCGCCGGCTGGCTGGCGCCGTGGCGCTACAAGCACGCGCTCGAGACGCACCACCGCCGGCTGACGCACGACCTGGTCGGCGCTTGGGGCGCCGACACGCTCGCTCCGTTCGTGCTCCGCGGCGACAAGTCGTACTTCTTCGACGAGGACGAGTCGGCATTCGTCGCGTACAAGGTCGTCGGCGGTGTCGCGATCGTGTCTGGCGACCCGATCGGGACGCCGGGCCGCTTCGCCGCATTGATCGGTTCCTTCCTCGAGTTCGCGCACTCCCGTGGGTGGCGTGTTGCGATCCTCGGCGCATCGGAACACGCGTTGCACCTGTACCGCGCGCACGGGCTGCACGCGCTGTACCACGGAGACGAAGCCGTCGTGGACGTCGATGGGTTCTCGCTCGACGGCCGCCCCATCCGCAAGGTGCGCCAGTCAATGCACAGGCTGCAACGTGCCGGGTACGTCGCCGAGGCGCGCGCGCCGAGCACGCTCGACGAGGGCGAGCGCGAGCAGCTCGAAGAGCTGGCGCGCGCGTGGCGCGGGACGCAGCCGGAGCGCGGGTTCGTGATGGCGCTCGACTCACTGTTCCGGCTCGATGACGATCACGCGCTCTTCGTCGTCGGCCGCGCGCCCGACGGCGTGATCGCCGGCTTCCTCCACTTCGCGGTCTGTCGGCGCGGCGGCGCGCTCTCGCTCTCGTCGATGCCGCGTCTGCGCACGACGCCGAACGGGTTCAACGAATGGCTCGTGTGTGTGGCGATCGAGTGGGCGCGCGACAACGGCTTCGAGCGCGTGTCACTGAACTTCGCGCCGTTCGCCGCGCTGCTGGCGCCGGAGGCGGAGCTGTCGCGGCTGCAGCGGCTCGAGCGGCGCGCGCTGCTGCAGCTCAAAGGCCACTTCCAGCTCGACAACCTGCTCCTCTTCAACCGGAAGTTCTTCCCGACGTGGCAGCGCCGCTTCGTGATCTACGAGAAGCGGCTCGACCTGCCGCGCGTGGGGATCGCTGCGCTCGCCGCCGAGGCGTACCTCCCGTTCGCCAGGCGGGAGCAGGCGTGACCTGGTCGATTGCGGGCGGGCTCGTGCTCGCGCTTGCCTCGGCGGCGGCGCTGAACTGGAGCTACTACGCCCAGCACGGCGCCGTGGCGGCATTGCCCCCGCTCTCGGTGCGGCATCCGTTGCGCTCGCTCGCGGCGTTGTTCGGGAACCGGCGCTGGCTCGCCGGGTTCTGGACGGGAATCGGCGGGTGGGTGCTCTACGTCGTCGCGCTCACGCTCGCGCCCCTGTCGCTCGTTCAGGCCTGCGCGGCAGGCGGGCTCGCGATCCTGGCCGCGCTCGCGGGCGTCCGCTCGCGGCGGGAACGGCTCGCTGTGGTGACCTCGGTCGCGGGGCTCGTGCTGCTCGCAATGTCGCTGGCCGGCACGGTGACGAGCCAGCGGCACGCAAACCTCGGCGAGGCGGCGGTCTGGATGGTGGCGTCGGGAGTGGTCGCCGCCGTCGCGGCGAGCCCGGCGACCGCTGCCGGGCTCGGGACGGCGGCCGGGGTCCTTTACGCGGCCGGGGACGTGGGGACGAAGGCGGCGGTCTCGGGCGGCTTTCACGTCTGGTTCGTCCCGGCGCTGCTCGCATGCCACGGGCTCGCCTTCGTCGCGCTGCAGCTTGCCTTCCAGCGCGGGAGCGCCCTCACGTCGGCCGGGCTCGCGACGCTGTGGACGAACGCGCTTCCGATCGCGGCTGGCATGGTCGTCTTCGGCGAGCCGCTCCCGGGCGGTGCGCTCGGCGTGGCGCGGATCGCGGCCTTCCTGGCCGTGGTCGTCGGTGCGGCACTGCTCACCCGGCCGGGCGAGAGTGCCACCGTCGCGCGGGTCGCGGCGGGCAGCGTCACCGCGCTGGTGCTCTTCACCTGTGTCGGCACGGTTCGCGCGCAAGCGCCCGCGCTGCCGAACTTCACGCTCTTCGACACCGGTCCTGCGGGCGGCACCGTGTGGACCGGCCGCATCCCCGACCCGTTCGTCCCGTCTGACCGGCGCAGCGCGTATCTCTATCTCCCGCCCCACTTTTCGCCGGACAAGCGCTACCCGGTGCTCTATCTCCTGCACGGCTTCTGGGGTGACCCGTCGTCGTTCGTGCTCGGCCTGCACATCACTCAGATCGCCGACGAGACGATCAGCGCGGGCAAGGCCCGCCCGTTCATCGCCGTGATGCCGCCGGGTGGGCTGCCGTTCGGCTCGAAGTCGCTGCGGGCGAAAGGCGAGTGGGCCGGCCCGTCGGAGGACTACATCGTGCGCACCGTCGTCCCCTGGGCCGATGCGCACCTTCCCACCATCCGCAACGAGCGCATGCGTGCGATCGCCGGCGTCTCGGCAGGCGCGTTCGGCGCCGTCGACATGGCGTTGCGCCACGTCGGCCTCTTCGGGACGGCCGAATCCTGGGAGGGCTACTTCCACCCGTTCCGCGACGGCCCGTTCGTGCATGCGTCGGCGGGCACGCTCGCCGCACACGACCCGGTGCTGCTCGCACGGAAGGAGGCTGCGTCGATCCGGCGGCACGGTCTCCGCTTCTTCCTTTCCACGGGCGGAAGCCACGGCGCCGTGAAGCGCAGCTGGACATTCGAGTTCGACCGCGAGCTTCGCGGGCTCGGGATCGCCAGCCGACTGTGGGCGCAGCCCGCGGGCGTCGCCAACTTCGGCCGGAACCAGCTGCCTTCCGCGCTCGACTACGCTGAGCCTGCGGGCTAGCCGGCCGTGGCGGGCCGCGACGCGTCTACTTCAGACGAAATCCCTGCACTCCCCACAAATCGTGCCTGGCACCGGGGTCTGACCCCGCAGGGGTCAGACCCCTGCCTTTGCGACAGGTCGCTTTAGCCGACCGCGCTGAGGAACTCGTCGATCGTCAGCGCCGTCAGGGTGCGGATCTTCGTGCTGCCGCGGGCGCCGAGCGCCACCGAGACCCGCGCGATCGTCGCGGAGTCGGGCGCTTCGACGACGTTGACGAAGTCGTACTCGCCGAGCGTCGCCCACTGGTGGACGACCCTGGCGCCGAGCTCCTCAACGTCCTTGTTCACCTCGCGCAGACGTTCGGGGTTCGCCTTCAACGTCTGCACTCCCTGGGCAGTCAGGCTGGAAAGAAGAATGTAGGTCGCCATTCGAGCTCCTCCTCGGTCGGGGGCTCGACTCTACTCGCGCCGCCTGGTCGACGTACAGCACCGCCGCGCCGAGGACGAACAACGGTGCGAGCACGACGAGCGCGAGCACCGCCGCGATCCGGATCGCCTGCCCGCTGCCCTCGCGGATGGAGAAGAAGATCACCAGTCCGGTGAGGAAGATCGTGATCGCCAGCGTCGCGAGTGAACCGAGCGCGTGAACGTAGTCCGCGCGCGCGAGCTGAATGCCCCGGCGCAACGCGTCGGCGTAGCCGCGACGCTCGACCAGCGCCGCAGGGACGGCGAGCCCAACGAGCGCGAGCCAGCCGAGCGCGACCAGGTAGATCCCCGGGAAGATCCAGAGGCGCGAGACGCAGATCGGCAGGAACGCGACGTACCCGACGGCAAGTGCGACAGCGACGTAGCGACCGCGGCCGATCGGCCGCACGAGCGCGACCGCGCCCGCGTACGACGACGCCAGCACCAGCGGGCCGGCGCCGACGACGACCACAACGCGGACCGCGCCGTGGAGGTCCGCGGCCGCGATCCCGAGCAGGCCAGGACCGATGCCGAGCGCCAATGACGGCCAGAAGCGGGCGCCGTACAGACGGATCGACTCCGCGACGAGCTGGCCGACGGTGCGCGTCTCAGGCGGGAGGGGCGGCGGGGCCTGGGTGCGTGCCATCCGTCGAATCTAGCGAGGAAAGCCGGGAAAGACGGCCCGCCCGTCGACCCAATCGACCTCGAGGACGGCGGTCGCCTGCTGCAGCGCGTCGAGGTTTGCGATCGATGTCCTCGTCTGCGTGTCGATCACGTCGCCGGCGTCGCCGACGTAGAGGTAGCGCCCGTCCGCGCTCTCGGTGAGCGAGCCCGGCGTCGTCAGCGTGCGCTCGAGGCGGACGTCGGCGATAGGTCGCGGTGCTGCGCTGACGTCGAACACGTGCAACGCGTGGTTCGGGGCGTCGAGCACCCAGAGCTCGGGGCGGTCCGGGCGCAGCACGAGCCCGTGGCTGGGCGGGTTCGGCCCGAAGCGTGGATTCCAGGTGAAGCCCTTGAAGTGCACGACCTGGATCGTCGCGCCGGTGCGCACGTCGATGACGCGGAAGCCCAGCAGTCCCCGCTGCGTGACGTACATCCGCTGACGCTCGGCATCGGTCACCGTCAGCGTCCCGTGGTCGAACGGCGCGAGCCCGCCCTTCGTGAGCTTCCCGCTTCCGACATCGAGCGTGTACGGGCCTGACGACGTGCGCACCGCGATCCGGTCCGCGTTGGGTGCGGCCGTCGAGACGTCCGTCGCGCCCGTCAGTCGCAGCTGGCCGACAAGGGCCTGCTTGCCGCCGATCGCGAAGAAGCACGCGGCGTGATCCGGGAAGACGACTGCGAACCTCTTCGGGCTGCCGTCCGTCGGCGGATGCCAGGTCGGCGTGCCGGACACAAGACAGGGCGGAACGGAGGCGGAGCTGAAGTACGCGGTGAGACCAGCGATGACAGCGGCGAGCGCGAGCGCCAGCGCCGCCGCGCGCAACCAGATGCGGCGCCTCACCGGAGCCCGGCGAGCAGTCGCGGCAGCGCCTGCTCGAGCGCGGCGAGCGCGTCGTCGAACTGCCAGCGGGCACGATCCGGCTCGTCGATCTCGTTCGAGACTGCCCGCACCTCGACCGCCGGGATGCGCGCGAGCTCGGCGGCACGCAGGACAGCGAAGCCCTCCATCGCCTCGACCGTGCAGCCGCTCGTCCCGCCCACGCGCGCGCTCGTCCCGATCGGCAGCACCTGCGCCTCGGGAAGCGCGCGGCGAGCGCGCTCGAGCAGCGCGGCGTCCGGCTGCACGCGTCTCGGGACGAGGGGCCCCGCGGCGTCCTCGTACACCGCCTCGGCGCCGATGACGAGCTGAGCTGCGGGAATGCCGCGCGCGCCGGCGATGCCGACGTGCAGCACCGCCGCCGGCGGCTGCACCGCAAGTGCCTGCGCCGTCGCGGCGGCAGCCTCGACCGGGCCGATGCCGCACGCGAGCGTCGCCGCTCCGGCGGCGCCCGCGAGCTCGCGCTCCGTCGCTGCGACGACCAGGATCACGGCCTCAACGGTAATCACCCGATGGGGTGAACGCCTGCAAGGAACGCTTCGCCACGGCATCTCAACTCTCAACCGCAAGAAAAATCGCCGCTGGCCCGCCGCAGGCCGGCGACGTACAACCGACAAAAGGCCGCCCGCCGCAGGGGCGGCCTTTTCTATGAGCCGCAGCGTCGCGCACGTGGCGCGTCACTCAGGTTGTTAGTCCGGACGGCGAGCGGGCCAAGCCCGCTCGCCTCTGCGGCGCCGCCGAGTCGGCGCCTCTGTCCACCTCGAGGCCTACCCCAGATGGGGGATTTGTGTTTCCTCTTGCAAGTTCCGCGCCGATAGTGCGTCTCAGTAGGTAGCCGCAAGCCGCAGCAGTACGGAGGTAACAGATGTACGCCGCACAGATCCAGACGGGGGAGCTCAGGGCTCAGGACCTGCCGACCACGTACGGCGATTGGAGCGACTATGCCCGCTTCGCCGTGACCTTCTCCCCGCGGGATCGGGAGGGATGTGCAGAGTTCGCCGCCAGCGCGTTCGCGAACTGGCGCCGGACGAGCGAAGTGCCGCGCACGCTGCAGGAGCTGCGTGCGTGCCTGTGGTTCGAGCAGCGCCGCTGGCGCTTCATGGGCCGCGAACCGGACGCCGAGGGAATGCAGTACGCAGCCGCCCTGATCAGGGCGATGCGGAATCACCTGCCGTCGGCCGTCTAGAGCCCAGCAGCAACAACAGCCCGAGTCACCGAGTCGTCGATCGACGACACCGGTGACTCGCGGCCGACCCACGGGTCACCGTCGAAGTAGCGCACGAAGATGCGCTCGGCGGTGCGAGTCGCGAACGCCTGGGTCGTGAGTGTCGGGTTCGGGCCACCGAGCGCATTCGGCAGCGCGGAGTTGTCGGCGACGAAGACCCGCTCCACGGCGAGCGACTCCCACTCGGCACCGACCACCGTCCCCATTCGCATCGTGCTGTGGAGGTGGAGCAGAACAGGCGCCCAGTTCATGCGAACGACCTCGCGCGCACCGAGCGCCTTGAGGAACTTCACCGCCTGCGCTGCGAGGAAGTCGCGGTTCGCGAGCGTCCGCGGGGTGCGGCTGCGCAGCTCGATGCGAGCGATCGGCCCGTTCTGATCCGGCGTCATCGTCTGCGAGAGCGTCACGCGGTTCGCCGGCTGGACGTCGTCGTCCGTGATCACGGCAATTGCGATCAGGCGGTCGAGATTGGCGAGGAACCGCCTCAGGCGCGTGCCGAGCACGCGGCGGCCGGGCTCGAGGCTGTCGGTGAGACCCTGCGCCTGCAGGCCGGGCGCCACTCCGGCCTGCTCGATGCAGCCGTAGCCGGGAAAGTCCGCACGCGCCGCCGAGGTGGGACCTTTGCCGTTGCCGGTGTAGTGCGCGAAGCGGCCGACGACGAAGTCGAGATAGTGGTCGGTCAGGCCGCGCCCGACCTGGTCGTCCGGATTCGGCAGGCCGCTGTTCAGCCACAAGCGCGGCGTCTCGACCGGCCCGGCGGCGAGCACGACGACCCTCGCCTCCTCGCTCGTCATCACACCGGTGCGGGTGTTGCGCCAGGTCACGCTGCGCGTTGCACCCTCGACGCCGACCTTGACGGCGAACGCGTCGGGAACGAGCGTCGCCGCGCGGCCGTGCGTCCAACGGTCGGCCGTCAGCGCCATCGGGACGTAGCTGACGTGCGTCGAGCGCTTCGCTTTCAGGTTGAGCGGCGCCTTCAGCGGCAGGAAGCAGCCCTGCGGGCAGTGGCCGCAGAACGTGCATCCCTGCGCGCGCGGATACACGAGCTGCTTCGCGTTGCTCGTCCGCCCCGCCGTCCCCCGCGGCTGCAGGATCGCGTTCTGCTGCGGCCTGCACGCCGCGCGGGAGATGTCCTTCGACGTCTGCGTCGGCAGCCCGGCCCTCGTCGCGCCGCGCAGGAACAGCTCCTCCTTCGTCCCCATTGCCGCGGTCTGCACCGGCAGCGTGTGCTCGACCCACTCGTAGTACGGGATCAGCTCGCGGTAGCCCGGAACCGCATCTGGCATCGCGCGCGGCGAGTTGCCGAAGTAGTGGAGCGTCGAGCCGCCGACGCCGGCCGTCTGCCAGAGGAACGAGTTCTGCGGCAGGTCGCGCGGCCACGGCGCCTGCGTCCGGTCGCCGGGGCCGAAGCGGAAGATCCCGGTGGCCGGGTTGTTCGCGACGTTCTCGTCGTGCGACCACTCGCGCTCGGGGTCCTGCCATGCGGGGCCGGCCTCGAGCAGCAGCACGTCGAGACCGCGCGCCGCGAGCTCCTTCGCAACGACGGGACCGCCGCCGCCGGCGCCGACGACGATCACATCACGCACGCCAGTAGCCCTTGAGCTCCTTGTGGCCGTGCGCCCCGGGTGCGAAGCGCGCCAGCCGGTGCCCGCGCTTCGTCGAGTAGGCGAGGAACGCCGTCAGGTCCGGGAGGTTGCCGACGAGAAAGCGGATCGACCCGGCGGCATCGTCGGGCAGGGACTCGATCTTCGCGAACGCCTGCGCCTTCTGGGCGCGGCCGAGCTGTGCGAACGTCGCGCCGGGCTTCACCTGGGCCGCCGCGCCGTCGAGGATCGACGCAGCCGTCGCCGAGAGGGGCTGCGGACCCGGGAGGAAGCGGTCGAGGGTCCGCACGAGCCGCGGTGTCGTCGTGGCCGCGAGCTGCCGGTCGGCCACGACGAACTCGACGAGCGCGTCGAGCGTGCCGCGCGTCGACGCGAAGGCTTCCTCGAGCCGGCCGAGCCGTGTCGCGAGGACGAAGGCCGCCCCGCGGCGCAGCAGCTCCCGGCGGTTCACCCGCGTTCGATCACTTCCCGGTCGGGATCGTTCGCCGGGTCTCCCGCCGGCAGCAGGTCGTGTGCCCACTCCCTCTGCTTCCACTGCGGCACCGGCGTTTCGCGGTCTGCCTTCGGCACGAACCGGGAGCGCCCGACGAGCTGGTACTGGTGGATGTAGCGAGGGCAGTTCGAAAACACCTTCGTCGCCGCGACGCGCACGATCAGCTGCGCCTCCGGATACTCCGCGAGCAAGGGGTCGGCGTCGTCGACGGATGCCACGCCGTTCAGGCGCACGCGCTTGCGGCCTTCGAAGTCGATGAAGAGCAGGCCGACCTTCTTCGTCACGAGCAGGTTGCCCGCCGTGAGATACATCCCGTTCCCGTCGTAGACAGGGAACGCGATCGTGTGGTCGTCGACCACGCGCACGAACCCGGGGTCGCCGCCCTTGTACGAGCACTGCGGCTGGCCGTCCTCGTCGACCGTGGCGATGAAGAACATGTCGCGCGCCTCGATGAAGGCACGGTCGTCGTCGTCGATCCGGTCGCGCGCGCGCTGCTCGAGCCGGTCGGCGAGCCGCCGTGTGTCGAACCGGTCTTGAAGGCGCCGGCTGCCCTCGTGGTAGAGGCTCACGCGCTCGATCTTTTCAGGGAATCCTCACCGCCACCAAACATTCTGGGGAGACCATTGGTGCGGCCGCACTCCTGAGAGAGAGGCCGCTGCGGGGGCCGTGGCCTCTCTCCTGTTCTTTAGGATCACGGCGTGGGCTGGCACGTCGTCGACGGCTCGAAGGCCGAGTGGAGCGAGCGGGAGCCGCTGTTCGAGGGGCAGCCGCCGCGGCAGTTCGTCGAGGTCACGGACGAGGCGGCGCTCAAGAGCTCTCGCGCGCGGCTGTGGCGCTATCCGCCCGGCACGCGCGGGCGGCGCCACGCCGACAAGGTGCAGGAGGAGGTCTTCGTGGTCGTGTCCGGGACGCTGACGATGCAGCTCGGCGACCCGCCCGAGCGCGTCGACGTCGGCGCTCCGGGGCTCGTGGCCGTCGAGCCGGGAACGCCGCTGCTCGTGCGCAACGAGGGCAGCGACGAGCTCGTGCTCTACATCTACGGCGCCCCTGCGGAGCAGGGCGGCGCCGACTTCTTCGAAGACCTCCCGGACGTCTGACTGCTGGGGTCAGACCCCTTCGGGGTCAGACCCCTTCTGCCACACCGCAACCAATTTCGTGCTCTCGCTCGTGAACGGCTCGCCGTTCCAGCCCGAGTACCGCTCGGTCGGAGTCAGCCCGGCGATGCGCGCCATCAGGTCGAGCTCCGACGGCCAGACGTAGCGGAACGGGCCCGAGCCGCACCTGAACGACCCGTCCTCGCCACGCGTGTAATGGTGCGAGATCAGGGCCTGGTTCGCGACGTCGTACTCGTCGATGCCGACGTGGCGCCCGCCGAAGTCGAAGATGCGGAGCCGCTCGCCGCGGACGTCGGGGATTCCGACCTCGATCACGAAGCGGCCACGAGGCTCGAGGTGCGCGGCGACGTTCTCGAACGATGCGACCTGCGCGTCCTGCGTCGTCTGGTTCTGGATGCTGTTGTAGACGAGGTAGGCAAGCGTGAAGGTGCCGTCGACGCGCGTCGTCGCGTAATCGCCGATGGTCACGGGAAGCTCGTCGCCGCCGGGCTTCTCGCGCAGCCTCGCGACCATCGCCTCCGACAAGTCGATGCCGTGCACCCGCAGCCCGCGCGCCGCCAGCGGCAGCGCAATGCGCCCGGTTCCGATCGCCAACTCGAGGACCGGCCCGCCGCCCGCGCGTTCGGCGAGGAAGTCGACGACAGGCTCGACGGGCATGTCTGCCGTCGACGCGTCGTACTGCGACGCCACGTCCTCGCCGAAGTGGTTCTCAGGCAACCGCAGGCTCGCGCACGCCGGCGCGCTCGAACACGAGCTCCCCGTCGTGCGCGTCGACGCGCACCGCGTCGCCGTCCGAGAACTCGCCCTCGAGCAGCCGCAGCGCGAGCGGGTTCTCGACCAGCCGCTGCAGCGCGCGCTTGAGCGGCCGGGCGCCGTACGTCGGATCCCAGCCCGCGTCGGCGATCACCTGCTTCGCGTCGTCGGTCAGCTCGAGCTCGATCCCGCGGTCCGCGAGGCGCATGCGCAGGCGTGCGAGCTGCAGCTCGACGATCTCGCCCAGCTGCTCCCTTGTCAGCGGCCGGAACTCGACGATCTCGTCGATGCGGTTCAAGAACTCGGGCCGGAAGAGCTCGCGCATCTGCTCGACCGAGCGCAGGTTCGACGTCATGATCAGCACGGTGTTGCGGAAGTCGACCGTGCGGCCGTGGCCGTCGGT
>DATIDT010000055.1:0-39436 GCA_035456125.1 Gaiellaceae bacterium
ACCAGAGCTCGAGCAGACGCTCTTCCGGGTAGTGCTCGTAAAACTGCCGGATGCTCGGCCCTAGGAAGTCGCCGACCTCCGCCCAGCCGCGCGAGAGGACGCGGCCGGCGCCCGGCAGCCCGATACGCACGTACAGCTCCCACAGCGGTCGGCAGAGCCCGTGCGGAACGGCGAACTCCAGCCCGGCGACAGTCCCTCCCGGCCGCACGACCCGCACGAGCTCGCGCAGCACTGCGCCTGGATCGTCGACGTAGCGCAACAGGTACGTGAACGTGAGCGCGTCGAACGCTGCATCGGGAAACGGAAGCTGCTCCGCGTGCGCCTCGACCAGCTTCACGTCGGGGGGCAGGCGGCGGCGCGCCTCGGCGAGCATCTCCGCGCTCTGGTCGAGCGCGACCACTGTGCAGCCCTTCTGGGCGAGCAGCTCGCGCGCGACGGCGCCGGTGCCGGTGGCGACGTCGAGCACCGTCGCGTTCGGGCCGGCCTCGACCCGCGACACGAGAAAGCGCCGCCAGCGCGGGTCCTGCCCGAAGGAGAGCAGCGCCGCCGTCCGGTCGTACGTCGGCCCGAGCGGGGCGAAGAGCGCCCGCGCGGAGACGGCTCCTCCCACGGGGCCGAGTTTATGCTCGGGCGGTGTCCTTGGGCGACGACGTGAGCCGCATCGCGGGAATCGCCGCGCAGCACCGCGTGCCTGGACAGCAGGTCGTCGCGGTGCTGGCGGTCGAGTCCGCGGTCGGCGAGCGCCTCTACCTCTGCGCATACGCGGACGACGAGGGCAACCAGGAGTGGCTCGTGCTCGACGCCGACGGCGTGCCGGTCAGCGACCGCGCGCACGTCCGCGAGGCGGCGTCGATCGCCGCGCTCGTCGAGGTCGCCGAGGACGCGGCGGAGCAGGTCGCAGACGGCCCGCGGGTCGCGTCACTGCCCTACCTCGACTCGATCGGGGGCGACAGCAGCATCGCGGGGGCGCTGCCGATGATCGAGGAGTTGACGCGCGACGTCGAGCAGCACTACAAGCTCGAGCTGACCTGACGCTTGCCGCTAGACAGGTTCGGCGGGTGGTCGCCGCACGAAGCGCTGCGCCCAGCTGTGGCCGTAGCGCTGGTGCGCCATTCCGAGCGCGAAGACGGCGAGCGCGAGCGCGATCAGCGCCAGCGCGAACGGCCACCGGCGTTCGTCCAGCTCCTTCACCAGGTAGTGCACGACCGAGGCGTACACGCCGAGCACGCCGTACACCGCCCAGCTCGCGCGGCCGACCGGCGCCGACGCGACGAGCAGAAAGACGCCGCCGACGAGCATCGGAATCCAGCCGCGCTGCGGGTCGCCGCCGGGGGCTGCGGTGAAGTAGACGAGGCCGGCGGCGAGGCTGAAGAGCCCCAGCACCTCGAACCAGAACGCGTCGCGCCGCCGGCCGAACGCGTCGACGAAGACGCCGACGACGAAGAGGACAGCACCGATCACGAGCGCCGTCACTGCGCGCTCGTTGCCGCTCGGGCTCTCGTCGAAGCACGGCGTCAGCAGCTGGGCCGACGCGAGGATCGCACCGTTCGCGACGGCGAGGACGAACGGGAAGCGCGTCAACCACCACGCGCCGACTCCGACGAGCGCAGCGGCGAGGCCGACGCCGAAGGTGTAGCCGCTGAACTCCCGTAGCGGCTCGAAGAACGGGTCGTCCGGCCACACGCCGATCAGCTCGAGGAACGCGACTGCGGCGGCTGGGAACACGGCGACGGCAAGCGCCGCTGCGAGGCCGCCCGGGGCCCACCAGCCGCGCCGCAGCAGCAGTGCCGCCGCAAGCGAGAAGCCGGCGACGAAACCGAGCGCCGCCAGGAGGATCCAGAGCCCGCTCTGACTCGGCGGAATCGTCTCGATCAGCCCGTAGACGGCGAAGCCGAGCGTGAAAGCGCCGAAGTACCACAGGACGTTCGGCGGATCCATCCGCGCCGCAGGCCGCTCCACGGACTCGACAGTAGTACCTATGCTTGACGGCATGGAAGGCAGCTTCGGTTTCCCGATGGGGGGCGACCCCGAGGATCTCCTGCGCGGGCTGCGCGAGTTCGCCGAGCAGCAGGCTGAGACGGTGCAGGAGGCACAGCGCGAGCAGTTCGCGACGCTGACGTTGAACACCGCCGTCGAGCTGACCGGCGCCGCCCTCTCCCAGATGCAGGTGCAGGGCGGTGCCGACGAGCAGGCGATCGCGCTGCGTGACGCAATGCGCGTGCTCTTCCCCGAAGCGGTCGCGCTGGTGAGCGCGGCGCGCCAGGGGTTCATGCGCGAGCGGTAGTGCTGCAGCGGATCCGCGACTGGCGGATCGACCGCATGGTCGACCGCGTCGCGCGCAGGCCGCGCGGCCGCAAGGCGCGCGAGACGTACGGCGCCGACGATGTCCACGCGTTCGCGTGGGAGCCGGTGCTGGAGGCGCTGCAGCTCACGCCCGACGACGCGCTGCTCGACGTCGGCTGCGGCGGCGGCGTCTTTCTGCGGCGCGCGCTCGAGACCGGCTGCGGCGCGGTCGGCGTCGACCACAGCCAGGACATGGTGCACCTCGCGCGGCGGACGACGGAAGGGCGGGCGCCGATCGTGCACGCGTCGGCCGACGATCTCCCGTTCGCGCAGGGCAGCTTCACCGCCGTCTCGTCGATCGTCGCGTTCTTCTTCTTCCCCGATCCCGTCGCGGCGTTGCGCGAGTTCGAGCGCGTGGTCGATCCGCGGCGAGGTCGCATCGTGGTGTTCACGACTCCGCCGGAGCTGAAGGGGACGCCTGCGGCGCCCTACCCGCTCGCGACCCGCGGGCGCTTCTACGAGGATCACGAGCTCGAGGCGCACGCAGGCGCGGCGGGTTTTGGCGACGTCGAGGTGCGGCGCGTGTCCGAGGGAGCGCAGCTGCTCGTGGCGCGGCCGTAGAATCGCCGCCCGTGGCGATCTTCGACCGCGCGATCGTGCGCCTGCTCCCGGCCGTGCCGAGGCCGGTCGTGCGGAGGCTCTCCGACCGCTACATCGCCGGCCCGGAGCTGAAGGACGCGCGCGAAACGGTGCGGCGTCTGAACTCCGAAGGAAAGGCGGCGACGATCGACGTGCTCGGCGAGGAGATCAGGACCGAGGAGGAGGCGGCCGCGATCGTCCGGGCGTACCTGGACGTGTTCGCCGACATCGAGCGCTGCGGCCTCGACTCCGGGGTGAGCGTCAAGTTGACGGGGCTCGGGCTGGGGCTCGACTACGAGCTCTGCCGTGACAACTTGCGCGCAGTCGTGGAGGACGCCGCGTCGCGCGGGAACTTCGTCCGCATCGACATGGAGGACTCGTCGACGACGGACGACACGCTGCGCCTCTATCGCGAGCTGCGCGAGGAGGGCCGCGACAACGTGGGCGTCGTGCTGCAGGCGACGTTGCGGCGAACGGCGTCCGACATTGCAGCGCTCGCCGACCTGAAGCCGAGCGTGCGGCTGTGCAAGGGCATCTACCTCGAGCCGCCCGACATCGCGTACCGGGAATACGAGGCGGTGCGGGCGTCGTACGTCGGCGCCCTGGAGGCGCTGTTCGATGCAGGGTCGTACGTCGGCATCGCGACGCACGACGAGTGGTTGCTCGACCAGGCGCGGCGGATCGTGGCCGAACGCGGGCTCGGCCACGACGACTTCGAGTTCCAGATGCTGCTCGGCGTGCGGCCGGAACGCGCCGACGCACTTGTCCGTGACGGGCACCGCCTGCGCATCTACGTCCCGTTCGGGCGGCATTGGTACGAGTACTCGCTGCGCCGGCTGCAGGAGAACCCGAGCATCGCCGGCTATGTCGCCGGCGACACGTTCGGGCGACTTGTCGGCCGAAACGGCTCGTAGTCTCTGTGCAAATGGCGCCTTAGTTGATCTGGTCGCGCGCCGAGGGCTGTCGCGTCTGGGACGAGCACGGCCGCGAGTACATCGACCTGACCGGCGGCTTCGGCGTGGCCGTGCTCGGTCACGGCAACGCGAAGATCCGCGAGGCAATCGCAGACGCTCCCGTCGTCCATGCCCTCGGCGACCTAGCCGAAGCGGAGGTGACCCAGCGGCTGCGCGAGGCGCTCCCGTGGCCCGCGAAGCTCGGCGTGACCGGCGAGGACGCCGTCGAGATCGGGCTGCGCACGGCCCTGCTTGCCACGGGCAGGCCGGGGATCGTCGCGTTCGACGGCGCGTACCACGGGACCGGGCTGCTCGCGCTCGCGGCGACCGGGCTGGACCGGTTCCGCGAGCCGTTCGCGCCGTGGCTCCCAGGCCCTGTGCACCGGCGCCCGTACGGCGAGGATCCCGGCGAGCTTCCTGCCGACGCCGGCGTCGTGGTCGTCGAGCCGGTGCAGGGGCGCGCCGGCTCGCGCGTGCCGCCCCACGACTTCCTCCCGACGCTCCGCGCACGCTGCGACGTCGCCGGTGCGCTGCTCGTCGTCGACGCGATCTTCACCGGCCTCGGGCGGCTCGGCGAGCTGTGGCCCGGCGCGGACGTCGCCGACGTGCTCTGCGTGGGGAAGGCGCTCGGCGGCGGCCTCCCGCTGTCGGCGGCGTTGTTCGTGCGGCGTGAGCTCGAGGACGTCTGGAAGCTGGGCGTCGAGGACGTCTACACGCATACCCACACCGGCAATCCGCTTGCATGCGCAGCCGCCCTCGTCGTCCTCGACGAAGTGCCGAAACTGCTGCCTCGCGTGCGCGAGCTGTCGGAGCGATTCGGCTCGGCCGGCTGGGACGGAGCCGGCCTCCTGCGCGTGACGGGCAGAGACGCGGCGGAGGCGTGGGCTGCCGGCGTGCTCACGATCCCGGTCGGCAGCCTCAGCCAGGCGGCGCCGCCGTTCACGCTGACGGACGACGACCTGGACGAAGCGCTCGCGCGGCTCGGGCGCTACGGGGGCGGCGGCCCGGGAGGCCCGGGCGGCGCGTCCTCTTCGACGACCGTGCGCCGGCGTCCGTAGCCGCGCGGGCCGGCCCCGTACGGCTCGGGGCCGCGGTGCACGCCCCAGTAGCCGGGGCCCCACCGCTCCCACAGGAGGAGCGAAAGCAGGATCCCGACGACGCCGACGATCATCAGGATCCAGCCGACGACGTCGATGTCGACGGCGGCGCCCGGGCTCTGGTTGACGGCGAACGTGAGGATCGCCCCGACGGCGATGAGGATCAGGCTGACGGGAATGCCCACAACGGCTCTATGCCCGCTGGGCGTAAAGGAGGAACGTCCCTGGAACGCGGCCGTCGTGGCGGCGCCAGCTGTCCCCGCGGGCCGGGTACTCCTCGAGCGCGCGCACCATGAAGCCGTTCCGCGCGACCGACGTCACGATCTGTCCGAGGCGGCGGGAGCCCGCCTCGAAGTAGCTCTCGCGCCAATGCATGAGGCCGTCCACGACGAGCGCGACCGGATGCTCCTCGTACAGGAGCAAGTCGCCGCCCCCTCGCAGCGTGGCGCCGACGCCGTGCAGCCACGTGTCGAGGTCGAGCACCGCGGTCAGCGAGCCGAGCCCGGCGTAGACGAGATCGAACCGACCGCGGCGCAGCTCGCGCGGCAGCGCCTGCGGGTCGGCCTGGATCCACAGGATCGACGGCCACCGCTCGCGTGCGGTCTCGAGCGACGCGCCCGCTGCGTCGACGCCGGTGACGATCCCGCCGAGCTCCGCGAGCTGGGCGGTCGCCTGACCGGTGCCGCAGTGCAGGTGGAGCACGCGCTTCTCCGTCAGGTCGGCAAGCGCGTGACGCACCGGATTGGGCAAACCATGCTCGGCAGCCCGCGCTTCGGCCCGCAGGCGGTGAACCTCGTCCCACGCCCGGCGGTTGTGGTCGGTCGGCTCCATCAGATGAGCAGCGAATAGCCGCCGTCGACGATCAACGTCTGTCCGCGCACCATCTCCGCCTCGGGCGAGCAGAGGTACGTCACCGCTGCGGCGACGTCCTCCGGCTCGACCATGCGGCCGGCCGGCGTCCGCGCCTGCGCTGCCTCGAGCATCTGCTCGCGATTCGAGAAGTACTCGAGCGCCTCCGTCTCGACGACGCCGGCCGAGACGGCGTTGACGCGGATCCCGCGCGGCGCGAGCTCCACGGCGAGATAGCGGACGACCGATTCGAGCGCCGCCTTCGACGTGCCGACGAGGAGATAGTTCTCGAGCACGCGGATGGAGCCGAGCGACGAGACCCCGACGAACGCGGAGCTGGGCTTCATGTCAGGCGCGCACGCGCGCGCGAGTGACAGGAGGGCACGCGCGTTCGCAGCGAGCGTCCAGTCCCAGTGCTTGTCCTCCGTCTCGAGCGCCGCCCGGATCACGCCGGTCGCCGCGTTGTGGACGACGGCGTCGTAAGGGCCGTGCGAGGCAAACTCGGCGACGACTCGCTCCGACGCGATATTGCCGCGCACGAGGATGGGCTCGGCGCCCGCCGCGCGCAGCTCGGCGGCCGCTTCCTCGGCCGCCGAGTCGTTGCGCAGGTAACCGAGCGCAAGCTTCGTCGCGCCGAGCGCCGCGAACCGCTGCGCGATCGCGTTCCCGATCCCGCGCGTCCCGCCGGTCACGAGGACCGCGCGGCCGTCGAAGCTCATGACCGCGGCGGGAGCGGATCGTACGCGGGCGCGGAGCTCGGAATCTCGTCCCACCCCGGCCGGGAACGCGGCTCGCGGCCGCCCTCCGCCGCCTTCGAGGAGGCGTGGCCGAGGCGATCGAGCAGCTCCATCTGCTCCAGTCCGTACTGCTTCACGGGGTGCGCGTCCGGTAGATCCAGGATCAGCTCCTCGACGCGCGCGCGCAGCTGGTACGCGAAGTGCGGCGTCGCAGGCCCGACCAGGGCGTCGACGTCTTCTTTCGTCGGCTCCCGCATCGCTTCAAAGCCTAACGGCGTTTACGCGGAGGGCGCCGCGATGTAGATGCGCGCCTCGAGCGGCGCGAACGTCGCGGTGAAGGCGCCGTCCTTGGCGGTTGCCTCGTGCCGGCCGTCGAGCGTCACGAGCGTACGGTCGACGAGCGCCGGGACGGTGATCGTCGCGGTAGCCGGGGAGCGGCTCGCGTTGACCGCGATCACGTACACCGCGCCGTTGTGGTCGCGGGCGCCGACGCGGACGGTGCTGTCGAGTGACGCGCTCGCGGCGATCGGCGGCTCGACCAGCGCCGGTGTGAGTGTCGAGATCTCGTGGTTCACCTGCGCGATCGCGGTGCCGACGGCAGCGCTCCAGTCGTTTGGGAAATAACCGATCGCGTGCGCGCCGCCGGCGATCGAAAGCCACGCCTCCGCGCGGAGCGTCTCCGCAGTCGGGACGAGCTCCGCGCCCGAGCAGTCCATCTGCCGTGCCTCGATCCACTGGAACGTGGGCCTCCCGCGCGCCAGCGCGACGAGGTCGAGCTGCGAGTCGAACACGTCGCCGAAGCTGTCGAGGCGGCACCAGTTCTGCAGCGGGTACAGGTCGAACCCGACGACGTCGGCGGCTGCGACGAGGCCGGGATACATGCCGCGGCCCTGCGGCAGCGGCGCCGCACGACGGTAGAAGTGGTTCGTCAGCGTCAGAAACCGCGGCCCGGAGCCGGGCGAGGGCGGAATCAGCCGGTTCGCGTCCGCCGCGGTGAAGTCGTTCGGCAGATGCGTGTCCCACTCGTCCGGGAGGAAGGTTCCGACCGCTCCGGCACGGGCAGGCGCGGCTTCTCTGGCGTCGCCGAGAGCGATTGCGCTACCGCTCAGCCACGTGGCGAGCTGGGCGCTACTCCCACAGCCGTTGCCCATGAAGAAGTCGACCCCGACGGACAGGTTGCCCGCGACCGCGTCAGGGCACTGGTTCCACACGAGCTTCGGGAACGCGGGTTGTCCGTCGAGGAGCACGGCGCCGCCGCCGGTCGAGAGGCGCGCCGAGCCGAACAGCGCCGGTGTCGTCAGCAGGAACTGCGAGACGGAGCTGCGGCCGTCGGCGGTCGTCGCCGTGACGTCGAGGTGGTACGTGCTCGCGGGCGAGAGCCCTGACAGGGTCAGCTGGTGGGTCGTGGCCGAGTCGGTGGGCGCCGTCCACACCACCGGCGTGTCGAGGCCGTAGACGGCGCGTGACGTTGCGGTTTCGCTCGTGCCCCACGAGAGCGTCGCGGAGAACGGCGTCAGCGCGACGGTGCGGACGTCTGAGATCGTGGGCGGCGGCCCGCTGGGCGCCGCGGGAGTGGTCGTCGTCGCGCTTCCCTCCGGCGCGCCCGACGCCGGGAAGCTCGCAGCGCTCGGGAACGCCATGAACGTCAGGTCGCGCGCGTACGGGGCGCTGAAGGCAGTGCTCCCGGTGCCCGCTCCGTCGTCGCTCGCAACGGTCGATGCGGCCTCGACGCTGGACACCCTGTGCAGGCCGATCGGCACTTCCCGGCCGGTGTAGAGACCGACCGGCTTGACCGGCCGCCGCTGGGTCGCGGGCGCGAAGGCAAGCCCCGCGGCCGCCTCCTGCTGCAGGCTCGACGGCGACGCCGACACGGCGCCACCAGAGCTCGGCAGCCCGATCTTGAGCCCAATCGCCGTGCCGGCGACGACCGCAAGCAGCGGCCAGCAGATGTGTCGCAGGGGCACGTAGTAGGAGTCGGCGTTTCACCGCTGCTCCTGTCCCTCGTCCGAGTGATCCGAGCCGCTTTACTACGGGGGAATGCGGCGCCCCGACGGCGCCGCTTGCGGCGCCGTTCAGAGCTCGTGCGGGCCCTGCCCGTGCGAGCGTTTTCACCACTGCCTTGGATCGACACGAATTGCAGAAGTCCAGGCGCGTGAATACGGCCGATCTGATGCTGCTCGGGACGGTCACGCTCTGGGCGTTCAACTTCACGGTCTCGAAGTACATCCTCGATGAGGGCTTCCGGCCGCTTGCGTACGCCTCGGTGCGCTACGCGTGCGCGGCCGCGATCTTCGTGGCGATCACACTCGTCTGGGAGCGTTCGCTGCGGATCGGTCGCGGCCACGTCCCGCTGATCGTCCTCTGCACGATCCTCCTCTTCGCGAACCAGCTGAGCTTCGTATACGCCCTGAAGTTCACAACGGCAACGACCACGGCGCTGCTGTTCGGGACGCTCCCGATCTTCACGGCGCTGCTCGCGCGCGGGTCCGGCGTGGAGCGCCACAGCACGCAGTTCTGGATCGCGGCGCTGCTCTCGTTCGCGGGCGTCGCGCTCGTTGCGCTCGGCTCGGGCGGGAGCCTGTCCGCGAACCTGAAAGGAGACGCGCTGGCCGTCGCG
Source organism: Gaiellaceae bacterium (assembly GCA_035456125.1). Classification (GTDB taxonomy): domain Bacteria; phylum Actinomycetota; class Thermoleophilia; order Gaiellales; family Gaiellaceae; genus 3-1-20CM-4-69-9. The sequence continues at coordinate 9,176 of DATIDT010000055.1, forward strand.
GGCTCGATCACGTGGGCCGGATACTCGGTCGCGATCGCGCCGCTGATGCGCACGTACTCGCCGTTCCGCCTGAGTGCCGTCTTTCTCGGTGCGGTGTCGATCCCGCTCGTGCTCGCCGGGTCGCGCCAGCTCGCCGACCAGAGCTTCGACTTCGGGCCGCTCGTCTGGATCGGCTTCGCGTTCGCCGTCGTCGGGCCGCTCGTGACGACGAACTTCCTGTGGTTCACGGCGATCGACCGCGTCGGCCCGTCGCGCGCGTCGCTCTTCGCCAATCTCCAGCCCTTCCTCGCGGCGATCATCGCGCTGCTGCTCCTGTCCGAGAAGATCACGACGCTCGAAGTCGTGGGCGGCCTCGGCATCGCCGCCGGGATCGTCCTCGCCCCGCGGGGAGCCCCGGCGCCCGAGCCGCCGGGTGACTAATCTTCGAAGCCGGATGGGGCAGATCGACGACTTCCCGATCGACGGCTGGGATCACCTCGAGTTCTACGTCGGGAACGCGAAGCAGGCCGCCTTCTTCTACGAGCACGCCTACGGCTTCACGCGTACCGCGTACGCCGGGCCCGAGACGGGCGTGCGCGACCGCGCGTCGTACGTGCTCGAGCAGGAGGACATCCGCTTCGTCCTAACGACCGCGCTGAGGCCCGAGAGCGCGCTCGCGCAGTTCCCGTGCGCGCACGGCGACGGTGTCAAAGACGTCGCGCTGACCGTCCCCGACGCGGAGCACGCGTACCGCTACACCGTCGAGCGCGGAGCCCGCAGCGTCGTCGAGCCGCACTGGGTCGAGGACGAGTGGGGGCGGATCCAGCTGGCGACGATCGCGACCTACGGCGAGACCGTGCACACGTTCGTGACCCGCAACGAGTACTCCGGCCCGTATCTCCCCGGGTACCAGGAGATCCCGCGCACCAACGGCGCCCCGGCCACCGGCGTCGGCCTGAAGACGATCGACCATGTCGTTGGCAACGTCGAGCTCGGCCGCATGAACCACTGGGTCGAGTTCTACGAGCGCACGATGGGCTTCACGAACATCATCCACTTCGGCGACGAGCAGATCCACACCGAGTACTCGGCCCTGATGTCGAAGGTGATGGCGGACGGTGAGGGCAAGATCAAGTTCCCGATCAACGAACCGGCCGAGGGGAAGCGGAAGAGCCAGATCGATGAGTACCTGGAGTACTTCGGCGGCCCGGGCGTGCAGCACGTCGCGCTGCTCAGCGACGACATCGTCCGCACCGTCGAGACGCTCCAGGAGCGCGGCGTCGCGTTTTTGTCGACGCCCGACGCGTACTACCCCGACGCGGAGAGCCGCGTGGGCGAGATCGGCGAGGACTGGGACGACCTCAAGCGGCTGCGCATCCTCGTCGACCGCGACGACGACGGCTATCTGCTGCAGATCTTCACGAAGACGGCGCAGGACCGTCCCACGCTCTTCTTCGAGGTGATCGAACGGCATGGCGCGCGCGGCTTCGGCGAGGGAAACTTCAAGGCGCTCTTCGAGGCCATCGAGCGCGAGCAGGCACTCAGGGGCAATCTCTAAGGCGTCGCTTACGACGCCGATTCAGGATGCACGAGCTCTGCTCGTGCATCCGTCTGAAATGAACAGCCGATCCGCATGACCGATTCACCGCACCGCGGGAAGTTCGGACATCTCTTCGACGCGCCGGTGCGGCAGGCGTCGGCACTGGCGGAGACAGAGCATCGCCCGTGGCCGGTTCCGGAGCGGTCGTGGGTGATGGGCCAGACGTGGGACGACCTGCTCTTCGCGCACTACCGCGTGCCCGTCGAGCGGCTCCGCGGGCTCGTGCCCTACGGCCTGGAGGTGCAGCAGCATTCCGGAACCGGCTGGCTCGGCGTCACCCCGTTCGTCGTGACCGGGCTCCGCGCGCGCGGCCTGCTGCCGTTGCCGTTCACCTCGAGCTTTCGCGAGCTGAACGTGCGGACGTACGTGACGCGCGACGGGAAGCCCGGCATCTGGTTCTTCTCGCTGGACGCGTCGAGCCAGCTCGCGGTCGAGGCCGCGCGCCGCCTCTACCGGCTCCCGTACTTCCGGGCGGAGATCTCCGTGCGGCGCCGCGGTGGCGAGCTCCTGTACGACTGCAGCCGCGGCGAGGGGAAGGCGTTCAGCGCGAACTACAGAGCGGACGGCGACTCGTTCGAGGCCGAGGCCGGCTCCCTCGAGCACTTCCTGACGGAGCGCTACTGCCTGTACGCGGAGCACGAGGGACGGCTGTACCGGGCCGACATCCATCATCGTCCGTGGCCGCTGCAGCCTGCCGCTGCGCGTATCGACCTGAACACCATGCCGCCGCTGAAGGTGACCGAGGTCGACCCCCTCGTGCACTTCTCCGCGCGGCAGGACGTCGTGATCTGGCCGCTCGAGACCGCCTAGGCGCGCCACAAGCTTGCGGCTCGTCCGGCATCTACTCGAACGATGAGACGACTACTGACATATGCCGTCCTCGTCGCGGGCGCGCTGGCGCTCGCCGCGGCCGGCTTCGCAGATCCCGGCGGCAAGGGCAAAGGCAGCAAGAACAGTCACAACGCGCGGTTCGCCGCGCTCATCACCGTGACGGATCACGGCTCCTGTGGGAACCCTTGGGCGACCGACACGAGCAGGCGCGCGTGGAGCGTCAAGCCGAACGGCAACGGCACCTTTCGGGTGACGCGGCGGGATAACGGCACGTTCGTGACGCTCGCCGGGCAGAGCCCCGGTGCGTGCGACACGACGGGGAAGCACGGCAAGCTCCTCACCGCCGGCGTGCACGGCAAGTTCCGCGGCTACCTGAGCGGGACCGTGTCAGGCGGCACGTTCAACGCGAAGGCGACGTGCAACGCCGCCTGCATCGGAGACACGTCCGCGTTCATCGCGGCGTTCTTCCCCGGCGGCACGTTCACGTGCTTGCAGGGCTACGCCGGCTGCAAGTTCAACTTCGAGTACGCGTCGCCCGCCAAGTCCCTTCACTTCCACCACTGGCAGGACAAGGGGACGAACGGCGTCAGCGAGCAGTTCACCGGCGACATCGCCAACTCGTAAGCCTCGGGAAGGGGCCGCTTCGGCGGTCCCTTCTGTTTCACTTGCCGCGTGCATCCGCAGCGGCGAACAGCTCTGATCTCGATCGGCGCGGCCGTCGCGCTGATCGCGCTGAAGCTTGGCGCCGGCCTTGCCGCCAACAGCCTCGGGCTCGTCTCCGAGGCCGCGCATTCCGGGACGGATCTGATCGCGGCGCTGCTGACGTTCTTCGCCGTCGGCGTCGCCGTCCGTCCGGCCGACGTGAAGCACCAGTACGGGCACGGAAAGGCCGAGCATCTCGGCGCGCTGGCCGAGGCGGCGGTGCTCGTCGTCGCCAGCGCGTTCATCGCCTGGCGCGCGATCACTCACCTCGTCGGCAGCCGCCCGACGTCCGTCGAAGCGACGTGGTACGCGTTCCTCGTCATCGGCATCGTGATCGTGATCGATCTCAGTCGAACACTCGTGAGCTGGCGTGCGTCGCGGCAGTTCCACAGCGCGGCACTCGGTGCGAGCGCGCTCCACTTCGGCAGTGACCTCTTCGGCTCCGTTGCGGTGCTGTTCGGTCTCCTCCTCGTACGGGCAGGGCATCCTCGCGCCGACTCGGCGGCCGCGCTCTTCGTCGCCGTGCTCGTCCTGCTGGCAGCGGCGCGCCTGATGAAGCGCAACGTCGACGTGCTGATGGACCGCGCTCCCGCGGACGCCGAAGCCGCAGCCGTCGCCGCCATCGCCGGCATCGAGCCGGCGGTGACGCTATCGCGCCTGCGCATGCGCCAGTCGGGCGCGCGCCAGTTCGCGGACGTCGTCATCACGGTTCCGCAGGGTGCCGCCGTCGGCCAGGGCCATGCAGCCGCCGACAGCGTCGAAGCGGCGCTGCACGACGCGCTGCCCGGCAGCGACGTCGTCGTCCACGTCGAGCCGGCCCAGGACGAGGAGGCGATCCGCGACCGTGCGCACTCCGCCGCGCTGGGCGTTCCGCGCGTGCGCGAGGTGCACAACGTCAGCGTTCTGCACGTCGGCGGCGGAACGGCCGTGTCGTTGCATCTCAAGCTTCCGGGCGAGCTGACGCTCGATGAGGCGCACGAGGTGGCGACGCAGGTCGAGCAGGCGATCAAGGCAGCTGCGCCGGAAGTTGGTTCGGTGCAGACGCACCTCGAGCCGCTGGCGGAGGCCGGCGAAGGCCGCCGCGTGGCCGACGACTCGGCCGAGCGCGACCTCGTCATGCGAATCGTCCGCGAGATCACCGGGCACGACGCGCGCGAGCTGCGGTTCCTGTACACGGACGACGGGCTCGTCGCGCATCTCACGCTCGGGCTCGAGGGCGGGAGCCGTCTCAGCGACGCGCACGCGCGCGCGAGCGAGATCGAGGAGCGCATCAGGCGCGTGCGACCGGAGATCTCCGATGTGGTGGTACACACCGAGCCGTGAGACTTTGTATGTTCACGCCGCGCGAGCTGCAGCTCGAGCGGGGGTGGCCGGGCCTGATCGAGGGCGACAGGGTCATCCAGCTGGCGGCGCAGACGCTGCAGTCGTTCTTCACCGGCGGCGGCACGGCGCGCCGGCATGCGGAGTACCGGCTCGACGACGTCGACTTCCGCTCGCCCGTCCTGCACCCGCCGTCGGTGCGCGACTTCTACGCGTTCGAGCAGCACGTGAAGACGGCGCGTGCGTCGCGCGGCCTCGACGTGCCGCGGGAGTGGTACGAGCTTCCCGTCTTCTACTTCTCCAACCCGGCTGCGATCTACGGACCGGGCGACGAGATCCCGAAGCCGCCGGGCACGGAGGAGCTCGACTACGAACTGGAGGTCGCGGCGATCATCGGCGCGGAGGGCCGGATCGGCGGGTTCACGGTCATGAACGACTGGTCGGCGCGCGACCTTCAGCGCGCGGAGATGCGGGTCGGCCTCGGCCCCTCGAAGGGCAAGGACTTCGCGACCAGCCTCGGGCCGATCGTCGTCACGCCGGACGAGTTCGACGGCTCGAGCGGCACGATGGTCGCGCGCGTCAACGGCGAGGAGCGCTCGCGCGGGAACCTCGCCGACCTGCACCACTCATGGGAGACGATCGTCGCGCACGCGGCGCGCAACACCAGGCTTCTCCCCGGCGACGTGCTCGGCTCCGGCACTGTCGGGACCGGCTGCATCCTCGAGCACGGGGACGGCCGGTGGCTCCAGAGCCGGGACGTCGTCGAGCTCGAGGTCGAAGGGATCGGCGTCCTGCGCAATACGATCGCTTGACTCTCACCCAGGGGAAGGCTGCAGCGTGACCGTCGCCATGGAGAACCTGATGCCGATCGGCGAGTTCGCCGCCGCCTCCCGGCTCTCGCAGAAGGCGCTGCGCCTGTACGGCGAGAACGGGCTGCTGCCGCCTGCCTGGGTCGATCCTGACAGCGGCTACCGCTACTACCGCCTCGAGCAGCTGCGTGTCGCGACGCTGATCGCCTTGCTGCGACGCGCCGGCATGCCGCTCGTCGAGATTCGCTCGTTCCTGCGCGATCCGACGCCCGCGTGCCTGGAGCGGTACGAGCGGGCGGTCGCCGACGACTTCGTCGAACGGCGCCGGGTCCTCCGCTACGTCAAGCGAATCCTGAAGGAGGAGTTCATGTACGACGTCCTCACGAAGCGGGTCGACGAGCAGCCGTACGTCAGCCGGAAGAAGCCCGTGCTCGTACCGGAATTGGAACAGTTCATCGTCGACACCTTCCGCGAGCTCGGTCGCGACGATGCGCCCGAGCCCGGCTTCGTCCTCTACCACGGGCCGGTGAACCACGAGGAGGACGGTCCCGTCGAGGTCTGTGTGCCGCAATCCGATGGCGACAAGCGCCTGCCGGCAGGCGAGATCGCGTTCACGGAGATCAGCGGCGAGCAGTGCCGGTTCCCCGAGATCCTGGGCGCCTACGACGCCGTCTACCGCTGGATCAAGGAGCACGGCCGCGAGGCATCAGGGCCCTCGCGGGAGATCTACCTCGCCGGCCCGCGCGGGCTCGAGCAAGTACGGATCGCGGTGCCGCTCGCGCAGGCGACGCAGTCCGTCGTTGCGCTCAGACGCGCACGGCGACGATGAGGGCCATCTCGGAGCTCACGAGCAGCTCGACCGCAGCCAGTCGCGTGTCGGTCAGGAATGCTTCACGCACAGGATCCCCGCTGATCGGCCGACCAGGTACGAGGTCGTCCTTGACGAGGATGCCGCCGGGCGCGAGGAGGGTGACCACCAGATCCAGCGTCCCGTCCCGCGTGCCGCCATCGAAAAAGACGAGATCGAACGGACCACGATCCGGAAGGACGTCCTCCCAGCGCGCGTTGAGGATCTCGGCCGGCGTTCCCGCGAGCACCTCGCAGGCGAAGTCGTAGCGGTCTGGATCGGGCTCGACGGTAACGAGGGTAGAGCCCGCCGTGAGCCCGGCGATGATTGCCTTGGTGCCCTCGCCAAAGGCAGTGCCGATTTCCGCAATGCGTCCGCCCGGCTTCGCTGCAGCGAGCGCTGTCAACAACCTCTGCACCTCCGGAAGCGACGAGCCACCTGCGGTCATCGACCGGTGAGAAGCCGGCGGGGCGCCTTGCCTTCCCAGGCGTCCGCCAGCAGCTCTGCGAGGAACGCGCGGTCGGTCTCGGCGAGGGTCACGCCGACGGCGGCGAGTTTCTTCCCCCACCAGACGGGCTCGCACGCGACCGAACGTTCGAGAGCGGTGCGGATGCCGTCCTCGTCGAGCATGACGTTCATCCGCTCGTCGCTCCGGAGCGTCGCGAAGATCTTGCCGCCGACGCGATAGGAAGGGCGGCCGTGATGATCCTTCTCGATAGCTTCGGGCAACGAGAGCGCGAGTTGCCGCGCTTCGTCCGGCGTCATCTCGCGTGCTGCAGGCCCCTCACGCGGAAGGCGAGGACGATGTCTCTGACCCCGCGGATGAGCGTGAACGCCGCGACCCAGGCGATCAGCAGAGCCGCACTCCGCCCCCAGTAGCCGGCTGCCCAGAACCCCAGCGCGAGCAGGATGATCCCGCTGATCAGCTGCAGCCACCACGCAGAGGCGTCGTCCCGTGAGGCGATCGAGATGATGATGTCGTAGACGCCGGCAAACACGAGCACGAAGCTGAAGACGCCGGCCAGCGCGGCGAACGTGTTGCCCGGATGGATGAAGGCGACGATCCCCGCGGCGATGAACACGAACGCGAGCACGCCGTTCAGCAGCTTCCACCAACCCGCGGCGAGGAAGATCATGGCGATCTCCATGCACCCGGCGGCGATTGCGACGAACCCGAAGAGCAGGGAGATCGCGTGCACGGACGTGTAGTCGAATCGGAGGACGATCAACGACACGAGGATCCACCCGACGCCGGTGATGAGCAACAGCCACCACGGCCGCAGCGCCTGCGCGATTGCACGGTCCACCGCCACTGCCTGACTGGACATCGAACACCTCCGTGTCGTTTTCGCGCCTTGGGTCAATGTCTCACGCCTCGCGTGCCGGGACAAGAGGCGACAATGCGCGGGTGAAGTCTGCCGTCGTGGGAGCGGGGATCATGGGGTCGGCCGCTGCCTACGCCTTGGCGCGCGACGGCCACGACGTCACCCTCTACGAGCAGTTCGAGATCGGCCATACGCACGGCTCCAGCCACGGGCGCTCGCGCATCGTGCGGCTCGCGTATCCCGAGCTCGACTTCGTCGAGCTGGCGAGAGAGGCGTTCGCAGGGTGGCGCGAGCTGGAGCGCGAGGCCGGGATCGAGCTGCTCGAGCTGAACGGGCTGCTCGAGCTCGTCGGTGACCCGGCGCAGGGGTCGAGCGCTGCGCTCGACGCCGCGGGGGCGGACTACGAGCTCGTCGACGCGGAGACGGCGCGCCGGCGGTGGCCGGTCGGCGTGCCCGACGGCTGGACGGCACTGTTCCAGCCCGAGGCGGGCATCGTCCGCTCCGACGTGGCACACCGCGCGTTCGTCGACCGCGCGCTCGCGCGCGGCGCCGAGCTGCGCGAGCGCACGCGCGTCGACTCGCTCGACGACGTCGACGCGGACGTGGTCGTGCTCGCGGCCGGGCCCTGGGTGAGTCGATTCTTCCCCGACCTGCCGGTGCACACGACTCGGGAGACGGTCGCGTACTTCCGGCGCGAAGGAGCGCCTCTGCCGTCCGTCGTGCAGCTCGACCCGGTCACGCGCGGGCACGCCGTGTACTCGCTCCACGACCCCGTCCACGGCCTGAAGGCGGGCGCGCACCACGCCGGCGCTCACGCCGGCCCCGAGGAGGAGGGTGAGCCGGACCCGGCGCTCGTCGAGCGGGTCGCCGAGTGGGTCGCCCGGACGTATCCGGACGCCGATCCGGAGCCGGTCGCCGCCGAGACCTGCATGTACACCACGACGCCCGACGAGCGCTTCATCCTCGAGCGCCGCGGCCAGGTCGTGATCGGGTCGCCGTGCAGCGGCCACGGCTTCAAGTTCGCGCCCGCAGTCGGCACCCGGCTGGCTCGAATGGCCGCGGATATCCTGTAGCCGTGCCGTTCTACCAGCGCCTGGGCGACGTTCCTCGGAAACGTCACATCCAGTTCCGGGACAACGGAACGCTCCTGACCGAAGAGGTCATGGGCATGGAGGGCTTCGTCGGGATGGAGTCGATCCTGTACCACCTCCAGTCGCCGTGCCGCGTCATGAAGGTCGGCGACTTCGAGGAGCTGGAGCGCGAGGAATGGGTGCCCGGCACGCACGCGCACCGGCACTTCAAGACATACGACGTCGACGCGCAGGGCGACGAGATCACCGGGCGCCGCATGCTGATGTGGAACAACGACGTCGAGATCTCCCTCTGCCGGCCGAGCGGGCAGATGGACTACTTCTTCCGCAACGGCGAGGGCGACGAGGTCGTGTTCGTGCACGAGGGGAGCGGCACGCTCGAGACGATCTTCGGCAACGTGCCGTACAAGGAAGGCGACTACGTCGTCATCCCGCGCGGGACGACCTACCGGTTCAGGCCCGAGGGCGCGCAGCGCTACCTCGTCTTCGAGAGCCCGGGCCAGATCGAGATTCCGCGCCGCTACCGCAACCAGTACGGACAGATGCTCGAGGGGGCTCCCTACTACCACCGCGACATCCATCCGCCGACCGAGCTGAACACGCACCGCGACAAGGGCGAGTTCCTGGTGAAGGTGCGGGTACGCGGCGGCTACCAGACGTACGTCCTCGACTACCACCCGTTCGACGTCGTCGGCTGGGACGGCTACCTCTACCCGTGGACGTTCTCGGTGCACGACTTCGAGCCGATCACGGGGCGCATCCACCAGCCGCCGCCGTCGCACCAGACGTTCCAGGGACAGAACTTCGTCATCTGCTCGTTCTGTCCGCGCAAACTCGACTTCGACCCGCTCGCGGTGCCGATCCCGTACCACCACTCGAACCTCCAGTCGGAGGAGATGATCTATTACGTCTCCGGCAACTTCGGCTCGCGGCGAGGCGTCGAGGTCGGGTCGATCACGCTCCATCCCTCGGGCCTGCCGCACGGCCCGCAGCCTGGCCTTGCCGAGAAGTCGATCGGCATGCACGAGACCACGGAGCTCGCCGTCATGTGCGACACATTCCACCCGCTGAAGCTGTCGAAGTTCGCCAAGGATCTCGACGACGGCAAGTACGCTTACTCGTGGTACGAGAACGCGCCGGACGTCGCAGGAGCAGAGGCGGCGGTCGACGGCGACGCAACCGGCGCCGGCCTCACCTCGCACCTCTAGCGACACCTTCTCGGTTCGGCCGGTCCGACTGGTCTTGAGATCGGCCTCTCGGCCCGTCAAGCTTGCGACGAGCGATGCGGCCACCTGTCCTAGCGGGAAGGGTCGTCGCCGGTTTTCGCGTTCGGTCGCTGATCGGCGAGGGAGCGATGGGCGCCGTCTACCTCGCCGACGATCTCTCGCAGCCGCGACGTGTAGCGCTGAAGGTCCTTGATCCGGAGCTAGCACGTGACGAGCGCTTTCGGCAGCGGTTCCTGCGCGAGTCGCAGGTCGCCTCGAGCCTCGATCATCCGAACATCGTCCCGACTCTTGCGTCGGGTGAGGAAGGTGGCGTTCTCTATCTCGCGATGGAGTACGTCGACGGCGTGGACTTACGCGAGCTCCTGCGGTGCGCTGGAGCCCTCGACCCTGAGCGGACGATCGCACTCCTGGCTCAGGTCGGCTCGGCGCTCGACGCTGCGCACGCCGAGGGCCTCGTTCACCGAGACGTAAAGCCGGGCAACATCCTTGTCGCGCCGGGGGCGGATGGAGAACGCGCCTATGTCTGCGACTTCGGACTTGCGCGCCACGTGTCGTCGGTCAGCAGCTTGACGGGCGAGCGTGGCTTCGTCGGGACGATCGACTACGTCCCGCCCGAGCAGATCGAGGGTGGAACGATCGATGCACGCGCCGATGTGTACTCGCTCGGATGCGTTCTCTTCGAATGCCTGGCCGGGGAACGGCCGTTCGATCGCGAGAGCGAGCTTTCGGTTGTCTTCGCACACCTGAACGAGCCACCGCCGCGTCTCACGGATCTTCGGGCGGGGTTCGCGGAAGCATTCGACGAGGTCTTCGCGACCGCCCTTGCGAAGGATCCGGCGGAGCGGTACTCGACGTGCGGCGAGCTGATTGTTGCCGCAGCAGCCGCGTCGCGCGGCAAGGGCTTCATGCGTCGAAAGCTCCGCAGGCGGCGCCTGCTTCTCGCCGCGGTTGCGGTGCTGGCGGCAGGAGCCATAGCGGGCGGCGCCGCGGTGCTCTCGGGCCGATCGCACGCAAACACTGGGGTGCAGCCGGTGGCCGGGCGATCGATCCCACTGAGGCCCGACGCGATCAACCTGATCGATGCGCGGACGCAGCGGGTCGTCGATCGGATCGAATCGCGAGCGGCTGGGTTCGCGAACGGCGTTGGATCGATCGTCTTTTCGAAGAACGCCGCCTGGGTCACGACGATGACTCAAACGCTGGTGCGTGTCTCGCTTCGGGCCCGAAAGGTCACGCGGATCGTCCGCCTCCCTTGGGTCCCGGGGAATGTCGCAACGGGCGACGACTCCGTCTGGGTGGTTCAGGACGTGGGGCAGGACGTGATCAGGTTCGACGCCCGCACCGGGAAGATCGCCCGCCGATTCCAGATCCGCGGCGATCCCACGGGAGCAAACGCCGACGGTGTGGTGTACGCGAAGGGATCGCTCTGGCTCAGCCGTGGAACAGGTGTCGTGCGCGTCGATCCGCACACGGGTAGCGTCCTCCATCGCTACGCGGCGCCGTCGCGCTATCTCGTGTTCGCCGACGGTGCGATCTGGGCCGGCGAGCCCGTGAGCGGCCGCATCTGGAAGATCGACCCGGTGACGAACAGGGTCACCCAGCGGCAGAAGCTCCACGGCTGGCTGAGCGACCTCGCGGTCGGCGACGGCTCGGTCTGGGCGCCGATCCTTCCCGACGGCGTCGTGTACAAGCTCAGCGAGGACGACCTGAGCATCCAGACGAGCCTTGCCGTCGGACGGGATCCGGAGCAGGCGTCGTTCGGAGGCGGACACTTGTGGGTGGCAAACACGGCGGCGAAAGCGCTCTCGTTCATCGATGACGTCTCGGGGACACGGCAACAGTTGCGCTCCGACGCGCGGCCGACTGCCGCGACGTACCACGCGGGTCTCGTCTGGACCGCCGCTGCGGCCGCACCCACGCCCTTGCCGCCCATCAAAGGCGAAGAGCTCCGGGTCTCGACGCCGACCGACACGGCCGTCGACCCCGACCCGATGGGAGGCAAGGGATCGGTCCGACAGGTCATGTATTCGACCTGCGCGAACCTCCTCTACTACCCGGACTCTGCCGGGTCGGCGGGGAGGCAGCTCCGGCCGGAGATCGCGGCGGCGATGCCGGCCGTCTCGCCCGACGGCCGCACGTATACGTTCCGGATCCGGCCCGGCTACCGTTTTTCGTCCGGCGAACCGGTCACCGCCGAGACCTTCCGGCACACGCTCGAGCGCTCGCTCTCGCCGAAGAATGTCTACTCGGCCGGGCCGCAGCTGGCGTCGGACATCGAAGGCGTCGCGGCGTACCGGGCCAATAAGGCCGCTCACATCTCGGGAGTCCGCGTCGATGGCAACGAGCTTGCGATCACGCTCGTCAAACCTGCGGGTGATTTCCTCACCCGGCTTTCGATGTTCGCATTCTGCCCGGTGCCGCTCTCGATTCCGGTGCACCGCCCAGGCCTCACCGTGACGCCGATCCCCTCGGCCGGTCCCTACTTCATCTCCTCGATTCAAGGCGACCGCACCGTCCTCGAGCGGAACCCCTACTACGAGGGAAAACGACCCCGGCGCGCAGAGAGGATCGTCTACACAAACGACATCCCCACGCCGAAAGCGATTGTGTTGGCAGACGCGGGAGCGGTCGACCTTCTCCCGCAAGACTTCGACAACACGACACCGCTGTTCGGCCCCAGTGCCCCTCTCGACCGGCGGAAAGGGCCTGGGAGCGCTGCGGCGCGCGCCGGTAAGCAGCAGTACTACCCCTATGCCGCGCCGCTTCTGGACATGATCGTCTTCAACACCGCGCGCCCGCTCTTCCGCGACATCCGTCTGCGCCGCGCTGTGAACTACGCGATCGACCGTCGCGCACTCGCCGCGGCATTTGCCGACGCGCCGAGCGACGCAATCGTGCCACCTGCGATCCCTGGGTTCCGTTCGAATCACGTGTACCCGGTCGATGCGCCGGATGTCTCAGCCGCGCGCCGCCTTGTCGGCCGGCGAGTGCAGCATGTCGTGATCGCCATCTGCGGCGACCCGCGCCTGCCGAAGCTCGCCTCTATCGCGCGCGGCAACCTCGCACGCGTCGGAATGACGACCTCGGTGATCGACTCGCAGGAATGTCCTGGCCAGTACCGGCGCGCCGACCTGCTGTTCGCGAGCAACCTCGGAGGATGGAACGACCTCGAGCTCGACCCCGCGTCGTTCATCGAGCAGACCGTCGGCTTTCCGCCCGGTCCGGGGCCTTGGCGGCGTGCGAGTTTTCGCCGCGAGGTCGAGCGCGCGCAACCTCTCCGAGGGCTTGCTCGCCTTGCCGCCTATCGGCAGATCGAGGCGAAGCTGATGCGAATGGCGCCGGTCGCCGTGTTTGGGAGTTTCGTCTGGGGCGAGTACCTCTCGCCGAAGGTCGGATGCAGAGTCAACCAGGCGGAGTTCGGCTTTCTCGACCTAGGCGAGCTCTGTAAGCCGCGCTAGCTCCCGAGCGTCCAGCTGAACCGTGTCCGGCTCTCGCCTGGGGCGAGGCCGCTCGGCCGCGGTCCGCGATGGACGAGCAGCACCGGCGGCTGCGCCTTCCGCACGAGCGCGCGTCGGGTGTCGCCGATCCCTTCGCCGTGCCAGCGCGGCGAGACGCCGGCGACGACCAGTGTCGCATCCCCGACCGCAGCGACAAGGGCGTCCTCCGTCGGCTCTGCGAGCACAGGGCGAGTGTCGACGCCAACCACGCGCTGCACGGCTAGCGACGCGTCGGCGAGCAGACGGCTCGCGTCGCGCCGGCCGCTCGGCACGTCCGCCTTCGTCCCGACGAGGCATAGCGGCGTTCCGCTTGCTGACGCGAGCCATGCCCCGAGCTCGAGCGCCGCCCAGTCGTGCTCCCCGCCGCCGAACGGCACGAACACTCCGGCGCCGGTCTCGCTCGCACCGTCTCGCGCGGCTAGCACGCCGACATTCGCCGGCGAACTCTCGAGCATCGCACGAAGCGCTTCCGGCACCCGATCGGCGTCGAGACCCTCCGGGCCGTCGACGAGTACGACACCGGCGTCCGTGGCGTTCGCGAGACGAAGGACGTCGCGGGCTGGATCGAGCGTCGTGAAGACTGCCGTACGCGTGCCGGCGCGAAGCGACGGGCGGCGGGCGTTCGCAGACCTCGCTTCGCGCTCGAGGTCGCGCTCGTCCTCGAGCAAGCGCACGACAATGAGCTCCCTCCGACGGGATGCGGCGAGCGGCTCCGCCACCGAGAGAAGCGCGTCGAGCCGGTCCGCCGCCGACGCGACGACGAGAACGGCTCGTCCGACCGCGGCGCTTCCGAGCTTCTGCCCGACCCGACCGACTGCGAGTGACGCGTCGTGAGCGAGGATCGCGCGCTCGAGCCCCTGCAGCGCGGGCGTCGGCTCGAGGCCGAGGAGCTCGACGAGCCGCGCGCGCAGACCGCGGTAGACGTCAAGCGCCTCCGATTGCCGGCCGGCGCGGTACAGCGCCAGCATCAGCTGCGCGCAGAAGTGCTCATGCAGCTGGTGCTCTCCTACGAGCTGCTCGAGCTCCCCGACGAGCTCGGTGTCCCGCCCCAGCGCGAGGTCGGCGTCGATGCGCTGCTCGAGCGCGGCGAGACGGATCTCCTCCAGCCGCTCGACCGCGGGCCGTGCAAACGACTCGTAGGCGACGTCGGCTAGCGCGGGCCCACGCCAGAGAGCGAGAGCCTCGCGCAGAAGGTCGGACGCCCGCCGCGGCTCGCCCGCATCGAAGGACATCGTTGCCTCGGCAGTGATCCGTTCGAAGCGCTGCAGGTCCAGCTGGCCGGCCACCAGGCGGAGGACGTATCCGGGCGGGCGTGTCTCGACCGTGTGCTCAGCTCCGAGGAGCTTGCGCAGCTCCGAGATCTGCCGCTGAACCTGCGTGACGGCCGTGACCGGTGCCGCGCCGGCGTAGAGGTCGTCGGCGAGCCGGTCGACCGAAACGACACGGTTGGCGTTCAGGAGCAGGATCGCGAGCGTCGCGCGTTGCTTCGGTCCGCCCAGCCGAACAGGCCCGTGGTCGGCAACGACTTCGAGCGGCCCGAGGATGCGGAAGTCGAGCATCGGCGGCGGACGGTAGCCGCTCGATAGCGGGTCCGTAGCGGCGGATCAGACGATCGGCCGGTCAGGGATGAGCGAGGAAGGAGGAAACGTCATGCGCAGACTCATCGTGTTTGCGCTTCTGGCCGTCGCAGTCTCGTCCGCGACGACGATTCCGGCGGCGGCAAAGCCGCGCGGCCTCAACGGCGAGATCGCGCTCAACAGCGACAACAACGTCACCGGCCAGGAGCAGGTCTACTTGATCAACCCGGACGGGAGCCATCCGCGGTTGCTCGCGAACGACAGCGAGACCGGGCAGTGGTCGCCCGACGGGACGAAGCTCGCCTGCTGCGGCGGAGTCGTCAACCCGGACACGGGCGTCGTCGGCCCGCCGACCTTCGACCAGCTCTTGACGCTGTACCCCGACCGGCTGCTCTTTTGCGGCGTCTGGTCACCGGACGGTGCGAGGCTGGCGTGCGAGGGCGGCTTCCTCGACCAGACCGACGAAACGGGCGGCGTCTCGCAGCTCCAGGGCATCTACACCGTCCGGTCGTCCGACGGCGGCGACCTGCAGCGGGTGACCTCGAACAGCGATCCGTGGGGTGACGACTGCCCAGGCGACTACTCGCCGAACGGGAAGCAGCTCGTACTCACGCGGGCGTCGAACGACGGCCTCGCCCTCTTCACCGTCAGGCTCGACGGCACCGGGCTCACGAGGATCACGCCGTCCATGGAGCTGACCTTCGCCCCGTGCGGCAACTGGTCCCCGCAGGGCAACGAGATCGTGTTCTCGGCGCGCATGCCCGCGGCGGATCGCGGAACGCTCTGGCTCGTCCACTCGGACGGCAGCGGCCTGCACCAGATCCCGGTTCCCGGTTGCGGCGGTGCCGCCACTCTCCCAGACGGCTCCCGCAACCCCGACGCGACCGGCTGCTTCGAGCCGACCTGGTCGCCCGACGGAACGAAGATCCTCTTTAGCCGCCAGCGAGGATCTGAGCAGAGCGATGCGTACATCGTCAATAGCGACGGGAGCGGCCTCTTCCAGCTCACGCACACTCCCGACATCAGCGAGGGCGGCGGTGCGTGGGGCACTCATCCCGTCACGCCATGATCCGAGGGGGCGGCTGATGCCGCTCCCTCCCTTTTCTCCGGATTGAACTTCCACAGCCGCTCTGGAGTTCCCTCCCTCCAAGGCAGTCCGCCGGCGGCGCGAGCGCCAAGTACCGTACGCTTACCTCGTGCTCTGGCGGCTCGTCGGCTGGCTCATTCTCGCGCTGGTGCAGCGAGGCGTTGCGCTCGCAGGGGACGTCGACCGTGAGCGCGCGACCGCCCGCCTGCGCGAGGGCTATGCGGGCGGCCACCTGACGCTCGACGAGTTCTCGCGCCGCACCGGGCGTGTGCTCACCGCCCGGTCCCGGTGGCAGCTCCGACAGTCGCTTGTCGGCCTTTCGCGGCAGCCGCTCCTCGCGCCGGTGCACGAGCTCGTGCGGGTCGTCGTGACCGGGGCGTACCTCGTCTTCACCCTCGTACTGGGTCTCGTGCTCGCATTCGCGGTCCTTCTCGGAGCATCGACGTCGACGTTCGTGGTCTTCGCGCTCGTCTGGCTCGTCCCCACGTACCTGTTCTCGCGCGTGTGGCGCCGACGGCCGCACTGACGCGGCTGGCGGCGGACGTTCGAGTACGCCCCGCGGCCCGGGTCGCGGAAGCCTCGCTCGTCGGCGCGCTCTGGTGGTACTCGGCGAGCGTTCTCTATCCCGCCAGGCTCTTGAAGTGGGGCGGGGTGGCCGTCGTGGGCGGCCTCGTCGGCGAAGAGCCCGTCGGGCTGCCCCGGCCCGGTCTCGGGACGCGGTTCTCGAAGGACAGTCCCGAGCCGGTCCTGCTCGACGAACCGAGCGAGCATCGCCACCTGGTCGAGGAGTTCGACGAGCTGGCGGAGTTCTACGAGGTCCTCGTGCGGCCCTTCTCGACGCCGATCTTCGATGAGGCGGTCACAGTCCTGCGTCGCTACCTCGCGCCGGGCTCACGGGTGCTGGACGCCGGCTGCGGCCCCGGCCGCGAGCTTCGGCGCGTTGCCGCACTCGTGCCTCAGGGCGAGGTCGTCGGCATCGACCTGGCTGCCGGGATGGTCGAGATCGCACATGCCGCGGCACTCGAGCGTGCTGTCGGAAACTGTGCCTTCTTCCAGGCTGACGTCGGCAGCCTCCCGGATCAATTCGACGGTGGGTTCGATCTCGTCTACAGCAGCCTCGCCCACCACCATTACCCCGACCCGGCGGCGGCGGCCGCATCCGTCCTGCGCTGCCTGCGCCCCGGCGGGCTCTACTGCGTCATCGACCCGGGGCCCGCCTGGTTCAACGTGCTGAGCGCTCCCCTCGGGCGGCTTGCCGACCCGGGCTGGATCGGCTGGAAGACCCCGGCGGAGTTCAGGGCTCTCCTCGGCCGCGCGGGCTTCGAGCGCAGCTGCTGGATCCCCCTGCTCCCCGGGTTCGGGATCGCGATTGGACAAAAACGCAACGAAGCTTCTCGTTGACTTCCCTTCAGCAAGGTCGTAGGGTCGCTTCAGTTTTCCTTCGACGGGGTCTAAGGAGATCTGGATGCCGTCGAGCGCGCCCGACATCAGCAGCGAAGTCGATGTCGGCGAGCGCCTCCGCGACATTCGCACGCTGCGGCGCGCGACGCTCAAGACGATCGCCGACCGCGCCGGCGTCAGCGAAAGCTTCCTGAGCCAGGTCGAACGCGGCCGGGCGAGCGCCAGCATCGCCTCCCTCCGCCGGATCGCCAACGCCCTCGGCGTCTCGGTCGCAGACCTGTTCGAGCCGAGCGGGCCGCCGCAACCGCGGGTGCTGCGCCGCGACGAGCGTCCGTCGCTCGCCTTCGGAACTCTCGGCCGCAAGCTGCTGCTGACGCCGCGCCCACTTCTGCATCTCGAGGTGTTCGCAGGAGAGCTCGATCCGGGCGGCTCGACGGGAACCGAGCCGTACGCACACGGGGACTCGGAGGAGCTGTTCGTCGTCCTCGCCGGGACGGTGCAGCTCGAGCTCGGCGGCGACGTCCACGAGCTCGAGCACGGCGACAGCATCGACTACCGCAGCTCGACGCCACACCGCGTGACGAACAACGGCGAGGAACGCGCCGAGGTCATGTGGATCATCAGCCCGCCCAGCTACTAGGGGGAGAAGGAGAGGATCAGGTGGAACGGAGACTCAGCCGCGAAGAACTCCTGAAGCTCGCGGCAGCCGGAGGCGCAGCCGCATTGACCGCCGGACCTGTGGGCCTTGCCCGTGCCGCTCTCGGCGCGGAGAGCGGACGACTGCAGGTGCTCGACTGGGCGGGCTACGGCAACGACGGCGGGCAGGCGATGTTCGCCGCCTACGTCAAGGCGCACCGGAACAACAAGCCGCAGTTCACGTACATGACGAACGAGTCGGACGCGCTCGCGAAGCTGCACGCGGGCCTGAAGCCGGACATCTTCCGTCCCTACGTCGGGTGGACGAAGTACTTCGCGACGAGCGGGCTCGTGCAGCCGTGGAACACGAAGCTGCTCACGAACTTCAAGCACCTCAACCCGTTCATGGTCAAGGCCGGCCAGTACAACGGCAAGCAGTACGGGATCCCGGACGACTGGGGCTTCGACGCGATCCTCTACCGCAGCGACAAGGTGAAGCCGAAGGCGAAGTCGTGGGGGCTCATCTTCGACGACCGGTACAAGGGCAAGATCGCGTGGTTCGACGACCTGAACATGCTCACGGTCGCCGGGCTCTATCTCGGCTTCAAGAATCCGTGGAACCAGACGGACGCGCAGCTCAAGCAAGCGCAGAACCTGCTCAAGTCGAAGAAGAAGAACGTCCGGCTGATCTGGTCGTCCGAGACCAACCTGTGGGAAGCGTTCGGCTCGGGCGAGCTCTGGATCGCGTATGCGTGGCCGAACGACTGGGTCCAGATGAAGAAGAAGGGGCTCAAGGTCGTCTACATGCGTCCCAAGGAGAAGCCCGTCGCGTGGGTCGGCATGTTGATGCTGCTCAAAGGCTCCCCGCGTCCCAAGCTCGCGCACGCGTACGTCGACGCGTGGAGCTCGGCGAAGTCGGGCAAGTGGCTCGAGGACAACTACGGCTACGGGCACGCGAACACCGTTGCCCGGCCGTCGTCGAGTGACCTGCTCCGCGCGTTGCAGCTGACCAATCCGCGAGCGGTGACGCTGCCGAACGCCTACCTCGACCGCGACATTCCGCGGCGCGCGGTCTACGCCAGGATGTGGGAAGAAGTCAAGGCGGCCTGAGAGGGCACATAGCGATACCGGCGCTGCTCGGCCTGCCGATCGCGTGGCTGGTCGCGTTCTTCGTCGTCCCGATCGTGATCGTCGGGCTGTACAGCGTCGACGTCTACTCGCTGTTCCCGGGCGCGCACGGCTTCACGCTCGGGGCGTGGCGCGGGTTCCTGCACAGCTCCGTGTACCTCGGGCTGTTCTGGAAGTCGGTGAAAATGGCGTTGATCGTGTCGGGCGTCGTCGTCGCTCTGGCGTATCCGGTCGCGTACTTCCTCGCCCTGTCCGGGACGAAGCGGAAGTACGTCCTGCTGCTCGTCCTGATCGCGCCGTTCCTGACGAGCTACCTGCTGCGGGTGCTCGCGTGGAAGGTCATTCTCGGCGACAACGGCGTCCTCAACTCGTTCCTCGCTTGGACAGGCATCAGGTCGGCCGACCACCCGCTGTCGCAGCTGCTCTACAGCAGGTTCGCTGTCATCCTGGTGCTCGCCTACGTCTGGGTTCCGTTCGTCGCCCTGCCGATCTTCGTGTCGCTCGACAACCTCGACCGCAGCCTGCTCGAAGCTGCATCCGACCTCTACGCGAGCCGCTGGCAGGCGTTTCTCCGCGTCACCTTCCCACTCAGCCTGCCCGGCGTCGTGGCGGCGTTCTTCTTCGTCTTCATCCCGACGGTCGGCGAGTTCGTCACGCCGTCGCTCGTCGGCGGGACGTCCGGCTACATGTACGGGAACCAGATCGCAGACCTCTTCTCGACCGGCTTTCCGGACTGGGAGACCGGATCGGTCCTCGCGCTGTTCCTGCTCGGCGTCGTCGCGGTGCTCACGTTGTGCTTCGCGCGGTTCACGCAGGTCAGGCAGGCCGCTTGATGGACGTCGCGCTGTCGCGGACCGGCAAGCGCCTGCTGAGCGCCTTCTTCGCGCTCGTCGTCGTCTTCCTGTACGCGCCGATCGCGATCCTGCTGATCTTCTCGTTCAACAACTCGGACATCCCCGCATTTCCGCTCAGCGGATTCACGACGCGGTGGTACCACGACTTCGCAACCAACCCCGACCTGAAGGCCGCGCTGGTGACGAGCGCCATCGTGGCGGCAATCTCGAGTGCCGGCGCCGTCGCGCTCGGGGTGCTCGCATCGATCGCGCTCGCCCGCCGCCGCTTCTTCGGCAAGTCGGCGGTCTCGGGCGTCCTGCTGGCGCCGCTCGTGATCCCGTACATCGTGTTCGGGATCTCGCTGTTGCTGTTCTTCCATGCGACGGGGATCCCACGCTCGCTGCTCACCGTCGTGATCGGGCACATCGTCATCAGCCTGCCCTACACGATCCTGGTGCTCGTCCCGCGTCTGACGCAGCTGGACACAGGCGTCGAGGAGGCGGCCTACGATCTCGGCGCCGGCCCGTTCCGGACGTTCGGCCTGATCGTCCTCCCGTTGATCCTGCCGGCCGTCGTGTCGGCGTGGCTGATCGCATTCACGACGTCGTTCGACGAGTACGCCGTCGCGTCGTTCGTCGTCGGGACGCGCCAGACGTTCCCGATCTACCTCTACAGCGCCTTGCGTTTCCCGAGCAACCTCCCGCAGGTGATCGCCGTCGCGGTGGTCGTGCTGGTGGTCAGCCTCGTCGTCGTCCTCGGGGCCGAGATCGGCCGGCGTATCGCCGAGCGCCGGCTCGCGGCCTAGGGCGAGCATCTCTATCTGCAAGAAGTCTCTATCTCGTGGCCGACAGCACCGCGCTTGCGTGGATCGCGTTCGCCCTTCTGCTCGTGGTCGCGCTGCCGGGCTTCACGATGTTCGCGATCTGGCTGCGACGGCGGCGCGGAGCGGTAAGCGAGATCGTGACACCCGACACGCCCGCGGAGCAGCAGTTTCCGGTCGCCGTCGTCGGTCTGCACGGGCTTCTCGCAGCGGCGACACTGGTGCTCGTTCTTCTCACCGCCGCCGGGGTCGGCGGCAGCTAGCGCTTCGGCGCGGCGTGGAGGCGCGCACCGTCAGCCGCGGCCGGAACGAGTAGTCGGGCAGCGGCTGGCGGCCGTGTCGTTACCCGTCGAGGCCGACGGCTATGCCGGGGACACGGCCGGAGCTCAACGAGGTCTGATCCCGAGGGGTCTGACCCAGCCTTTCGCAGAACTGACCACACCCGCCGTTTTGCTCGCTTCGGCTCGAGGCTTGGCTTGCAGCTAGCGTCACCCGGTGGGCTTCGTCGCAGTTCCGCAGCCGTACGAGTTCGCCGTCTCGCTCGACCGCTTCACGTTCTGGGGCGTCGACCGTGCCAACGTCTGGCACGACGGCGGCCTGCACCGCGTGATCGCCGGGCGCGAGGTGCGGATCACCGAAGCGCCCGGCGGCGTGAGCGCCGAGCCGCTCGACGAGACGATCGAGTCGGCTGTCAGGCACCTGCTCGGGGTCGACCTCGATCTCGACGGCTTCCGCGCGTTCGCGCAGGGCGAGGAGGTGCTCGCCGCGACCGTGAGGCGCTTCCCCGGGTTCAGGCCGCCGCTCGCGCCAGAGCCCTTCGAGGCGCTCGTCTCGTCGATCACGGCGCAGCAGGTCTCGCTGCATGCGGCGTTCGCGGTCAGGAGCCGCTTCGTCGACCGCTTCGGCGAGCCGGCGGAGCTCGCCGTCGCGTTCCCCACGCGCGAGCGCGTCGCCCGCGCGAGCGAGGACGAGCTTCTGGCGCTCGGCTTCTCGCGGCGCAAGGCGGAGTACGTGCTCGGTGTCGCCCAAGCGGAGCTCGACTTCGACGCGCTCGCCGTGCTGCCGGACGAGGAGGTGAAGGCCCGCCTCGTCGCGCTGCGCGGAATCGGCGAATGGAGCGCCGACTGGTTCCTCGCGCGCTACCTTGGACGCCCGCACGCGTGGCCCGCCGGCGACCTCGGGCTGCGCAAGGCCGTCCTCGCGTTTTACCCTGGGACCACCGACGTCCGCGCGGCGTCCGCCCGCTTCCATCCGTTCGAGAACTTGAGCGCCCACTACCTCCTCCTCGCCCTCCGCTACGCGTGAGCATCCGCGACGCTCAGGCCGCCGACCTCGAGCTGCTGCGACGGCTCCGCGACGAGTTCCTGCAGGAGCTCGACAAGCCGCCGTTCTTCGACGAGCCGTGGGACACGGTTGCCGACGCAGTCGCCGACACGATTGCGAACGGCGTTGCCCTGATCGCCGAGGACGACGGCGCGCCGGTCGGCTACGCGCTCGCGTCGGTCGTCCCGGAAACGCCGATCCGCGGCCACCTCTACGACCTGTACGTGAACACGGATGTTCGCGGCCGCGGGGTCGGCCGCGAGCTGATCGGCGTGACCGCCGGACGGCTCCGAGAGCACGGCGTCACGCACCTCTCGCTCGACGTCGCGCTCACGAACGATTCCGCGCGGCGCCTGTACGAGCGACTCGGGTTCCGCCCGTACGACGTGCTGATGGCGGCGCCGCTCGACGATCTCGAACGGCAGCTCGCGGCTCGCGAGCAGGAGCCGTCATTTGCATCGACGCACGTACAGACGGACGACGTCGAGGGCGTGCGCCGGGCGATCAGGCAGTTCATGCCGCGCGTCGGGCATACCGATTGGTCGGACGTGTCCGAGGTGCGTAACGGCTGGGTGACCGTCACGGACGAGCTGTGCGACCGTGACCGCAGCGCGCAGCGCCGGCTGGGCGCGGAACTGTCCGAGCGCATGGGCGTCCCGGTCGTCGCCCTCGCGCTCGAGGAGAACGCCGTCGTGCGCTTCTTCCTCTTCGACCGCGGCCGAATGGTCGACGAGTACCTCTCGGTTCCGACCTACTACGGCGATCTGAACATGGCGGACGAGCTCTCGCTCGCCGCGAACGCCACACTCGTCGCGCGCCTCACGGGCGCCGACGCCGGGGCGGTCCGCGCCGTCGCGCGGACAGCGTCCACGACGGCGGAGCTGCCGCCCGCGCGCGAGCTGCTCGACGAGGTCGCAGCAGCCATGAACCTCGAGGCTAGGATCGAACGGTGATCACGCTCTACGACGCCGACCGCTGCCCGTACTGCGCGCGCGTCCGCATCGCGCTCGCAGAGAAGGGCGTCGAGTACGAGACGGTGGAGATCGATCTCGACGACCGGCCGTCGTGGATCTACGAGAAGAACCCACTGGGACGCGTGCCTGTGCTCGAGGAGGACGCGTTCGTGCTGCCGGAGTCGGCGGTGATCAACGAGTATCTGGAGGAGCGCTATCCGGAGCCGCCGCTGTGGCCGGCCGACGCTGCGGAGCGGGCGCTCGGCCGCCTGCTCGTCTTCCGCTTCGACCAGCTCTCGAAGCCCTACTACGCGCTGCGGCGCGAGGAGGACGGCGCGCGTGAGCGGCTCGACGCGGAGCTCGCGAAGCTGAATGCCATCCTCGACGCGCAGCCGTACCTGAACGGGCGCGAGTTCGGCCTTGCGGACATCGCGTACGTCCCGTGGCTGGTGCGCGCGCGCGACCGCATGGGCGTCGACCTCGGCCGGTTCGGCGCAGTGGTGGAGTGGCTCGAGCGGCTGTCCGAGCGCGCGGCGATCGCCGTCGAGCTCGATGTCGTCGCGGCTCTTTGACGACTCTCTTGCTCCACGCACTGCCGCTCGACGAGCGGATGTGGGCGGGGCAGCGCGATGTGCTCGCCGGCCGCGATGTCGTGACGCCGCGGCTCTACGGTCGAGGTCGGACGATGGGGGAGTGGGCGGAGTCGGTCGCCGGCGAGGTCGACGGTGACCTGGTGGTCGTCGGCTGTTCGATGGGTGGATACTGCGCGCTCGCGCTCGCGCGGCTCGCGCCGGAACGCGTGCGCGCGCTGATGCTCGTCGGTGCGCGGCCTGACCCGGATTCGCCCGAGCGACGCGCGGGTCGCGCCGACACGATCGAGCTGATCCGGCGCGAAGGCCCAGACGGGCTCTGGAACACGATGCTGCCGAAGCTGGTCGCGGACCCGAGCGTGCTCGACAAGTCATTGCTCTACCGCGACGCCGACGACCTGGTCGCGGCCGTCGGGGCGATCCGCGATCGGCCCGACTCGACGACGCTCGTCCGGAGCTTCCCGGGGCCGCTCCAGTTCGTGGTGGGTGAGCACGAGGCATTCGTCACGGCCGGGGAGCTGTTCGAGTTTCCCGTTCGCGAGGTCGCCTCCTCGGGCCATCTCGTCAACCTCGAACGGCCTGACGAGTTCAACGCCATCCTGCGAGAGTTCCTCGCCCGTGTCTGACCTGCCCGCAGTCGTCGACGTCGAGTGGCTCGAGCGCGAGCTGGGCGCGGACGACCTCGTCGTGGGAGACGTGCGCGGGCCGAACGCCCACGCGCGCGGGCACATCCCTGGATCGCGGCCGCTCGTGCTCGGCTCGCCGCCGCCCATGAGTGACCGTCCCGTGCTCGAGCAGCTCGCGTCGGAGGTTGCGCTGCGGTTACGCAGGCATGGGGTGACGGGGGAGGAGCGGCTCGTGCTCTACGACCGTGGCGACGGCGTCGGCGCGATGCCGGCTGCGCAGATGGCGGAGCTCGCGGGGCACCCGCGCGTCGCGGTGCTGCTCGGCGGGCTGGCGGCGTGGGCCGGCGAGCCCGAGGTCGGGCAGGTCGAGCTGAAGCCCGTGAAGACGACGTTCCAGCCGAGCCTCGACGCCGTGCCCACGCGCGAGGAGATCGCGAGACGCCTCGGTGACCCGACGCTGACGATCCTCGACGTGCGGACGAGCGACGAGTACACCGGCAGGCGCGGCTACCCTTGCGATCCCCGGCAGGGCCGCATCCCCGGCGCGCGGCACGTGCACGTCGAAGATCTGTTCGTCGCTTCGGGCAAGCCAGTGCCGGCCGACCAGATCCGCGCGCGCATCGGCGACGCCGACGAGATCGTCGCCTACTGCCACTCGGGCTCCCGCTCCGCCGTCGCGACGCTCGCACTCCGCGCCGCCGGCTACCGCGCGCGCAACTACGCCGGCTCGTGGCACGAATGGTCGCGCCACGACGAGCTGCCGCTCGAGCGCGGCTAGCCGGGTCTGACCTGGCGGGTCTAACGCTGGCGCGTCAGACCCGCTGTTCAGATACGCCGCTTCGCGGGGAACGCGCGCGGGCCGAGCCCGCGCGCTCTAGTGGTGCTGGGCGCTTGTTCGCTTCCGTGCGGCGCGCGCAGGCTGCGCGTGCGCGCGTCGCATCAGTTCGCCTCCGCGGAAGCTGTGCTTCCGCTCCGGCTTTGACGGGGTCTGACCCCGAAGGGGTCTGACCCCAGCCTCTGGGTTACGCCGGCGTCGCGACTCGTTCCGCGACGGCGACGAACGCGTCGCAGAGACGCTTGCCGAGCTCGTTCCAATCGCCGATGCGCTCGCGCGTCTGGTCCAGCAGCCCCGGCGGAACCGGGTCGTCCTCCGCCATCCACGCTTCAACTTGCGTGAACGTCACCTCGGGGTGGAATTGCACGCCCCACGCGCTGTCGCCGAGGCGGAACGCCTGCGTACACACGTCGTTGCGCGCGAGCTCGACGGCGCCGGCCGGGAGGCCGTGCTTGTAGTAGTGCCACTGGAAGGCGTCGAAGCGCACCGGCAGGTCGCCGAGCACGGGATCGTCGGCCGCGTCGTCCGTCAGTTCGACGCCGCACCAGCCGATCTCGGGCTCGCTCGCCGGTCCGATCGGTGCCCCAGCGGCCTTCGCCAGCAGCTGCGCGCCGAGACAGACCCCGAGCACCGGCTTCCGGATGTCCAGCAGCCGCTGCAGGAAGAGGTTCTCCTCGCGCAGCCACGGGTGATGGCCCTCCTGATCCGCATGCATCGCGCCGCCGAGAACGAACACGGCCCCGTAGGCATCCAGCGGCCGTGGGAGCGACGTACCCGAGGCGAGGCTCCACTCCTCAAGCCGGTGGCCGCGCGCCTCGACGGCGTCGCCGAACACGCCGGAGCGCACCGTCTCGCCGTGGATGACGGCGAGCACGTCCATCAGCCGCTCACCGGCACGTTCGCCGACTGCAGCAGCCGCTGCAGCTCCTTCGCGTTCGCCGCCGCCTGCGCCATCCGTCCGCCGCGACCGTCGGGGCTCGTCGCGTTGTTGTTGAAGAACGCGTACGCCTGCTCCGCCTGGCCCGCGAGCTCACGCAGCGGATCGACCCATTCCTCGAGCTCCGCGGGCGTGTACAGGTAGTCGAAGCGCTCCGCCGCGCTGCCGCCGCGCTTGTTCCACGTGTCCGCGTTGCGGCCGTGGAAGCGCACGTACAAGGTCGGGCTCGTCAGCGCAAGCACAGTCGGCGTCACGTTCTTCGCGCCCTCGATGCGCGGCGCGTCGACGATCACGTGGGACGCGGCGAGTTGCTCCAGGAAACGCAACGTCTCGTCGCGGTGCTCGTCGTCGAGCCAGCTGACGTGACGGAACTCGACGAGCATCTCGTCGTCGCCGAGCTGTTCCCGCGCCCAACGCAGGTAGTCCAGCGACCGATCCTTGTAGACGACGTACGACGGGAACTGGAAGAGGATCCCGCCGAGCTTGCCCGCCGACCGCAGCGGCTCCAACGCCTCCAGGAATCTCTGGAACACCGCCGCGCGGAACTCGCGCGACGGACGCTCGACGCGGCCCTTGTCGTCCGCCGGCGCGTCCTCGCGCAGGTCGGGCGGGAGCGCCTCGAGCTTCACTGGATGCCGCGTCATCAGCCCGAACGCCTTCACGTGCATGACGAACCCGTCGGGTGTCCGCTCGGCCCAGCGTCGCACCATCTCCTCCCCCGGCAGGCGGTAGTAGGTGGAGTCGACCTCGACCGTGTCGAAGTGCTGCGCGTAGTAGCCCAGTCGCTCCCCGGCCGGCAGGCCTTTCGGATACCAGTGCTTCGAGAGCGCGTCGTCGGCCCAGGAGCAGGTGCCGATCCGGATCTCGGCCACAACCGCAGGATAGGGGTCTGACCCCCTGCAGGGAGTCAGACCCCAGCGTTCGCGTTAGAGCTTGACCCGAACCTTCTTGCTGACCGCCGTGAAACCCGACGCCGTTGCGCTCACGCACGGAACGCTCGGAAGCGTCGGTGCCTGGCACGCCGTGCTGGTGACGTCGTGCTCGGCGACAGTCGCACGGGCCTGGAAGGTCGTCGTCGACTTCTTCCCGGTCTTCTTCAGCACGACCGTGTAGTTGCCCGTGGGTGCCGTGCGCGCGGTGAAGCGGGTCGCCGCGCCGTTCAGCAGCAAACGCACCTGCGAGCCCGCGATGCCGGCGCCCGCCTGCGACAGGTTCCCGGAGACGCGGAGAGTGCGCTTCTTCTTGCTCGTCACCTTCGTCTTGATCGTCAGCGTGCCCGAGCCGACGACCGCGCGCGTCTCGACGGTTCCTGCCGCGTTCGGCAGCCCGACGAGAGGTGCGTACGGCGTCGTGATCGCCTTCCAGACGTTCTCGCTCGTCGGCACCTGGAAGACGTTGTTCACGGTGAAGTTCGCCTCGAGCAGTTGAGCGCCGTTCGGCGAGCGCCCGGGCGTGCCCTGAGGAACGTCGGCCGGTGCAAGGCAGACGACCATCTTGTAGGAGCCCAGCGCGGTTTCCGTGCCGGTGGTCTGGTCGACGTGCACGGGCAGGTTGATGGCCTGTCCCGCGACGGAGAGCGCCAGGTTCCAGACGGCGAGGTGCGTTCCGGTAGCGCAGCCCGGAGCGTTCGTGTTCGGCGGCGCCACGACGACGTTCCCGGAGAGCGGCAGCGGGATGTTCGCGTCACGGGCGAAGACCGAGCCGCTCGTCGTACCGATCGTGGTGCCCGGAGCCGCCGAAGTGTTGATCGAGTACCCCGTCGGGACGTAGATCGTGATCTTCGCGGGCTGAGGATCGGACTGCGCCTGCGTCACTTTGATCGTCATCGACGTCGGTGTCTGGGCGACGCTCAACTTCTGTGTCGCCAGGGCGTTACCCGCGAAGGCGAGTGCCGTCACGGCGGCGCCTGCGAGCACGGCCAGCTTGACCACTCGGTTCATACCCCTTCCTTTCCTACTTCGAAGTCGGAAAAAGACCCTTCCTCTGAGACGCAGATTTCCGGCAGAGGTTGAACCTAACCCGTGGCCGAGACCAGATTCCCGAAGAACTGCCAGTGCGTGCCCCGGTACCGCGCCAGCTTGACCTTGTTCATCGGGTAGTAGTCGTTCGGGCTGGTCTTGATGCGGACGCCGGGGAGCAGAAACGGGTTCGTCTCGTCGAGGTGCGTGGCGGCGCGAAGCACCGTGTCGCGCGTGAGGTTCCGGCCGGCCTTCTTGAGCGTGTCCACCATCGTGTAGGCGACCGCCATGCCGTAGTAGTTGAAGACGTCGTCCGGCTTTGCGCCCGGCAGGAACCGCTGCAAGATCGACTTGTAGAGCCTGACGGTCTTGTCCTTGGCCCACTGCTTTGCAGTCGGGTCCTTCACGAACGCGATCGAGACCGAGCCGTCGACCTGTTTCTGGCTCGAGCCGAACTTCGCGATCTTCATGATGTCCGGGGAGATCGACACCGAGGTGACGTAGTAGTGCGGGTGCCACCCGAGCCGGAACGCGCCGACGTAGCCGAAGACGGCGAACTTCGGGGTCGCGAACAGCATCAGCGTGTTCGCGCCCGACGCCTTCAGCTTCGCCAGCTGTGAGTCGACGTTCGCGTCCTCGATCTCGTAGGACTGCGTGCCGACGATCCTCGCTTTCCCGGCGAGCCCGCGCCGCAGTCCGTTGAGCATGTCCTTGCCGAAGTCGGAGTTCTCGTAGAGGACGGCGATGCGCGCGTTCGGCTGGTGCGACGCGATGTAGCGGCCGTAGACGACGCCTTCCCCGCTGAAGCTCGGCAGGTAGCCCATCGACCACGGGTACTTCTTGTGCTCCGACGCGAGCTTCGAGACGCCGCTGCCGACGAACAGCTGCGGAACCTTGAGCTGGTTGAGGTAGGGGCGCACGGCGAGCGCGTGCTCGGTGCCGACGCTGTCGAAGATGGCGAGGACGTTGTCCTGCTCCACGAGCTGGCGCGTCAGGAGGATGGTTTTCGCGACGTCGAACTCGTCGTCCTCGTACTTGAAGACGATCTTGCGGCCGAAGACGCCGCCTTTCGAGTTGACGTACTTGAAGTACGCGTCGGCGCCGCGGCCGACGGATGCGTAAGCGGCGGCCGGGCCGCTGAGCGGCACCGTTCCGCCGAGCGTGATCTGCGTCGGCGTGACGCCCGGCGTCGCCAGCGCGACCGCGGCCGCGGCGAGCGGCGCGATCATCGCGAGATCGGCTTTCGCAGCACCGGCAGCGACAGCGTGACACCACGAACCGTCGCCGTCGAGCCGTCCGGCACGGGTATCAGGTAGACGAGGTTCGCGATGCTCTGAACCGTCGAGCGAGCGCCGAGCGTGACGCGGAGCCGCGACCCACGTGGGATGGATGTGACCTCGTTCTGCAGCCTGATCGTCACTCTGCCGGCGCGATTCGTCGCGACCGACGTATCGGTACCGCCGTCGGCAACAACGATCTCCTTGCCGGTCGGCGTCAGCGCGCTGAGGACGGCGACGAGATGCTTGTAGCCGGCGGCGCCGGTCGAGAACTGGGCGCCCACGACCGGCGATCCGAACGTCTCGAGGTGCGTGATGCGCTTCGTGGTGCGCACAACTTTGCCGTTCGCCGTAAGCACGCTGCGCTTGCCGAAGGGGAACTTCAGCGTCCGCGTTTTCGGCAGGGCCTTGAACGAGGTTGTCGGGCGGCGCCACGGATCCGGTGCGAGCTCGATGGAAGGTCGCTTGTCGATGCCGTTGGGGATCCCTTTCAGGAACCGGTCGAACCACGCGCGCACCTCGAGCGCGACATAGGCGAACTCGTCCGGCGGATTCGCCGCGGGCGTGTGCCCGAAGTCGCCGATATACAGACGTTTCGGACCCCGCACACGCTTGAACGCCGCGATTGCCTGGTTCGCGTCGAACGCGAAGTCGCGCCGCCCCTGGAGCATGAAGGTCGGAATGCGAATCGAGCCCAGCTGTGGTCGCGTCGAGCGCGATGCGAGGTACGCACCGAAAGCCGGGATGTTCCGTTCGGCGGTCGCGTCGGACAGGAGTTGTCTCTCCTCCGGGCCGTAGCGGTCCTGCGGAATGTCCTGTGAGAAACCAAGGAGGATTCCCGCACGGACGAGTCCCTGCGCCGCGAGCGCCTCCTCGAGGTCGGTCCACGTCGCCGTCGGCGCGATCGCCGCGAGCGGCACGCCCTCGACCGCCGCCTTCCACACGAGACCGCCGCCGTAGGACGCGCCGTATGCGCCGACATGCTGGGCGTCGACCGGATGTTGCGTCGTCAGCCAGGTCAGCAGCTCGCGGAAGTCGGCGAGCTCGCGCGG
>DATIDT010000056.1:0-21685 GCA_035456125.1 Gaiellaceae bacterium
TCCGGCAAGACGACGCTGCTCGAGACGATCCTGGAGAAGCGCGGGGCACAGGGTGGTTCCATGCGCCTCGGCCACGGCGTCATCCCGGCGTACTTCTCGCAGCAGGAGATGGAGCTGGACACGCGCGGCTCGGTGCTGCAATGCGTGCAGCGCGCGACGGGCTTGCAGCGGCCGGACGCGCAGAAACTCCTCGGGAAGTTCCTGTTCTCGGGTTGGGCCGAGCACGAGAAGCCCGTCGTCGCGCTCTCCGGCGGTGAGCGGCGCCGCCTGGCGCTCGCGCTCGTCGTCGCGTCCGGCGCGAACTTCCTCGTCGTCGACGAGCCGACCAACCACCTCGACCTCGAAAGCCGCGAGGCGCTCGAGGCGGCGCTCGAGGCCTTCCCCGGCACGGTGCTACTCGTGTCACACGACCGTGCGCTGCTCGACGCGGTCGCGCAGCGGACGCTCGCGATCGAGGACTGCCGCCTCAACTCGTACGACGGCGGCTGGGCGGAGTACGTGCGTGCGCGGGAGGCCCGCGCCGCACTGCCGCCGCCTCCTCCGCCGAAGCCGGCGAAGCCGAAGGCGGCGAAGACGACCAAGCCGCGCGCGCCGCGCAAGCCGGCTCCGTCGGAGCTCGAACGGATCGAGGCTCAGATCGCCGAGCGGGAGTCGACCGTCGCGGACCTCGAGCGGCGCCTGGCGGAGGACTGGAACGACATCGAGACGCTCACCGCGCACCGTCAGGCGCGCGACGAGCTGCAGTCGCTGCTGGAGCGGTGGGAGTCGGCGTTCGAGCGCGCACAAACGTGACCGAGCCGACCCCACCGGAGGTCGGCCGCTGGACCGGCATGGGCGAAGCACTCGGCCGCTTCGCGCTGCAGACGCTCGCGGTCGCAATCGGGGTGGGCGCGATCGGCGCGCTCGTCGCCGTGGCCACCGGTCACGACATCGCCGGCGGCATCGCCGGCGCCTGCTATCTGGTCGGCACCGCGCTCTTTCTGATCGGGATGTTCCCGACGGGCGGGTTCTCGATGATCCGCGGGACCATTACTCGCCGAAAGCCGACCGGCGCGCGACAGGAAGGGTATTTCCTCATGGGCCTGATCGTGATCGTCGTCGGCGTGCTCTTCGACGTGACGCGGCCGTTCTGACAGTCGGCGGCTGCGGCCGAAGCAAAGGCTGGGGTCAGACCCCTTCGGGGTCAGACCCCAACGTGGCGAGCAGCGCTTCGGCTACGACCTTGAGCGGACGCCCGGAGATCTGGCTCGCCTTGCGCAAGCGGGCGAACGCCTCCTGCTCCGACAGCCCCTCCTTCTCCATCAGCACGCCCTTCGCCCGCTCGATCGCCTTACGCGCCGCCAGCGCCTCAGCAAGGGATTCCGCCTCCTCGCGTAGCGCCGTCAGCTCGTCGTGCCGCGCGCGGGCCGTCCGGATGGCCGGCAGCAGGTCCTGCTCCCGGAATGGCTTGACGAGGTAGCCGAAGACGCCGGCCTCGGCCGCCCGCTGGACGAGCTCGTCCTGGCCGTAGGCGGTGAGCATCACGATCGGGATCGGCCGCTCGTCGAGAATGCGGCGGGCCGCCTCGATCCCGTCCAGCTTGGGCATCTTCACGTCCAGCACGGCCACGTCCGGCAGCTCCGAGCGGGCGAGCGCCACTGCCTCTTCCCCGTCGCGGGCTTCCGCACAGACCTCGAACCCCGCCCGCTCCAGCAGAGCCCTCAGGTCGAGGCGGATGATCGTCTCGTCTTCGGCGACCAGGATCCTCATCTGTGGGTGAGTTTGCTCCAAAACGCTCGCCTGAGGGATGGCGGCATGTGGGCTGAGCGGCGATGGAGGTTGTGCGGCAACCGATGTCTGAATCGGATTTCACTCCCACGCGACAGCCCCTGATCCTCCGGGTCGAGATCTCGGCGGAGCAGGCGAGCGCCCTCGCCCCGCTGTTGAGCGGGGCCGCCCTCCCACCCGCGCCCATGGCGCCGGTGTCCGAGGAGGCGGTCGACACGCGCGTGCTCGAGCTGAGGCAGCGCGAGAGCGAGTTGGAGCTCCGCGAGGCGGAGTTCGAGGCGGACGTGCAGCTGCGCGAGGATCGCATGGAGCGCTGGCGCACCGAGCTCGAGGAACTCGAGCAGACGCTCGAGCGCCGGGAGAAGGACCTCGTGTCGTACGTCGATCAGCTGCAGGGCGCGATGAGCAGCCCCAGTTCCGACGCCGCTTGGTGGCAACGCCCCGCCGGCGGCGACGGCGGCGTCTACTAGCGCGGCGAAGCTTCGCTTCGCCTTGTCTTGAAGTACGGCGCTTCGCGCGTTAACGCGCGCGGGCTCGGCCCGCGCGCTTCTTGCTGGTTGGCGGTTGGTTCAGACCGTCCGCCGGCCGGTGGCCTTCGGCCATCGGCGCGCGGATCAGTTCGCCTGCGGCTAGGCCGGCTTCGCCTGGCCTAGCCTCCGGCCTTGTGCTGGTGGGGGCTCAGGCGGTGTGCCAAAACCGTGACGGGGTCTGACCCCGATTTCGTACCGAAACTGTGACGAATCCGTTGGCGTACGCCGCGCGTCAGGCCGGGAAGACGACCTCGGCGCGCGTTCCGCTCTCGCTCCGCAGGTCGAGACGGCCCTGCAGCTCGTCTCTGACGAGGGCGCGGACGATCGAGAGGCCCGTTCCCGACGCCTCGCTGTCGATTCCGCGGCCGTCGTCGGAGATCGCCAGCACGACCTCGCCGTTGCGCTGCGCGAGCTCGATGTCGACCGCCTCCCCTCCGTGCTCGAGCGCGTTCTGCAACAGCTCCGAGAAGACGAGTGCGAGCGCGGTCGCTCGGTTGCCGGCGAGCGGCACCTCTTCCAGCTCCGCCCGCACCTCCTTGCCGGCCCCGAGCCCCTGGACGAGCATCGCGCGAAGCCGGTCGATGAGCTCGCGCAGCTCGACCACCTCCTCGCGCTGCTCGGTCAGCACCTCGTGCACGGCGGCGATCGCGAGGATGCGGTTGACCGAGTCCTCGAGCGCCTTGCGCGGATCTGCGTCCGCCGAGCGCGCCTGCAGCCGCAGCAGCGACGCAACGGTCTGCAGGTTGTTCTTGACCCGGTGGTGAATCTCTTGCGCGAGCACGCCGCGCATCACTGCCCGGCCGTGCTCGAGCGCGACTGCAGCATGGTGTGCGATCGAAGCGAGCAGCGCGCGCTCCTCCGCGGTGAACGGCGTGTCGCGATCGCAGACGAGCTCGCCGATCTGACGCCGCTTCCACCGCAGCGGCAGGCGCACGGCGTGCTGGCCGGCGCGCCCCTCCGGCCACGCGATGTTGCCGTCCTCGAGCACGAGCGCCGCTCCCGTCGCGTCGACCGCCTCCATCGTCGTCTTCACGATTGCCTCGAGCGATTCCTCGAGATAGAGCGATTCGGAGACGGCCTCCGAGATCTTCGCCAGCGCCTCGAGCTCGGCCACTCGGCGCTGCGCCTGCGCGTACAGCTGCGCATGCTCGATCGTCTGCGCGACTTGCGCGGCGATCGCAGAGACGAGCTCGATCTCGTCGGAGGTGAACTCGCGCGGCGCGATCGTGCGCACGTTGAGCGCACCCGCGAGTCGCTCGCGCGCAACGATCGGCACCGCCAGGATCGACTCGTACTGATCCTCCGGCAGGTTCGAGAAGAGCTTGAAGCGCGGGTCGAGATGGGCCTGGGCGGGGATCATGATCGGCCTAAGCTCGGCCGCGGCACTGCCGGTGATGCCTTCGCCGGGCCGCATGCGCGGCCGTCTCGTCATCTCCTCGACCTTCGTGCCGTGCGTCGCACGCAGGACAAGCTCGTCGCTGCGCTCGTCGTAGAGGTAGACGAAGCAGGCGTCCGCGCCGAGCACGTCGGCCACCTTGCGTGCCACGAGCGCGAGCACCTCTTCGAGATCGAGCGTCGAGTTGACCGCCGCGATCGTGTCGGTGAGAAGGCGCAGGTGGCGCTCTCGGACGTCCACTTGGATCCGTAGGGTAGCCCCGTGGATCGCTACCAATGGCTGCTCGTCTTCCACGTGGCCGGCGCGTTCCTCGTACTCGGCGGCGCGACGTACGGGGCGATTCTCAATGCGGCCGCGATGCGGCGTGAACGGCCGAGCGAGGTCGTCGCGCTGTACCGGCTCGTTCGGTTCGCAGTCCCTGCGATCTCGGCCGGGATGGTGCTGACGATCGTCTTCGGACTGTGGCTGGTCGGCGACGAGGACCTCGTCAAGTTGAGCGACACGTGGGTCATCCTGGCCCTGATCGGCTGGGTGCTGGCGAATGCTTTCGGCGGCGCGGGCGGGCGGCGCGAGAAGCAGACGCGCCTGCTTGCCGAGCGGCTCGCGGCCGAAGGCGACGCGCCGAGCACCGAGCTGCGGGCGCGCATGCGTGATCCGCTCACCCTCGCGCTCAGCTGGGGCAGCGGCGTGATCGTCCTCGGCATCCTCGCGCTGATGATCTGGAAGCCGGGCTCGTGATGCTCGCAGTCGTCGGACGGCCCGAAAGCTGGAACCTTCCGCTCTTCCTGCACGTCGTCGGCGCGACCGTCGTCACGGGCGCGACCGCAGCCGCGTTCGTGTGCGCCCTGTCCGAACGACGCTGGCCGTGGCTGCGGGCCGTGTTGGCGCGGACACTACTGCTGGCGGCCTTGCCGGCCTGGATCCTGATGCGGGCCGGCGGGGCGTGGGAGGACTCCCGCTCGCCGATCGGCGACGACTCCACCTGGCTCGGAATCGGCTACATCGTCAGTGAGGCCGGGCTCGTGCTCCTGATCGTCGCGATGATCCTCGCGGCCGTGGGCGTCCGCCGACCGCAGAAGACCTGGCCGATCCGCGGGGTTGCCCTCATTACCGGGGTTTACTTCGCTGCACTGCTGGTAGCGATGTTCGTGATGACCGGGAAACCGGGCAGTTAACAGAACTCTTACGCCAGGGAGGGGAATTTCCTTAGAGACGGGGAATAGGTTCCGAACGTGTCAGCTGTGCCTCTGAATCTCTCCGGTACGACCGGATTCCTCGTCGCTGACAACCGCGGCCGGCTCGTCGGGAAGGTCGAGTGCCCCATGTACGGGACGCTCCCGGACGTGCCGGACGCACTCGCCGTGAAGAGCGGCTTCCTCTCGCGCCAACGCCGGCTCGTTCCGGCTGACACGATCGCCGAGGTCGACCAGGCGAGCCGCGTCGTCGGCCTCCGCGTCGCGCGGGAAGCTATCCGCCGCTTCCTCTAGAGGCTGGGTCAGACCCCTCCGGGTCAGACCCCGTCAAGGCCGGAGCGGAAGCGCAGCTTCCGCGCAGGCGAACTGAGGCGACTAGAGCGCGCGGGGCTCCGCCCGCGCGCGTTCCCCGCGAAGCGGCGTACCTCCCTCCCCGGAAAGTGCGCAGCACTTTTCGGCTCTAAACGACCACGAGCTGGGCCAAAAAGCCGCAGCTCGCAGTCGGCCGTCAGTTGGATCCCGCAGGCCGCAGAGCTCACGGGATCAGACCCGATTCTCTCTCTTTCTCAGAGAACGGACAAGTACTTCTGCAGCTCCCACTCCGTGAGCTGGACCCGGTATTCGTCCCACTCCGCCCGCTTCAGCTCGACGTAGCGGTCGAAGATGTGTGGGCCCAGTGCCTTCCGCGCCAGCTCTGACTGGGACAGCTCGTCGATCGCCTCGCCCAGCGTCTCCGGGAGCGACACGATCCCGCGCTCGCGGCGCTGCTCGGCCGTGAGGTGGTACAGGTTCGTCTCCATCGGATCCGGGAGCTCGTACCCGTGCTCGATTCCTTCGAGGCCGGCGTGCAGCAACGCGGCGAACGTCAGGTACGGGTTGCAGGCCGGGTCGGGGCAGCGGATCTCCGCGCGCGTCGCCTGCTCGGCGCCCGGCTTGTACAGCGGAATCCTGATCAGCGCCGAGCGGTTCCGCTGCGACCACGCGACGTACACCGGCGCCTCGTAACCGGGCACGAGCCGCTTGTACGAGTTCACCCACTGCGCGAAGACGGCGCTGATCTCGCGCGCATGCCGCAGCTGCCCGGCGATGAATGCCTTGCCCGCGTCGGACAGGTGCCACTTGTCGTCACCCTCGAAGAAGGCGTTCCGGTC
Organism: Gaiellaceae bacterium; assembly: GCA_035456125.1. Classification (GTDB taxonomy): domain Bacteria; phylum Actinomycetota; class Thermoleophilia; order Gaiellales; family Gaiellaceae; genus 3-1-20CM-4-69-9. Next base: position 6,038 of record DATIDT010000056.1, read on the forward strand.
GTCCTTGAACAGCGACTGATGGGTGTGCATGCCGGACCCGTTCTCGCCGAACAGCGGTTTCGGCATGAACGTCGCGTGGTAGCCCGCCTTCTTCGCGATCTCCTTGACGATCAGCCGGTAGGTGACGGTGTGATCGGCCATCGACAGCGCATCGGCGTAGCGCATGTCGATCTCGTGCTGTGACGGGCCGACCTCGTGATGGACGTACTCGATCGGGATGCCCATCGACTCGAGCGCTCGCACGGTCTCCTGGCGCAGGCCGCTCGCGGCATCGAGCGTGGTCATCGCGAAGTAGCCGCCCTCGTCGAGCGTCTCCGTTCCCTTGTCGTCGCGGAAGAGGAAGTACTCCAACTCGGGGCCGACGTTGAACGTGTCGAACCCGAGCGACGACATCCGCTCGAGCGCGCGGCGCAGCACGTAGCGCGGGTCGCCCTCGTACGGCTTGCCGTCGGGCGTGACGATGTCGCAGATCATCCGCGCGACCCGCGTCTCGCCCTCCTTCCACGGCATCAGCTGGAACGTGTTCGGATCCGGGATCGCGACCATGTCCGACTCCTCGATCGCGTTGAAGCCGGTGATCGACGATCCGTCGAAGCCCATCCCGTCGTCGAGCGCATCCTCGATCTCGCTCGGCGTGACGGCGAAGCTCTTGAGGTGGCCCTCGATGTCCGAGAACCAGAGCAGGACGAACTCGACGCCCTCCTGCTCGATCCGCGCGCGCACCTCTCTGCGGGTCTCCTCGCTCGATGTCGCCCTGTTCTTCGTCTCGACCTGCGCCATGAATTCCTCCCTTGAAATGCAAAAGCCTCAGGCGCCGCCGGCGCCCGAGGCCACGTTGCCTCGAAGACGAGAAGAGTCTATACCGTGACGGCGTGCGGGTTCTAGTCACAGGCGGGGCCGGCTTCATCGGCTCGCACTTCGTCCGGCGGCTGCAGGCTGCCGGCGAGGACGTCGTCGTCCTCGACAAGTTCACCTACGCCGGGAACGCCGCGAACCTCCCGGACGGCACGGAGGTGTATCGCGGCGACATCGCCGTGCGCGAAGACGTCGAGCAGGTCGGCCCGGTCGACGCGATCGTCAACTTTGCCGCGGAGACGCACGTCGACCGCTCGATCCATGGGCCGGAGGACTTCGTGCGCACCGACGTGCACGGCACGCTCGTCCTGCTGCAGGTCGCGCGGGAGCTGAGCGCCCGCTTCGTCCAGGTGTCGACGGACGAGGTCTACGGCGACATCGAGCCCGGCTGGTCCTCGCGCGAGGACGACGCGCTGCGGCCCTCGAGTCCGTACAGCGCGTCGAAGGCGGGCGGCGACCTGCAAGTGCTCGCCGCGGTGCGCACGTTCGGCGTCAACGCGTCAATCACGCGCGGCTCGAACACGTACGGCCCGAACCAGTATCCGGAGAAGGTCCTGCCGCTGTTCACCACGAATGCGCTCGACGGCGAGCCGCTGCCGCTCTACGGCGACGGCCGCCAGGTGCGCGACTGGCTGCACGCCGAGGACCACTGCGCAGGGATCGAGCTCGTCCTGCGCGAGGGCCGGGCCGGCGAGGTCTACAACGTCGCTGCCAACGAGGAGCACGAGAACGTCGAGCTGACGAACCTCGTGCTCGGGCAGCTCGGTGCCGACCGCTCACTGATCCGCCACGTCGAGGATCGAGCCGGCCACGACCGCCGCTACTCCCTCGACACCTCGAGGCTGCGCGCGCTCGGCTGGGCGCCCCGCCGCACGTGGGAGGACGGCATTCGCGCGACGATCGACTGGTACCGGGACAACCGCGACTGGTGGGAGCCGATCAAGCGCTCCGACGGCTTCCGCGAGTTCTACGACCGCCAGTACGCCACGCGGCTGGCGTAGTTCACGCGCCGCTGACGGCTAACAGTTCTGCTGTGCCTGAGCGCGCAGGCGGTCGATCGGCGCCTTGTGCCCCTCGATCGCCTCCGCCTGGTCGAGCAGGTCGAGCACGCCGTCGCAGTTGCCGAGCTGGTAGCGCGTGTACGCGAGGTTGTACTTCGCGTACGCCTCGTCCAGGACGCCGGTCCCGGCGAGCTTGCTCACGGCCTGTTCGAGCAGCGGCAGCGCGCCGGCGTAGTCGCCGGCCTGCATCTTCGCGTAGCCCGAGTTGTTGAGAGCGACGCCGCTCTGGGCCGACGGCGACGGGGACGGCGCGGATGACGTGGTCACCGGCGCCGTCGTCACGGTAGCCGTGCGCTCGACCGTCGTCACCTGACCCTGGGTCGTCACCGTCTGGACGCGCGTCAGGACTGTCGTCGGTGCCGGCGTGCTGCCGTTGTCGCGCGTGAGGAAGTACGCGAGCAGTGCCCCCGCGATCGCGCCTGAGACAAGCAGCGCCGCGAGCACGGGCCACGCCGGCGACGTCCGCCGGCTCGTTGCCGCCGGCGGAGCCGGGACCGGGCGGGTCACCGCCGTCGCGAGCCGCCGCGTCTCGCCTGCCGCGTCGGCATAGGCAGCACGCAGCGCCGCCACGAAGTCGGCGCCGGTCGCAAAGCGTTGTCCCGGATCTTTCGCGAGAGCCCGCGCAAAGCAGCGGTCGAGCTCACGCGGAACGTCCGCGCTGGCCGAGATCGAAGGCACCGGCGCATTCACATGAGCGGCGGCTTCCGCGGTCGGGTTGTCCGACTCGAACGGACGCGATCCCGTCAGCAGCTCGAACGCAACGATCGCGAGCGCATACCGGTCGCTCGCCGGCGTCGCGCGCTTGCCTTCTGCCTGCTCGGGCGCGAGATACCCGGCGGTGCCGAGGACGGTGCCCGTCATCGTGAGCGAGTCCATGCCGGCCGCGCTTGCGATACCGAAGTCGGCGACATGCACGTTCCCCTCGCGATCGAGCAGCAGGTTGCCGGGCTTCACGTCGCGGTGCACGACGCCGAGCGCGTGCGCAGCGTCAAGCGCGCGCCCTGCCTGCTCGAGCCACGTGAAGACACGCTGCGGCGGTTGCGCGCCGTGCTCGCGAAGCCCGTCGTCGAGCGAACCGCCGCCCAGGTACTCCATGACGATGTACGGACGCCCGTTGTGCTCGCCGACGTCGAAGATCGTCACGGTGTTCGGCTGGCCCGACAGCCGTGCCGCCGCAAGCGCCTCGCGCGTGAACCGCTGCCGCACCGATTGATCCTGGGCATAGCGATCGCCGAGGATCTTCACCGCGACGTCGCGGACGAGCACGGAGTCCCGGGCGTGGTAGATGTCGCCCATGCCGCCGCGGCCGATGCGCCGGGCATCGCGGTAACGAGACGGAAGAATGTCGGTCGTCACGGCCACAGAGCTTGAACGGATCTGCCCCATGTCCCGTCACGCAAACGATGAAGTCAGCGTTCCGTAAAGAAAGCCGCTGCACATGAGCACCTTTGCTAGCCTCGTGCGCGTCCTCGCTGGGGTCACCTCGATGCGTCGAACCGTCGCGATCGCTTCCATCCTCCTGCTCGGTGCCGTCCCGGCGGCACATGCACGGGCGCATGCCAAGGCTGCTGCCGGCGCTGCGACGTTCGTCGTCACAGGTCACGGCTGGGGCCACGGCGTCGGCATGAGCCAGTACGGGGCGTATGGGTACGCGCAGAAGGGCTACGGCTTCGCGAAGATCGTTCTGCACTACTTCCCGGGCACGGAGCTCGGCCAGGCCCCGGTGTCGAAAGTGCGCGTCCTGATGACGAGCGGTGTCGGGACGCTGCCGATCGGGTCCGCGTCGGATTTCAAGGTCAAGGATGCAACCGGTGCAGTGCACACGGTCGCCGTGGGCAAGTACACGCTCACGCCGGCACTGAAGCTGAAGGTGGACGGGGCGGCGACTGTGCACGCGCTGCCGGGGCCGCTGCTCTTCCAGCCGGGAACGGCGCCGCTGCAGCTGAAGCACCTGTATCGCGGCTCGATGCAGGTCGACGTGGTCAACGGGAAGCTGCGCGCGATCAACGTCGTCGGCCTCGAGCAGTACCTGTACGGCGTCGTGCCCTCCGAGATGCCGTTCTCGTGGGCGCCGGAGGCGCTGAAAGCGCAGGCCGTCGTCGCGCGCTCGTACGCGCTGGCAACGCGGCGTACCGGCGCGTTCGACCTCTATCCCGACACCCGCAGCCAGGTCTATCTCGGCATCGAGCACGAGAAGCCGTCGACGACCGAGGCAGTCGACGCGACGGCCGGACAGGTCGTGCTCTATCAGGGCGAGGTCGCGAAGACGTTCTTCTTCTCGACGTCGGGCGGCCGCACCGCCTCGGCGGAGGATGTGTGGGGCGAGGCCGTCCCGTACCTCGTCTCGGTGCCGGACCCGTACGACTCCGTCTCGCCGCACCACACGTGGGGCCCGATGGCGTACACCGGCGCCGGCCTCGCAAAGCGGCTGAAGATGAAGGGCCGGGTCATGGACGTCCAGTCAGAGCTCAACTCGTCCGGGCGCGTGAAGACGCTGACGGTGATCGGTTCGCAGGGAACGCTGGAGATCCCCGGCGCGAACGTGCGGCAGCGGCTCGGCGTCCAGTCGACCTGGTTCACGGTCGGCGTCCTGTCGCTGTCGGCGCCGACTGCAACCGTGGTCTACGGATCGCGCGGCCAGCTCAGCGGGATCGCGCGCGGCGTCGGCAACGCGACTCTGCAGCAGCTCGACGGCACGACCTGGAAGGACGTCGGCGCCGTCAAGGCGGACAAGGACGGCACCGTGACACTCTCGATGAAGCCGACCGTCACGACGCGCTACCGGCTGGCGACGGGCAAGGTCAGCGCGCCGTCGGTGCGCGTTCCGGTGGCGCCGCTCGTACGCTTTTACCCGCCGCGCACACCCGACCAGCTCAGCGGGTACGTCCGGCCGCTCTCGCTCGCCGGCGCGCGCGTCTTGATCCAGCGCCAGCAAGGCCCGGGATGGACGACCGCCGCGCAGGCGACCGTGGCGGCGAACGGGGCGTTCCTCGCGAAGCTGCAGCTCAGTGACGGCGTCTACCGTGCGCGAGTCGGTTCCGGCCGTGGCTACGTTGCGGGAATGACGCCGCTGCTGCAGGTCTCGAACCAGTGAGGCGCGCCGCGGCGGCCGCGGCCCTCGCGCTCGTTCTGGCACCGTCAGCCGTCGCGCTGGGGGCGCGGGCGACGTTCACGCCCAGCGATCCGCTCGCCTCACGTCAGTACTACCTCGGCCAGGACCACGCGTTCGACGCGTTCGGGCCGGAGCTGCCGGTGGTCAATCCCGTCCGCGTGGCGGTCATCGACTCCGGGCTCGACGGCGGCCATCCGGAATTCCCGCGCTCGCGGATCTGGCAGGCGCGCAGCTGGGTCGGCGGCAGCGCGCTGACGGACGAGCAGGGGCACGGCACCTTCGTCGCCGGGGAGATCGCTGCGGCGATCGACAACAACGAGGGCATCGCCGGCATGGCGTTCCCCGCCCAGCTCGTGATCGCGAAGATCGCGCGCTCGGACCAGTCGATCGACGTCCGCGACGAGGCGCAGGCCATCCGCTGGGCCGCCGACGTCGGCGCCCGCGTGATCAACCTGTCGATCGGCGGGCTGCGCAATCCGTTCAACCCGCGCACGGACACGTATTCGAAGGTCGAGGCCGCTGCGATCGAGTACGCGGTCCGCAAGGGGGCGGTGCTCGTCGCGGCCGTCGGCAACTCCGACGAGGCGCCGCAAAGCCCCTGGCCGTACGCGAGCTACCCCGCCGCGCTGCCGCACGTCATCGGCGTGAGCGCTCTCTCGCCGACGGGCAACGTGCCGAACTTCTCCGACCGCGACCGGATCTACAACGACATCTCGGCGCCCGGCCAGGAGATCTACTCGACGCTGCCGCGGGCGCTGACCTCCTTTCGCCCGCTCTGCATGAACCAGGGCTACTCCGACTGCGGCCCCGACGAGTTCCGCCATGCGGCGGGCACGTCGTTCGCGGCTCCTCAGGTGACGGCCGCCGCAGCGCTGCTGCTCGCGCTCAAGCCGACGCTGCAGGCCGACCAGGTCGCGAACATCCTCGAGCGCTCGGCGACCGACGTGAACGCGTCGAACGGCTGCAAGTCCTGTCCGCTGCTGCGCGACTCGCTGAGCGGCTGGGGACGGCTCGACGTCTCGAAGGCGATCGCCGCGCTCGACGGCATCCTCCCGCCGCCGGATCGCTACGAGCCGAACGACGACGCCGGCACACAGGCGACGAAGCTCACGGCGGCGGTGACCTCCGTGAAGGCGACGATCGACTTCTGGGACGACAACATCGACGTCTACCGCGTCTATCTACGCAAGGGACAGAAGTTCACGCTGACGCTCGACGGTCCTGCGGGCGCGACGTCGAATCTCCTGCTCTGGAAGCCGGGGACAAAGCGGGTGAACGACCTCCGCACGCAGAACCTCCGGGCCGCCCAGGCAATCGGCCCAGGGGCCTCGCATCGCCTCGGTTACCGCGTACGGAAGAACGGCTGGTACTACGTCGAGGTGAAGCTGACCACGCGGGGCTCCGGGCCGTACGGGCTCACGCTCACTCGCTCGCGCTGAGGCGCCGACTTGCGGCGTCGACATCAGGACGACGGGCTCAGCCCGTCGTCCGTCTGAAACGACCGGTCGATGCCGTCGAGCTGATCACGACCCGCTCCGGCGCAGTTCCTCCGGGGCAACGTCGCGCAGCACACGCGCGGGGTTTCCGACCACGACGACGCGCGGCGGGACGTCCCTCACGACGACCGCGCCCGCACCGACGAACGCCTCCTCGCCGATCTCGACCGCAGGGCAGAGGACGGCGCCGGCCCCGACGCGCGCGCCGCGCCGGATCGTCGGCCCCTTGCGCAGATCGTGCCGCCGTTCCGTGCGTCCCATGAAATTGTCGTTCGACGTCTGCACGCACGGGGCGATGAACACGTCCTCCTCGACCGTCGAGTATGCCGTGACGTACGCCATCGCCTGGATCTTCGTACGCGCGCCGATCGTCGTGTCGTTCTCGACGAGCGAGCCGCGTCCGATGACGACCTCGTCGCCGAGCTCGCAGCGCTCGCGCACGCACGCCTGATCACCGACGATCACGCCGGCCCCGATACGCGTGCCGGCGAAGACAATCGCGCCGGTCGAGACGACAGCGCCGGCGCCGAGCTCGAGCGGCGGCAGCTCCTCCCGCTTCGTCGTGGAACGCGGCGACAGCGTCGGCTGCTTCCCGACGACCGCGTAGTCGAGGATCGCGCAGTCGTCGAGGACGATCGTCCCCGGGTACACGATGGCCGTGTCGGCGATCACACGACGGCGGACTCGAGCGATGCCTGCAGCTGCTCCAGCGCGCGCACGACCGGCACCGCGTCGCGCGCGGCCCTATGCGGGTCGCCGTCGCCCGCCACGAGCTGCAGGAAATGCAGACACTCGAGCCGAAGCGGCTCGGTCGCGTCGACCTTCGGGCTGTAGACATCCCCGGTCCGCGTGCGCCAGTTGTCGTAGACCGTGATCTTGAGCTCGCGCTCCATGTCGTCGAACACCGCCATCCGCTCGTTGCCGACCACGGTGATCCGGCGGATCTTGTGCGGGTCGAGCCACGACAGGTGCATGTGTGCCATCTTCCCGGAGGGAAAGTTGAGGTAGCAGAAGACGACGTCCTCGACGCCGCCGGTGAGGAAGGCGTTGCCGTGCGCACGGACCTCGCTCGGCTCCTCCTCGATCAGGTGGAGCAGCACCGAGAGGTCGTGCACGCCGAGCGACCAGAGCGCGTTCTCGTTCGTCCGGAAGGTACCGAGGTTCTGCCGGTTGCCGTAGACGTAGAGGACGTCGCCGAGCTCTCCCGAGACCACGATCTCCTTCAGCTTCCGAACGCCGGGGTGGTAGAGCAGGAGGTGGCCCGGCATGAGCACGAGGCCGCGGTCCTCCGAGAGGTCGCACAATTCCTCGAGCTCCGCGCCGCGCATCGCCGGGGGCTTCTCGACGAAGACGTGCTTCCCCGCTTCGAGCGCACGCCGTGCCAGCTCGTAGTGCGTGGGAACCGGCGTCGCGATCACGACCGCCACGACGGAGTCGTCGGCGAGCACGTCGTCGAGCCGCGTCGTCAGACGCGCCTGCGGATACCGCTGCGCAAGGCCCTCGTGCTGTGCCTCGTCGAGGTCGCACAGCCAGGCTAGCTCCGCGAGGTCGGCGAAGTTCCGCGCAAGGTTGTTGCCCCACCGCCCGAGGCCAATTTGAGCGATGCGGGCCATCAGAGCTTCCAGACCTTCCCGTGACCGGTGCCGTTCCTGCCGGTCGCGTTGCGGAAGTCGACGACGATCTGCGCGCGCTGGACGAGGTCGTCGTAGTCGATCGCGCGGTGAGCGGTGACGATCACGACACCGTCGTAGTCCTCCGGACGGTACTCGGCCGAGCGCATCCCGTCGAACTCGGGAACGTGGGGGTCGTGGTAGGCGACGTCCGCACCCGCCTTGCGAAGCAGCTGGATGATCTTCTCGGCCGGCGACTCGCGCACGTCGTCGACGTCTGACTTGTAGGAGACGCCGAGCACGAGCAGCCGGGAACCGTTCAGCGACTTCTGCGCGCCGTGGTTCAGTGCTTGCGAGATCAGCGAGCGGCAGAAGTACGGCATGTTCGCGTTGATCTTCCCGGCGAGCTCGATGAACTCCGTGTAGAAGTCGTACTCGCGCGCCTTCCACGTGAGATAGAAGGGGTCGATCGGGATGCAGTGGCCGCCGAGGCCGGGGCCGGGCTTGAAACTCATGAAGCCGAACGGCTTCGTCGCCGCAGCTTCGACGACTTCCCAGACGTCGATGTCCATGCGCTCGCACAGCTGCGCCAGCTCGTTGACGAGCGCGATGTTGACGGCGCGGAAGATGTTCTCGAGCAGCTTCGTCAGCTCCGCCGCATCGGGCGAGGACACCGGCACGACGGTTTCGACGGCGCCGCGGTAGAGCTCGGCCGCGCGCTCCGTGCACGCCGGCGTCACGCCGCCGACGACCTTCGGCGTGTTGTGCGTCGTCCAGTCCGTGCGGCCCGGATCGACGCGCTCGGGCGAGAACGCGAGGTGGAAGTCTTCGCCGGCCGTGAGCCCGCCGCGCTCGAGGATCGGCTGCACGACCTCACGCGTCGTCCCCGGGTACGTCGTCGACTCGAGGACGACGAGGTGGCCGTTGCGCAGGTGTGGCGCGAGCTCGGCGACGGCGGCGGTGACGATCGACAAGTCCGGCTCACGCTGGCTCGAGAGCGGCGTCGGCAGCGCGATCAGGATGGCGTCGGCCTTCGCAGCCTCCTCGATGTCGAGCGTTGCCGCAATCCGCCCCGCGTCGACCAGCTTCTTCAGCTCCCCCGAGTGGACGTCGCCGATGTGGCTCTCGCCGCGATTGATCCCGTCGACGACGTTGCGGTTGACGTCCCGGAGCAGCACGTTGTTGCCCGCGTCGGCGAAGACCTTCGCCAGCGGCATCCCCACGTAGCCGGCTCCGATGATGGCGACATCCGGGCTCATCCGGCGCAAGGCTACTGACGCCGAGGGCTGGCTACACTAGGCACCCGCGCCGGGGCCGTTAGCTCAGCTGGTAGAGCAGGGGACTCTTAATCCCAAGGTCGCAGGTTCGATCCCTGCACGGCCCACTCGCCGGAAATCCGGGGGTTTCGCCGCCATGATGATTTTCCGGCGATCGGTGTCGATCCGAAGCGGTGGTGGCTGATGCCGGCACAGCCGGCATCAGCGGCGAGAATCTGCTCGTGAGACCGCGGATCCACGTTCTCACGCTCGGCGTCGCCGACCTCGAGCGGTCGCTCGCGTTCTATCGGGCGCTCGGGTTCGAGTCGCTGGAGATCGTCGGCACGGAATTCCCAGGTGGGACGGCGGCGATCGTCGAGCTCGACGGCGGGTTGATCCTGTCGCTGTACGGACGCGACGACCTCGCAGCCGACGCGGACGCGACGTTCGACGCGCCGGGCCGCGGGGAGTTCAGCATCGGGCACCTCGTCCGCCACAGGGAGGACGTCGATGCCGTGCTCGCGGAGGCCGAGGCCGCCGGCGCGACGTTGACGGAGGAGCCGCACGAGCGTCCGTGGAGGATCTACTCGGGATACTTCCGCGATCCCGATGGACACCTCTGGGAGGTCATCTGGAACCCGCGGCACACCGCTCTGGCGTAGCCGCGAGTTCGTCCTCGCCCGACCTGGCGCGATGAGGACATTTGGCGTCAGCGGAGTAAAGTCAGACAGTTCGCCCAACCACGGGGGTTCGTTGGCGACTCGAGACATCGAACGCGGGGCAGAGGACGCTCGCTTCTTCAGCGACGAGATCGAGCGCCTGCGCCTGCTGCTCGAAGCGTCATCCACGCTGCTGGGCGCGCTGAACGTCGAGGCGATGCTCCCGGAGATTCTCGAGCTCGCCAGCCGTACGCTCGCCGCCGACGCCTACGCCCTCTGGCGGAAGAGCCGCGCCGACGGCTCGTGGAGCGTTGCCGCCTACGCCGGGCTGCCCGAGTCGTACGTGGAAAGCGCCACCGCGGCCGTCCGCGGACGAGGCGACGCCGTCCTCCTGGACGAGCCGCTGATCGCGGAGGAGATCGCCACCGCCGACTGGATCGGCGAAGACCACCGCGAGGCGCACGCGCGGGCAGGAACCCGGGCGATGCTCGTCGCGGGCCTCCGCTACGGCGACCGGGTGGTCGGGACGCTCGTCTTCTACTACCGGCAGCCGCGCATGTTCGGCGAGTCGGAGAAGAGCGCCGCGTCGCTGCTCGCCAATCTCGCGGCTGCGGCGATCGGCACTGCCGAGCTGTACGAGGCGCAGCGGCGGCTCGCCGAGGACCAGCGCTTCGTCGCCGAGGCCAGCGACCTGCTCGCGTCCTCCCTCGATTACGAGCGCACGCTGTCGAACGTCGCGTACCTCGCCGTACCCCAGTTCGCCGACTGGTGCGCGATCGACATCGTGGAGCCGGGAGGATCGCTCAGCCGGCTCGCAATCGCGCACGTCGACCCGGGCAAGGTGCAGCGCGCCAACGAGCTTGCGGAGAAATACCCGCCGGATCCCGATGCGCCCTTCGGCGTGCCGAACGTCATCCGCACGCGGCGGCCGGAGCTGTTCGCCGAGATCAGCGACGAGCTCCTCGTACAGGCGACGGCCGAGACGCCGGAGCTGCTGGGGCTCCTCCGCGAGCTGGGCCTCCGCTCGTCGATGTGCGTGCCGCTCGTCGCACGCGACCGCGTCCTCGGCGCGATCACGTTCGTGGCGGCCGACAGCGGGCGTCGTTACGACGAGGCCGACCTGGCGATCGCGCTGGACCTCGCGAGGCGTGCGGCTACCGCCGTCGACAACGCGCTTCTCTTCCGGGAGACGCAGGCTGCGCGTCGCGAAGCGCAGGACTCGCTCGCGGTGGTCGATGCGATCTTCGGCGCGGCGCCCGTGGGCCTCGCCTTCATGGACACGCGCTTCCACTACGTCCGCGTCAACGACGCGCTCGCGCAGATCAACGGGCTCCCGGCGGAGGAGCACTTCGGCCGGTCGCTGCGGGCCGTGCTCGGCGAGGAGCTCGCGAACACGATCGCGCCGTATCACCGGCACGTGATCGAGACGGGCGAGCCGATTCTCGATCTCGCGGTCGAAGGCCGGACGGCCGCCGCTCCGGGCGAGACCCGCAACTGGCTCGTCAGCTACTACCCCGTGCGTGACGCGATAGACACGATCCTCGGCGTCGGCGTCGTCATCACGGACGTGACCGAACGCGAGCGGGCGCGCGCGGCCGCCGAAGCGGCGGGCGCGCGGCTCAGCGTCCTCGCCGAGGCGAGCCAGCGGCTGGCCGGCTCACTCGACTACGAGTCGACGCTCGCGAATCTCGCAACGCTGCTCGTCCCGCGCTTCGCCGACTGGTACGCGGTCGACGTCGTCGACGGAGCTCGATTCCGCCGGATCGCCGTCGTGCACAGGGACCCCTCGAAACAGCAATGGGCGGAGAAGTCCATGCAGGTCTTTGCCCCCCGACGCGAGGAGCTCGAGGGGACGGCGCGCGTCGTTCGAACGGGCGAGGCCGTCCTCTACAACACCGTCAGCGACGAACTGCTCGCCGCCTCCACCTTGAGCAACGAGCACCACCAGGTGCTGCGGGAGCTCGGGATGGAGTCGGCGATGTGCGTGCCGCTCACGGCCGCCGGCCGTACCTTCGGCGCGCTGATGCTCGTCTCGGCCGACCCAAACCGCGTGTTCGACGAGGACGACCTCGACTTCGCGAAGCACCTCGGGCGGCGGGCCGCGGTCGCGGTCGACAATGCGCGGCTCTACCGCGAGGCCGAACGCCGCGCCCGCGCGGCGCTCGTCGTCCAGCACGTCGCCGACGGCGTGCTGCTCGTCAACAACGAAGGCGTGATCCGACTGTGGAATCCCGCGGCCGAGCACATCACGGGCGTGCCTGCGGAGGGGGCGCTCGGCAAGCCGGCGGCGGAGATCTTCGCCGGCTGGCCCGCGACCGCCGCCCTCGCCGAGAGCAGCGGTAACCGCCCGGTGACGCAGGCGCTCAGGGTCAACGATCGCGAGCTTTGGGTCTCGATCACGGCGGTCGGCTTCGAGGAAGGGAGCGTCTACGCGTTCCGCGATTTGACCGAGGAGCGAGCCGTCGAGACGCTGAAGTCGGACTTCGTCTCGACGATCTCGCACGAGCTGCGGACGCCGCTGGCGGCAATCTACGGCGCGGCACTGACGCTCCGGCGCGAGGACGTCCCGCTCGGCGAGCCCCAGCGCGCCGGGCTGCTCGAAGTCATCGCCAGCGAGTCCGACCGGCTCGCGCGGATCGTCAACGACGTGCTCTGGGTGAGCCGGCTCGAGTCGGAGGGGCTCCGGACGGTGATCGAGCCGTGCGACGGCGTCGAGCTGGCGCGCATAGTCGTCGACGCGGCGCAGTCGTACATCCCGCGGACGATCAAGCTCGAGCTCGCGGCGCCGCAGCAGGACGTCCCGCAGGTCGCCGGCGACGCCGACAAGATCCGCCAGGTCCTCACGAACCTCGTCGAGAACGCCGTGAAGTACTCCCCGGACGGCGGCCACGTCACCCTGGAGGTCTCGGTCGTCGGGCAGCGGCTTCGGTACTCGGTGCGCGACGAGGGCCTCGGCGTACCGCCCGCCGAGCACCGCCGGATCTTCGAGAAGTTCTATCGCCTCGACCCCGATCTGACCCGCGGCGTCGGCGGGACCGGCCTCGGCCTGTTCATTAGCCGGGAGCTGCTCGAGCGGATGGGCGGCAAGATCTGGGTCGAGTCGAGCGGCGACGGCGGCTCGACGTTCGTCGCCGAGCTCCCACTCGCCGGCTAGAAAAACGCGACGGCTCGTGGAAGAGTTGCTGCATGAGCGGAGCCTCGGTTCTGTGGGCTGAAGCGCCCGACGAGCACGGCGACGACGAGGTCCCCGCCTCGCAGGGGCACGGCGACGTCGACGAGACCTTCGCGGCGCGACGGCTACGCCGCTGGCTCAAGGGGATGTTCGGCGGGGCCGCGCAGCGGCCTGTCCGCGGCAGCGAACCAGTGGAGAGGGCTCGGGGGAACCGGGAGGTTCCCCCGACTGAAGACCCTTAGTACGTGGGCGGCGGGCCGTCGTCCACGTAGGTCGTCCGCCGGCGGCTCCAGTAGCCGGGGCCGGCCCACGACTGCCAGAAGAGCAGCGAGAGCAGGATGCTCACGAGCCCCACGCCCATGAGGATCCAGCCGACGGCGTCGACGTTGACCGAGCTCGACGTCGCATTGACGGCGAACGTGAGGATCGCGCCGACCGCGATCAGGAAGATTCCGACTCCGAGTCCCATTCGACCTCCTTCGGTGTGCCTGGTGGATTCCCGCACTTGCCAGGTCCCACACCTGCCTGTGCCGTTCAAGTAGGCTCGCGGCGGCGTGCGGAGGGGCTCGATCGTTCAGTTGATCCTGATCGGCGTCTTGGCCGGAGCTGTCGCGTCTGCAGTGGCGCTCGTGCCGGGCCACCTCGGCATCCCCGCGTGGCTGCCGGAGCCTGCGTCACGCGAAGCCGGCCGCATCCACTTCGTCTTCTGGTTCGTCACTGGCATCTGCATCTTCGTCTTCTCGATCGTCGCCGCGGTCAGCATCTATGCAGTGTGGAAGTTCCGGGCCAAGCCGGACGACGAGTCGGACGGACCGCCGATCCACGGGCACACCGGGCTCGAGATCGCATGGACCGCCGTCCCGACCCTGCTCGTGACGGCAATCGCGATCGTCAGCGCGATCGTGCTGGCCAAGGATGACGCCCAAGGAGCCGACCCGCTCCGCGTCGAGGTGACGGCGCAGCAGTTCTTCTGGAGCTACAGCTACCCGGAGTACGGCAACAAGACGTCTGACATCCTGCGTCTTCCGGTAAACCGCTCCGTGGTGCTCCGCATGACCTCGAAGGACGTCATCCATTCCTTCTGGGTGCCCGAGTTCAGCCAGAAGCAGGACCTCGTTCCGGGCATCCACCCGACGCTGCACATCACGCCGACGAGGGTCGGGACCTACCCGGTCATCTGCACGGAGCTCTGCGGCCTCGGGCACGCGCTCATGCGCTCGCGCGCGATCGTGATGCAGCCGGCCGCGTTCGAGCAGTGGGCAAACACGAAAGGAGGCACGTGACGACCGCTGTCGTCGAGCACGAGGCCCACCCGGCGCACCAGGGCCTGCCGCCGCCGCCCGGCGGCTTCCGCCGTTTGCTCTACCCGGGCTTCCTGCGCGCCGCGTGGATGACACCGCTCTTTTTCGGGATCGGCTGCGGCATCGTCGTGCTCTGCCGCTGGTGGGGCGGCTGGCACCCGTTCTGGTTCGGCGAAATCATCTTGCTCGTCGCGGGGCTGATCGCGGCGCCGATCGGCTTTCTCGCCGGCATCGGCGCGTTCGACTACTGGGTGCGCTACGCGGTCGGCGCACCGACCGTGCCGGAGGATCACTCCGGCCACGGCGCGTACAGCTGGCGCGACTACTTCCGCGTCAACACGGACCACAAGGTGATCGGGATGCAGTACCTCGTCACCACGATCATCTTCTTCCTGATCGGCGGCATGCTCGCGATGCTCGTCCGCGCGGAGCTCGCGAGGCCGGGGATGCAGTTCTTCGACAACCAGACGTACAACGGGCTCTTCTCGGTCCACGCCTCGCTCATGATCTTCCTGTTCGTCATCCCGGCGTTCGCCGGGCTGGCGAACTTCGTCGTGCCGTTGATGCTCGGCGCGCCCGACATGGCGTTCCCGCGGCTGAACGCGCTCTCCTTCTGGCTGCTCCCGATCGCCGGGATCATGATGGTGTCCAGCTTCCTCGCCCCTGGCGGAGCGTTCGCCGCCGGCTGGACGGGCTACGCGACCCTGTCGGTGCACCAGCCGTTGGGGACGATCTTCTTCAACATGGGCGTCCAGTGGGCGGGCGCGAGCTCGATCATGACCGCGCTCAACTTCCTGGTCACGATCATCACGATGCGCGCGCCTGGCATGACGTTCTGGCGCATGCCGCTGCTCGTGTGGGCGAACTTCACGACGTCGCTGCTCGTCGTGATCGCGACGCCGTTCATCGCCGGCTCGCAGTTCTTCGTCCTCTTCGACCGCGTCCTGCACACGAGCTTCTTCGAGCCGAGCCAGGGCGGCTACGTGCTCGGCTACCAGCACATCTTCTGGTTCTACTCGCACCCGGCCGTCTACATCATGATGCTGCCCGGCTTCGGGATCATCAGCGAGGTCGTCTCGGTGATGAGCCGCAAGCCGATCTTCGGCTACCGGCTGATGGCGCTGTC
>DATIDT010000057.1:0-30153 GCA_035456125.1 Gaiellaceae bacterium
CTCAGTGTCTTTCACTGGACTGCGGGAGCTAGGTTCGAGCGGCGGATCCGAGGCGCACTGCCCCCGTAAACGGGAAGCAGTGCGACGACTGTGGATAACTCTGCGGTCTGCTGAGTTCTCGCGTTCGGTTGTCGGCTCCGACTCCCTGTTTCTGAGGACGCGCTACCTCGAGGCGACCACCGCCTCCAGGGCGGCGTCAAGACGGCGCCCCGCAGGGTCATCAATGACTAGACGCTGACTATCGGGGTGGCGCGGCCGCGAAGGGTCGAGCTGCGGCGTAGAAAAACCCGCCGTTTGCGGCGGGTTTCGAAGAGCGGATGATGGGACTCGAACCCACGACCTTCTGCATGGCAAGCAGATGCTCTAGCCAACTGAGCTACATCCGCGCGGCAGCCAGTGTACCTCAGGCCTGGGCGTCCAGAGCCTCGTTCACCAGGCTGTCGGCGAGCTCGTTGTGGGCTCGGCGGACGGCGGTGTAGCGCACCTTCGCGAAGCGCTGCTCGAGGTCGTTCGCCTCCTCCCACAGGCGGCGAAGGGCCTCGTTCTTGACCCTGTATTCGCCCCGCATCTGCTTCACCAGCAGCTCCGAGTCCGACACGACCTCGAGCTCGCGTACCCCGAGCTCCACGGCCTTCGTCATGCCGGCGACGAGACCGCTGTACTCCGCGACATTGTTCGTCGCGTGGCCGATCGCCTCGCCGTGCGCCGCGAGCACGTGACCGTCCTCCGCCTCGAGGACGTAGCCGTACGCCGCCGGGCCGGGGTTGCCGCGCGCGCCGCCGTCGGTCGAGAGACGCGCTTTCAGCTGGCGGTGTCGATCTGCGCCTTCTGCAGCTTGCCGCTGTAGTCGACGTAAATGGACTTCCACTCGGTGAAGACGTCGAGCGCCGCTTGGCCGGCCTCGCGGTGGCCGTTACCCGTGTCCTTCGTGCCCCCGAACGGGAGGTGCACCTCGGCGCCGATCGTGCCCGCGTTGATGTAGGTGATGCCCGCTTCGAGATCGCGCATCGCGCGGAACGCCTTGTTCACGTCGCGCGTGAAGATCGACGACGACAGGCCGTACTTGATCCCGTTCGACACGCGGATCGCGTCGTCCACGTCTTTGACGCGGATGAGCGCGGTCGTCGGCCCGAAGATCTCCTCCTGCGCGATCCGCATCTCGGGATCAACCCGACCGAAGATCGTCGGCCGGTAGAAAGCGCCTTTGTCGAGGCCGTCGTTGGTAGCGACTTCGCCGCCGGTCAGGAGCCGCGCCCCCTCCCTCTCGCCGATCTTCGTGTAGGAGTGGATCTTCTCGAGCGCACCGCGGTTGATCACGGGCCCGACGTCCGTCGTGTCCTCCCACCCCGGTCCCAGCGTCAGCTGCTCGGCCGCGGCGACGAGCTTCGACTCGAGCTCGTCGTACACGCGCGTCTGAGCGATCACGCGCGACGCCGCCGTGCAGCGCTGTCCTGACGTGCCGAACGCCGACCAGACGATGCCGTCGACGGCGAGGTCGAGATCGGCATCGTCGAGGACGATGATCGCGTTCTTGCCGCCGAGCTCGAGGTGGACGTGCTTGAGACTGTCGGCGGCGTTCCGCATGACCTCGACGCCGGTCTCCCGCGAGCCCGTCAGCGTGATCACGCGGACGTCCGGATGCTTCACGAGCCGGTCGCCCACCGCGCCGCCGCCGCCGTGCACGATGTTGATCACACCCTGCGGTAGCCCGGCTTCGTCGAGCAGCTCCACGAAACGCTCGCCGAGCAGCGGCGTATCGGTCGCGGGCTTGAAGACGACGGTGTTGCCGCAGACCAGCGCAGGCGCGATCTTCCAGGACGGGATCGCGATCGGGAAGTTCCACGGCGTGATCACGCCAACGACGCCGATCGGCTGCCGGACGCTCATGTTGAACTTGTCCTTGAGCTCGGAGGGTGTCGTGTGCCCGAAGAGGCGCCGCCCCTCGCCGGCCATGTAGAGGCTCATGTCGATTGCCTCTTGGACGTCGCCCCCTGCCTCGGCCTTGACCTTCCCCATCTCCCGCGACATCAGGTCCGTCAGCGACGCCTTCTCGTCGATCAGGAGGTTGGCGAACCGGTAGAGGATCTCCCCGCGCTTCGGCGCGGGCACCAGCCGCCACTCCTCGAATGCCGCCTTCGCAGCCGCCACCGCGCGGTCGACGTCGTCGGCGTCCGACTTCGGGAAGACCCCGATCGAGTCGCCGGTCGCCGGGCTCGTGCTCTCGAACGTCTCGCCCGACGCCGAGTCGACCCACTCGCCGCCGATGTAGTTCTGGAAGCTCTTCGTCCCCGTCAGCGCCACGAGGAACGAGTCTAGTTAAGCTGCGGCGATCTAGTTCGTCACCCGCCACGGAACCAAGATCGGGCGCGAAACGGCTGTGCGGGCACAGCCCGCCCGGCCTCTATGCGGCGCCGCCAAGTCGGCGCCTTAATCCGCCGGGACGTCCGTCTCCGGAAACGTGCCTGTCACGCGGGGGCGTCGCCGGTCGCGGATCACGCGCTGCTCGCGGGCCGCGTCATCACCGGCGCCCTTGCGGCTCCGCCGGTCCGGGCCCTTGCGCCGGTCGATGATGACCGTGACGTTCGGGTTGTCCTTGTAGTACTCGACCATCTTGGCGTACAGCTCGTCGGCGAGCTCCGGCGGGATCACGCAATAGATCACGCTCTGATTGTAAGAGGGTGGCGAGCCGGCGCCAGATGCTAGAGCCGTTCGATTTCCGGGACGAGCCGGCCGTCGTCCTCGATGTGCGCGTTCCAGCGCTGGTAGCCCGCGTCGAGGTCGACGAGCTCGTGCCCGCGCTCGGCGAGCCGCACAGGCTGCGCCGACTCCGGCGTCACGCGGTACTGGTACCAGGAGATGTCCCAGGCGACGGTGAGGATCAGCTCGCCGGTGACGCCGGACAGCGGGACGATGCTCGCGCGCGGGGCGCCGAGGCTCTTCGCGATGCCGCCGACGGTGCGGCGGTAGTCGCTGCTGTTGAAGATGTCCGCAGCCTCGACCATCTGCTGCTCGCGTGGCGAGAGTCGGCGGAGGATCGGCTCGGCGACGACCGGTTCGTCGGCCGGCTCCCGCCGCGGGTCGAACAGCGACGCGAGCCCGCGACGACGCCGGCGCCGCTGGCTCGGAACGGTCGGCGTGGTCGGGCTGCCTTCCTTGATCCAGCCGTGCTCGAGCGCCACGTCGGCGCACAACGGGCAGACGTCCACGAACTCGTCGCCGTGCGGCGCGAAGCGCACAGCGCGCTCGCCGGTGAGGAGCGTTCGCTCGCAGACGGCGCAGGTTCGCGTGACGGCTTGCCGTGCCAGCTGTCTCGGCATAGGCGGACCCTAGCCCACGCAGCCCGCTCGGCAATTGCTAGGGTCACTTTCATGTGTGTTTTACATGTAGGTAGGCCATAAGGCCGCGCGGCGGCCGCGGAGCGCGCTGCCGCCGGATGGTGCGGCCCGGCCACTGGGGTGTGCATGCGCGCGTCGAGCGCTTCAGCGAGCCGGCGCTGCTGCTCCTCCTGCGCGAGCGCCCGGCACACGGCTACGAGCTGCTGGAGGCGCTGCCCGCCCTGACGGGCGAGGCGCGGGTCGACATGGGGAACCTCTATCGCGTCCTGCGTGCGCTCGAGGAGGACGGGCTCCTGGCGTCGCGCTGGGAGGCCGGCGAGCCCGGACCTGCGAAGCGCACGTACGAGCTGACCGCCGAAGGCCGACGCCTGCTCGACGAGTGGGCTGCCGCATTGCGCAGGTCACGCGACCGCATCGACACGTTTCTCGAACGCTTCGAAGGGAGGTGACCATGCACCACGGACGCAGACGCTTCCATCGCGGCCTCGGCCGCCGGTGGTACGACCGGGAAAACGTCCTCGAGCGCCTCGAGAGCTACCAGCGCGACCTCGAGCAGGAGCTCGCCGACGTCTCGGATCTGATCACTCGGCTCCGCGCCGGCGAACAACCGGGCGGCACGCCCGAACCTCAGAGCATCTGACCCGACTGCTGGGGTCTGACCCCGTCTGGGGTCAGACCCCGATGCGAGACTCCGCCTCGTGACCGGGGCGCTCCTGGGGATCGCTGCCGTCGTGCTCGTCGCTTCCACCGGCCTGCTCGTCGCGCTCTCGCTCGGAGTGAAGGCGCTCGCAGAGCTCGCCGTCGCCACCTACACCATCTGCTTCGCCTTGGTCGTCGCGCTCGCACTGTTCCTTTCCGCGTTCGACGCGTTCACGCGCGGCGGCATGTTCGCCGCCTTCGTCCTGACACTTCTCGGTGCGGCCGCAGCGTGGATCCTGCGCGGAACGCCGCGTTTCCCGCACTCGAGGCCGCAGCTTGGGACGCCGGCGGTGGTCGTCGTGCTCGCGGCCGTTACCACAGTTGCGGTGGCCTACGTGCTCGCGCTCGTCGTCGGCACTCCACCGAACGGGTGGGACCCACTGAACTACCACCTGGCTCGCGCCGCGTTCTGGATGCAGGCGCACCACATCGGTTACATCGCGAACGCGTACGACCAACGGTTGAACTTCAACCCGCCGAACGCCGAGATCGCAGTCTCCACCGCGCTCACGCTGACACGAAACGAGCGGGCGGCCGGCTTCGTCCAGTTCTTCGCCCTGCTCGCGTGCGGCGCGGGAACGTTCGCGCTTGCACGACGGCTCGGCCGCAGCAACGTGGAGGCGTTGTTCGGCGCGTTGCTGCTCGTCCTCGCGCCGATCGTCCTGCTGCAGTCCTCCGGCTCGAAGAACGACGTCGTCGTTGCGTCGTTTCTGATCGCTGCGGCCGTCTTCGTCGTCGGCCGGACCCGCGGACAGCTCGTGCTCGCAGCCGTCGCGACCGCGCTTGCGGTCGGCGCGAAGTTCACGGCCGCGTACGGGCTCGTCGTGTTGCTCGCGCTCGCTTTGGTATCCGCTCCGCGTGCGGTTGTGCGTCGGCGCGTGCTCGCGCTGGCCTGCGGTGCGATCGCAGGTTCCTACTGGTACGTCGTCAACGCGCACGCGACGGGACGGTTCCTCGGTGACCAGTCAGGGACTGGCAAGCTGACGGCGCCGTTCGATCCGAAGCCCAACCTCGTCACCCTGTTCGGCGACGCCGTCGACACCCTCGACCTCTCCGGCGCGCGCGGCAAGGACATCCTCATCTATGCCATCGCAGCGGTGATGGTCGCCGCCGCGTTCGTCCTCGCCGGTTCGCGCCTCCGCACCGCTACCGCTGCGGGAGCGGTCGTCGCAGGAGTGCTCGTGCTGCTCCCACTCGCTCACGCCGGCCGCTCGGGACTGCTCCACCTCTACGACGCGCTGGGCAAGCCGGCGGGATACCTGGCGGTCGGCGATCCGGTGACGGCGTCGCCGACGATCGCGAGCGACACGGCCTCGTGGTACGGCCCCACCGGCCTGCTGCTGGTGATCGGCACGATCGTCATCGCGACGTTGCGCTATCGCCGCCGCGCGCTCCCGGCCGGCGCACTCGTGGCCGCGTACGCCCCTGCGGCTTGGCTGGCTCTCGCCGCCGTGACGCTGACGTATCACCCGTGGCAAGGGCGGTTCTTCGTCTTTCCGCTCGCGATGTCCGCCGCGCTCTGGGGGCTTGCGCTCGAGGTGCGGCCGCTGGCGTGGTCGCTCGTCGTCATCGCCGGCGTGACCGCCGCGCTCTCGCTCGTCCACTACGCCGAGAAGCCGTCCGGGGTGCGCTTGATCGCAGCAGCCGACGAGAAGTCGGTGTGGCAGATGTCGCGCTGGGAAGTCCAGTCGACGCACGACCCCGCACTCGCGCCGCTCTGGCGCTACCTGGATCAGCAGGTTCCGGCGCATGCGAGGCTCGCGCTCGCATTCGGCCCGAATGACTTCGGGTTCCCGGCCTTCGGGGCGCATCTCGGGCGGACGATCGTCCTCGTCCCGGGCGGATCCTCGGCTCGCAACACGGCGGCCGGATGGTTGCTCGCCAATGCCCAGCGCGCGGGCGAGATCGACCCCGCCTGCTGGACGCCGCGGCTGAGGGCCGAGCGCGGAACGGTATTTCAGGCCAAGCCGGGCTGCGGCTAGGCCTTGACCTCTTCCTTCTCCTTCTTCGCCTCGTCGATGACCTTCTGCGCGATGTGCGACGGCACTTCCTCGTAGCGCAGGAAGTGCATGTGGTAGTCGCCGCGCCCGCCCGTCATCGACGTGAGCGCCTGCGAGTAGGTGAGGATCTCGGCCATCGGTACCTCGGCCTTGATGGTCGTCATGCCGCCACGCGGCTCCATCCCCTGCAAGCGGCCACGGCGCGAGTTGAGATCGCCGTTCACGGCGCCGACGGCTTCATCCGGCGCCGTCACCTCGACCTCCATGATCGGTTCCAGCAACACCGGATCCGCTTTCTCGTAGGCCGTCTTGAACGCCATCGAGCCGGCGATCTTGAACGCCATCTCCGAGGAGTCGACCGTGTGATACGAGCCGTCGACGAGCCGGACGCGCACGCCCTGCACCGGCGCGCCTGCGAGCTCTCCGTGAAGCATCGCCTCCTGGATGCCCTTGTCGACGGCAGGGCGGAAGCCCTGCGGGATGACGCCGCCCACGATCTTGTCGACGAACTCGTAGCCCTGGTGGCCGTCGAGCGGCTCGAGCACGATCACGCAGTCCCCGAACTGGCCGCGACCGCCGGTCTGCTTCTTGTACCGGCCCTGGGCGCGCGATTCCTTGCGGATCGTCTCGAGATACGGCACGCGCGGCTGGTGCAGGTCGACCTCGACGTTGAACCGGTTCTTGAGGCGCTCGACCGCGACCTCGACGTGCATCTGCGAGAGCCCGGTGAGCAGCTGTTCACCCGTCTGCGGGTCGCGGCGCATCTGGATCGTCGGATCCTCCTCGCCGAGGCGGCGGAGGCCGGCGGCCATCTTCTCCTCGTCGCCTTTCGACTTCGGCGTGACAGCGAAGCTCATCACGGGCTCGGGAAAGCCGATCTGCGGCAGCTCGACGTCACGCTCTGCATCGAGCAGCACGTCCCCCGTCTGCGTCTCCTTCAGCTTCGCGACGGCGCCGATGTCGCCCTCGCCCAGCTCCGGAACCTGCGAGTGGTCTTTGCCCTGCACGTCCAGCAGCTGTCCGAGCCGCTCCTTCGAGTGCGCGCGTGCGTTGACGACGTTCGCGTCGCCCTTGAGCGTCCCGTTGAGGACGCGAAACACGTTGATGCGCCCTGCGAACGGATCGGCGATCGTCTTGAAGATAAACGCGGCGATGCCGGCGCCCTCGACGCTGATCGGCGCGCCCTTGCGCGCGGGTGAGGGGACGCCCTCCACCAGCAGGTCGAGCAGCGCCGTCGTGCCCAGGTTCTTCGAGGCGACGCCGCACGCCACCGGGAAGACCTCGCCGCGGGTGACCGCGTCCTTGAGCGCCTTCGCGACTTCCTCCGCACCGAGCTCCTGCCCGTCGAGGTACCGCTCCATCAAGCCTTCGTCCGTCTCGACGACGGCGTCGAGCAGCTTTTCGCGGTACTCGTCCACCTGTGCCTGCATGTCGGCCGGGATCTCGGTCGGGCCGCTCTCGCGCTGGCCGCCCGGATCCATGTACGCCTGCATGTGCAGCAGGTCGACGATGCCCTTCAGCTCGTGCTCGGCGCCGATCGGGATGTGCACGGCGACGCACTTGTCGGAGAGCTGCGCGCGCATCGCGTCGAGCACCCGGAAGAAGTCGGCGCGCTCTCGGTCGAGCATGTTCACGAATACGACTCGCGAGAGCTGTCCTTCTTCGGCGCGCGCCCAGTGCCGCGACGTCTGCACCTCGACGCCCATCACCGCGCTCACGACGAAGAGGGCGCCCTCGACGACACGCAGCGCCGCGATCGCGTCGCCCTGGAAGCCGGCGTCGCCGGGCGTGTCGATGAGGTTGATCTTGCGTCCCTGCCATTCGAGGTGGCAGATCGACGCGGAGAGGGACATCTGCCGCCGCTGCTCGTCCTCGTCCCAGTCGCCGACCGTCGAGCCCGACTCGACGGTGCCGAGCCTGTTCGTCGCACCTGCCTGGAACAGCAACGCCTCGACGAGTGACGTCTTTCCCGTCCCGCGGTGTCCGACGACGGCGACGTTGCGGATCTTCCCCGGCTCTAGTGCCATGCGCTCTAGCCCCTCCTCAGGACGCTGATTTGGGAGGAATGCTAGTGCCCGAGCGAGGCCCGGGTGGCGGAGCCCGAGAGGCGGGCCTTGAGGCGCAGGATTGCCTTCGTGTGGAGCTGCGAGACGCGCGACTCGGTCACGCCGAGCACCTCGCCGATCTCGCGGAGGGTGAGCTCCTCGTAGTAGTAGAGCGTGACGACGAGCTTCTCGCGCTCGGGCAGACGGGCGATCGCCTCGCCGATCGCCTCCTTCATCTCGGTCTGCGAGAGCGAGCCTTGCGGATCCGGGGCCTCCGTGTCCTCGATCGTGTCGATCAGCGCCACCTGGTCGCCGCCGCCGCTCGACACCGTCCACAGCTCGTCGAGGGCGGCGATCGAGCTGCGCGAGATGTCGGTGAGCGACTCTTCCAGCTCGTCCTGCGAGATGCCGATCTTCTCGGCGATCTCCTCGTCCGTCGGCGCGCGGTGGAGCTTGCGCTCGAGTTCGGCGATCGCCCGCTCGATGTCCCGAGCCCGGGCACGGACGGAGCGCGGCACCCAGTCCATCGCGCGCAACTCGTCGATGATCGAGCCCTTGATCCGCGCGATCGCGTACGTCTCGAACTTCACGTCGCGTTCGGGGTCATAGCGCTCGATCGCGCCGATCAGCCCGAGTAGCCCATAGGACACGAGGTCGCCTTCGTCGACGTGCGCCGGAAGCCCCGAGCCGAGGCGGCCGGCCACGTACTTCACGAGCGGCGCGTACGTCAGGATCAGCCGGTCGCGGATTGCCTGGTCACCCTTGTTGGCGCTGTACTCGCGCCAGAGAGACTGCGTGTCCTCGGCCTCAGCCACGGCCGAGAGAATACGCGGTAGTCCGGCTCGACCCAGCCGCCGAGGTCGTGGGATCCCCGGCTTTCGCTCTCGGCGCCTACCTCAGGGCTCGGAACGCCAATGAGGCCAGCCAGAAGGCGAGAGCGGCAGCCGCGACGGCGATGACCCAGCCCGCGCCCGCGTTGGACGCGCCGGACGCGGCGGCGAACGCGATCCCGGCCATGAGGAGCGCGAGCAGCAGGAAGAGCGCTCCAAGTGCTCGGCGCTGCTTCAAAGGGCGGGAAACCTCACGGCTACAATCCTCGCTTGAACTCAGGGGCGTAGCTCTCGTTTAGTGACATTCGAACGCTGGCCCAGGTGAGCGTTGCCTCGGCGGGCGGCGAGGGTTACGGTCGTGCGGGGGCTATGGCCCACGATCGGAAGCAGATCGAGCAGCTCGCGCGCAAGTACACCGAGGCGTGGTGCAGCCGCGATCCCGCGCGCGTCGCCGCACACTACGTCCCGGGCGGCATGATCGCCATCAACGGTGGCGATGCGGCCGAGATCGCTGAGGTGGCGGAGGCATTCATCTCGGCTTTCCCGGACATCGAGGTCTTCATGGACGACCTCGTCCTCCGAGAGGACGGCGTCGTCGAGTACCGCTGGACCTTCACCGGGACGAGCGCCGAGACCGGCAATAGCGTCCGAGTCCCGGGCTTCGAGGAGTGGACGATCGCCCCGGAGGGCCTGATTGCCGAGTCACGCGGTCACTACGACCAAGGCGAATACGACCGCCAGCTCCAGCACGGCATCGGCCCGGCCATCTAGCGCAGCTCAGCGGTCATTCTGAAACTGACCCAGCGGGCGGTTTGTAGCCCGGCAGCGGCTTCGGTCACCGCGGCAGCGGGTTCGGGCCGGTCGCGGTGACCAGCCGCTGCGGCACCCAGTCGTCGACGTGGCTGAAGCCCTCGAAGCGCCCTTCTTCGTCCTCGACGACGTCGAAGAAGGAGCGCCGATAGAACTTCACGTGGGTGAAGTCCTCGAAGAGGACGTAGACCGGCTCCACGTCGGGACTCTGGAACTGCTGCCCAGTCAGCGCGGCTCGATGAACTCGCGAGAACTCGTCGAACTCCTCACCGACGACGACGCCGAGATGCTCGAGACCCATCCGGTAGACGCGCTGGTGAACAGGCGGGATGAGCTCGATGCGCGAGACCGGAGTCCCATCGAGGACATCGAGCGGCTCGGCGAGCACGATCAAGGAGATCGGACGCCCGTTCCAGACGCTCTCGCGGTTCGCTCTCGCATGTCGCTCGAGAAGGGTCCGCTGGTGTACGTAAAGATCCCACTCGGCGACGCGGACGGCGAGGTGGCTGAGCGAATACGGCGCGATGTCGATGCCTCGGGCAGCCAGACGGTCGCACTGCATCGCCGCGAAGGCTCGATAGTCCCCGATGATCTCAGCGATCGGATCAGACATCGCCACCGCGGCATCCTCCTCCGCCATCGCACGTAAGAGCAACTCGTTCAGAGCCGGCCCGCGGAGTGTGTTACTGGCGGATATTCTGGCGGACAGAAGCTCAGGGGCGTAGCTCAGTTGGTAGAGCGGCGGTCTCCAAAACCGTAGGCCGGGGGTTCGAGTCCCTCCGCCCCTGCTGCTGATTTCCAGCGCAATCGGCCACCTGTCTGAGCGGCAGTTCTAAGAACCTCGACGGCGACTTCTCTGCCGACGCCGTTCTCGAAGTGATGAGGGATGGCCCGACACACGGGCCATCCCCCGAGGAGCCTCGCTAGGGCGTTGGTGCTGGTGCCGGGGCTCCACCGGCGAGCGAGCAGAGCAGACTGCCGAGGATGCCGCCCTCGGAGTCGGCCGTGATCGTCAGGTGGATCGTGTTCGTGTCGACAACCAGCCCGAGCAGGTCGAGATGGATCGGGCGGAGCGTGAGGTCGAGGACGTCACGGAGCGCGAGCGGACTAAGGGCGTACGGCGCCGTGCCGTTGCCCCCGGAATCCTGCGCATGCACGTTGACCACGACACTCGCGCCGCCGGTCGAAAGGCCGCTCTTCCTGACGACCCAGTTCATCTTCTGCGTGGGCCGTAAGCTTCCCCTGTTTCGAGAGATTGCAGAGGAGACTTCCGAGCAACCCACCGTTCGGGTCAGCGGTAATCGTCAGGTGAACCTGGTCGAGGTGAACCATCGCCCCGAGCAGATTCAGATCGAGCGGTCCGAGCACTAGGTCCAGCACCGGGCAGACGGTGGCCCCCGGCTGTGCCGCCAGGTGACGGGTCCGGACTACCACGGCGGCCTTGAACGTCGTCGCGCGACCCTTCGTCACGACACCCGCACTCGAGATATAGCGCGGCGTCGCCGCGCCGTACGCGACGAGACGGTTCCCGCGCCGTACGAACTTCTTGATCGTGTACCTGACCCCCACCTTGCTGTTGGAAGCCGTTGCGGCCTGGCGCTTAGCGGCGGCAGTGGAGCCCGAGTTGGCGGCTGCCGCACCAACGCGAGCACCGCTGTCGCGGCTAGAAGGACCAAACACAAATAGCGTCTTAAACGCATATTCCCCCTTTTGAAAGGATGATGAGTCCGCAGCGGTACCCCGATGCCTGGCCGAAGAGACAACCTGAGAGCCGGGTTCGCGTCCGTCCGCCCCCGCTACGTATCCGAGGCCCAGGGCGCGGCGCTTACGGCCTGCGCCGCGATCGTCGGTCGCCGCCCAACTGGGGAGTGGTTGTGCAGCCGCCGTTTCCCTGGGCCGCACACAGGATTCCACCTCGGACGGCGGTTTCCTAGCCGAGGTTATGCCGTCGGTGGCGCCGTAACACCACCGACGGCATCTCAGAGCGTCAGCGAGCAGTCACACGACCAGGGTCGAACGGCTCGGTCGAAGCCGTCTTTGCCGCAGTGCGTTTACCAATCTCTGCCGCTCTTCGCGCTGGATACTGCCATGAGCCGGTGACAAATGTCGCAATCGCCGTCCGTGTACCTGTCTGAATAGGCCGTTCGGCCCATGGAAACCGTGCCGCCGCTGCTGTTGAGTCAGAAGAGGTCCCCACTTGCGGCACGCCCTCCGTCTCTCCCTAGTCCTCGGGGTCGCGACTCTCCTCGCGGCTGTGTCCGCGCGCGGCGCCCAGACGACGCACCTGAAGATCATCGTCGGCGTCACCGACGACACCGCGAAGTGGATGCTGCGGCAGGACGGCATCGTCGGCGTCCACCGCGACCTCCGGCTGATGGCGGTGAGGGTCACGATCCCGTGGAAGCCAACGCAGGCGAAGCCGACGAAGCTGCAGAAGGTCTACCTCCAGCGCATTCGGCGGATGACGGAGCTGAACGATCGCGTCGTCCTCTCCGTCTACAACACCGCCGAGTTCGCGCCGACGACCCGCGCCGAGCGGAATCGCTACTGCGGCTTCTTACAGGGTGCCGTCAAGCACGTCCCGCTGATCCACGACGTCGAGATCTGGAACGAGGCGAACTCGCCCTCCTACTGGCCCGAGGCCGCCGGCCCCGAGGCGTACACGAAGCTGCTCGCGCGCTGCTACGACGTCATGCACAGCCGGCCGTACCCGATCAACGTGATCAGCTCGACGGCGTCGCGACACGACCCGGCCGGTTTCATCTTGGACATCGGCGACACCTATCGTGCGCTCGGCCGTACGCGGCCGCTGTTCGACACGTTCGGCCACAACCCGTACCCGGAGAACTCGGCGGAGCCGCCCTCGACGCAGCACCCAGGCAGCGACCTCATCGGCGAAGGTGATTACGAGACGCTGATGAACGTCCTGCACACGGCGTTCGACCACACGCCGCAGCCTGTGCCCGGCGACCGCGGGGTCACCATCTGGTACGTCGAGGACGGGTTCCAGACGGTGCCGCCGCGCAACAAGATGCGCTACTACCGCGGCAGGGAGAACGACCATTACGCGCTGCCGGCAGTCTCCACCGACGGCGTCGACCAGGCGACGCAGCTCAAGGACGCCATCCTGCTCGCCTACTGCCAGCCGGCCGTCGCAGGGTTCCTCAACTTCGGCCTGCTCGACGAGGACCGGCTCGGCGGCTGGCAAGCCGGCTTGCTCTACCGAGACGGCACGCGCAAGCCGTCGTACGACACCTTCAAGGCAGCGATCGAGGAGGTCCGACGCCGCGACACCGACTGCTCGAAGGTGCGCGGCGCACCGCAAGGCTGAAGGCCCGCCGGGCGTCTACTCGTCGGCGAGGCGGGGAGGTCGGTCAGAGGGGCTTTCCTCGTCTCGCCCCTCCAGCAGCTCCTTCAGCCGCTCGAAGTCGCGGCGGAACTGGTGCTCTGCCTGGCGCCTCGCGATTCCGGCGGCCAGGCGGAGGGCTCCCCCGAGCTTTGCCTCGCCGTGGACGCGCACACGCGTGCTGCCGTCCACGCCGTCGAACGAGTGGTGGATCTCGAACTTCACGGGCGCCTTCACGGTGCGGATGTCGAACCGCCGCTCCGGCTCGAGTGTCGTCACCTCGAGCTCGATGTCCGCGTCGCGGCCCATGAAGTGCCGGCGCTCGCGGAACCGGCGCCCCTCCTCCAGCCACTCCGCCGAGACAGCGCTCTCCTGCCACTCCGGCACGTTGCGAACGTCGGCGAGGTATGCGAATACCTGCGCGACGGGCCGGGCGATCGTGACCTCGAGCTCGAACTCCACACCTGGAGGTTAGGCTGCGCCGCCATGCGCGTGTCCTTCCTCGTGCCGGCGTACAACGAGGCCGCGACGATCGGCAGCCTGCTCGACGCCGTGTGGGCGCTCGACCTCGACAAGCAGATCGTCGTCGTCGACGACGGGTCGAGCGACGGCACCGGCGAGATCGTCGAGCGCTGGCGCGACGGCCGCCGCGGCGTCGTGCTTCTCCACCAGGAGAACCGCGGCAAGGGAGCGGCCGTCCGTTCGGCCATCCCCCACGCCGACGGCGACATCATGGTCATCCAGGACGCCGACCTCGAGTACGACCCGGCGGACGTGCCGGCGCTGATCGAGCCGATCGAGCGCGGGGTCGCCGACGTCGTCTTCGGCTCGCGACTTTCCGGGGGTCGGCCGCAGCGCGCGTATCTCTTCTGGCACCTCGTCGGCAACCGCTTCCTGTCACTGCTGACGAACGTGCTCTACAACACGACGCTCTCCGACATGGAGACCGGTTACAAGGCACTCCGCACGGAGGTCCTGCGTTCGCTCGACCTTCGGCAGGACGACTTCGCGATCGAGCCGGAGATCACGGCGAAGGTGTGCAAGCGGAAGCTGCGCGTGTACGAGCTTCCGATCGCGTACTACGGCCGAACCTACGCAGAGGGGAAGAAGATCACGTGGCGCGACGGGTTCAAGGCGCTTCGCGTCCTCTTCGGCGTCCGCCTCTTCGGCTGATCGTCGCCGCCGCGCTCGCGGCCTCGATGATCGTCGGCGCCGCCGAGGTGCTACCGCGCGTCGAGCGGGGCATCACGCGCGACTCGAAGCTCACGGTCGTGCAACGACGTCATGCAGCGGCCGACCGGTTGCACCTCGATTCCCGGCCGTTCGACGCGTTCCTCGCGCAACTGGGGCCGCGCGAGCGGTACGCGGTCGACGTCCCGCCCGGGGCACAAGGGCCGTTCATCAACCGCGGCGCCGTCGTTCGCGCGTACGCGGCCTTCTACTTCCTGCCGGCGATCCAGGTGCGGCAGGCGCCGCTCGTCTTCCGCTACCGCTTCCGGTGAGAGTCGCGGGACTGCTCGGCGCGAACGCGCTGATCGTCGTCGTCGGCATGGGACTGCTGCCGTGGCTCGGCGTCGCGCGCTCGTGGCGGCAGCTCGTCGCGCGCTGCGGCCTCGCGTACCTGTGCGGTCTCGTCGCGGTCGGGATCCTCGCCGCGCACCTGGCGCTCGTGCACGTCAGCTTCGGCTGGCCCGCGCTCGCACTCGTGTCGGCCGTTGCGGCCGTGTCAGGTGCCTGGCACCTGCGGGGGAGCGACCGTCCCGAGTGGACGCGTCCGCGGTGGACCGCGCTGGCGGCGGCGGGCGCGCTGGCGGCGTTGCTCGCGGAGTACGCACGCGCGTTCGCGGTCGCGCCGCTCAACCGCTACGACGCCTGGGCGATCTGGGCGCTGAAAGGCCACGCGCTGTACGCCTACGGCTGGGCCGATCCGACCGTGTTCGCCGGCAGCGAGTACCGCTTCGCCAACCTGGACTACCCGCTGCTGCTCCCATCGCTCGAGGCGGTCGACTTCCACGCTATGGGCGCGTTCGACAGGAGGCTGCTGCACCTGCAGTTTCTCCTCTTCCTCGTCGCGGCACTCGCCGCGCTCGGGACCGTCCTCGCCGGCCACGTACGCCCGCTCCTGCTCTGGACGCTGCTCGGCGCGGTCGCGCTCGCGCCGGCCGTGTTCGACCAGCTCCTCACCGCGTATGCCGACCTGCCGCTGGCGCTCGTGTACGCCGTCGGGGTCGCCGCCGCGGCGCGGTGGCTGCTCACGGACGAGCGCTGGGCCCTCGCAGTCGCGACGCTCTGCTTCGCCGGCGCGCTCCTGACGAAGAACGAGGGGACGCTCTTCGTCGCCGCCGCGTTCGCCGGCCTCTTCGCCGCCGCGTACTCCCGCCGGCACGCGCTCGCCGTCGCGGTGGCGGTCGACGTCGTGCTCCTGCTTCCGTGGAAGCTCTACGTGCGCGTTCACCACCTGAGCGACATCAACTACAACCTCGCCGACTCGTTGCACCCGCACAAGCTCGGGGTCGGCCCGATCGCCTTCCGCACGCTCGGCGGCCAGATGCTCGACCCACGCCAGTGGGGGCTGCTCGCGCCGCTCTTCGTCGCCGTGCTCGTGCTGGCCGTGCTCCGCGGCGAGCGGGCGCTCGCGGTTTTCGCGGCGCTCACCGTCCTGCTCTCGTGGCTCGGCCTAAGCTGGATCTACGTGATCTCGCACTTCGAGTACAGCTCGTACCTGGGCTCGACGAAGCGACGCGTGGTGGCGTCCGTCGTGCTCGCTGCGGCCGCGCTGATCCCGCTGCTCGCGAGCTCGCGCCGCGGCGACTCAGACGAGCGCGAGCTGCTGGTGGCTCGCGAGACCGGACACGCCCACCCCCACGAGGCGTAGCGCGCCCGGACGGTCGGCCAGCGCGCGGTCGAGCAGCGCGCACGCGAGCTCGGCGATCTGCTCGGCGTCGTCGATGCCGACGCGCAGCGACGTCGAGCGGCTCCGGATCGAGAAGTCCGTGTAGCGCACCTTCGTCGTCACCGTGCGTGCCGTGCGTGCCGTGCGCTGCAGATGCCCCGCAACCTCGGCGGCCATGCGGCGGAGCTCGGCGTGCAGCTCGTCTCGGTCGGTGAGGTCGCGCTCGAAGGTGTTCTCGACGCTGATCGAGATGCGCGCCGTCTGCAGCTCGAGCGGCCGCGGATCGATCCCGCGCGCGCGGTCACGGAGCATCCCGCCGACGCTGCCGGGCAGGAGACGCTTCAGGTCGCCGTCGCCGAGGGCGGCGAGAGCGCCGATCGTCTCGACGCCGGCGGCGACGAGCCGCTGCTCCGCCTTCGGGCCGACGCCGGGAAGCCGCCGCACCGGGAACGGCTCGAGGAAGCGCGCCTCCGTCCCCGCCGGCACGACCGTCAGGCCGCCGGGCTTGCGGTAGTCGCTCGCGATCTTCGCGACGACCTTCGAGGTCGAGACCCCGAGCGCGCAGGTCAGCCTCGTGGCGGCGCGCACCGCGGTCTGCACCGCCTCCGCGACCTTTCGCGCCCTGAGGAAGTCGCTCGCGACCTCGCCGACGTCGAGGTAGCCCTCGTCGAGCCCCGTTCGCTCGACGGTCGGGACGACGCCGCTGACCGTCTCCCAGACATGCCGCGAGTACTCGCGGTACACGGTGTGACGCGGGCGAACGAACACGGCCTGCGGGCAGCGGCGGAGCGCCTCGGCGCAGCTCATCGCGGAATGGATCCCGAACGTCCGCGCCTCGTAGTTCGCAGTGGCGACGACGCCGCGGCCGTGCGGGTCACCGCCGACCACCAGCGGCTTCGTGCGCAGCTCCGGGTTCTCCAGCTCCTCGACCGCGGCGAAGAACGCGTCGAGATCGAGGTGCGCGACGATCAGGCGAGCACCCACTCCTCGTTGCGCAGGATCGGCACGGCGTTCCCGCCCGAGTCGATGCCGTCGAGCTCGACCTCGGGGCCGCCGATCATGAAGTCCGTGTGGATGCTCGACACGTTCGACGCTCCGTCGGGCAGCTCGACGTCCTCGTTACGCGTGAAGCCGAGCCCACCGCCGTAGGCGATGTGGCACGTCGCGTTCTCGTCGAAGAGCGTGTCGAAAAAAGTGACGCCCGACTGGCCGACGCGCGACGAGCCGTCCACGAGCGCGACCTCGCCCAGCCTCCGAGCGCCCTCGTCGCTGTCCAGCTGCGCCTTGATCACGTCCTCGCCCTTGTCGGCCTTCGCGTCGACGACGCGGCCGTCCTCGAACGCCAGCTGCAGCCCCTCGACGATGACGCCGCCCGACGTCGCGAGCGGGCGCGTCGACCTGACGGTGCCATGCGTGCGACGTGCGTCGGGTGCCGTGAACACCTCTTCCGTCGGCATGTTCGGGACGTGCACGATGCCTCCCGCCGTCTCGAGCGTGCCCGCACCCCAGTCGTACGCCGGAGTGAGACCGATCGTCAAATCCGTCCCCGGTCCCCGGAAGCGCAACGCGTCGAACTTGCGCTCGGTCATCAGTGCTGCGCGTGAGCGCAGCTTGTCCACGTGCGCGCGCCAGGCGCCGACGGGATCGTCCTCGTCGAGACGAACGGCTTTCTCGACGGCCTCCCACAGCCGTGCCGTGTCGGGCTCGCCGAACACCTTTTCGGCCCAGCGCGGGTTCGGGTAGGCGGCGATCGTCCAATTGATGCTCTTGTCCTCGAACGTGATCCTCAATCCGCGCTCGCCGAGCTCCTTCATGCGCGCCTTTCCGACCTTCACACCGTCGAGGTCGGCGAAGAGATCGGGGTTCGGGTCGCCGGAGATGCTGATCGAGGCGCCCTGCACGCTCGCAAAGTGCTCGAGCTCCGCCATGAACCACGGCGGCGTCCACTCGAGCACCTCGTCGTCACCGTGGACGATCAGCTCGCGCTTGACGTACTGGTCCGCGTAGCGGACCGCCACGTAACGCGCCCCCGCGTCGTACGCAGCCGCGGCGAGCGCACGTGCGAAGGGTGCATGCTCGACCATCCCGGAGATACCGACGTCCTGGCCTTCCTGCACGTTCGCACCCACTCGGACGACCAGGTCGGCGTACTTCTTCAGGGAATTCTCTTCGGCCACGGAGCGATTGTAGGCTCCTCCCGATGGCCGTCCTCGAATCAGGCGTGCAGCGAGACGAGATCTTCGAGCGCCGGCGCGAGCGCATGGAGGCACTCGTCGCGGAGCTGCGCGGGCGCTCGGCCGAGGTCGCGCAGGGCGGCGGCGAGAAGGCCACGGAACGCCATCGCTCGCGCGGCAAGCTGACGGCGCGCGAGCGCGTCGACCGCCTCGTCGACCCCGGCGGAGCGTTTCTCGAGCTCAACGCGCTGGCGGCGTGGGACGTCTACGACGGCCAGGCGCCCGCCGCCGGCATCGTCACCGGTGTCGGCGTCGTCGAGGGCCGCGAATGCGTGATCGTCGCCAACGACGCGACGGTGAAGGGCGGCTCGTATTTCCCCCTCACGGTGAAGAAGCACCTGCGCGCGCAGGAGGTGGCCGAGCAGAACCGGCTCCCGTGCCTCTACCTCGTGGACTCGGGCGGCGCGTTCCTGCCGCTGCAGGACGAGGTCTTCCCCGACCGCGACCACTTCGGCCGGATTTTCTTCAACCAGGCGCGGATGTCTGCGAAGGGCATCGCGCAGATCACCGTCGTGATGGGCTCCTGCACGGCTGGCGGCGCGTACGTGCCTGCGATGTCGGACGAGACGATCATCGTGCGCGGGACCGGGACGATCTTCATCGGCGGCCCGCCGCTGGTGAAGGCGGCGACCGGACAGGACGTGAGCGCCGAGGAGCTGGGCGGCGCCGACGTGCACACCCGCCGCTCGGGCGTCGCCGACTACTACGCGACGTCGGACGAGCACGCGCTCGCGCTCGCGCGGCAGATCGTCGGCAACCTGCACGGGCGCAGGCCGGAGCCGCCGTGGGAGCTCGCCGAGCCGGAGCCACCGGCAGCCGATCCGGCAGAGTTGTACGGCCTCGTGCCGGAGGACTTCCGCCATCAGGCGGATGCGCGCGAGCTGATCGCGCGCATCGTCGACGGCTCGCGCTTCGACGAGTTCAAGGCGCTGTACGGCGACACCCTCGTCACCGGCTTCGCCCGCATCGAGGGCTACCCCGTGGGGATCCTCGCCAACAACGGCGTGCTCTTCGCCGAGTCGGCGCAGAAGGGCGCGCACTTCATCGAGCTGGCGTGCAAGCGGCGTGTCCCGCTTGTCTTCCTGCAGAACATCACGGGCTTCATGGTCGGGCAGGAGTACGAGACAGGTGGAATCGCGCGCGACGGCGCGAAGCTCGTCATGGCGGTCGCGAACGCGGAGGTGCCGAAGTTCACGGTCATCGTCGGCGGGTCGTTCGGCGCCGGGAACTACGCGATGTGCGGCCGTGCCTACGCGCCGCGGCAGCTGTGGATGTGGCCGAACGCGCGCATCTCCGTGATGGGCGGCGAGCAGGCGGCGACCGTGCTGACGATGGTCGGTGATGCCGACCCCGACGCGATCCGTGCGAAGTACGAACGCGAGGGCAGCCCCTACCACTCGACGGCGCGCCTCTGGGACGACGGCGTCATCGACCCGCGGGACACCCGCCGCGTGCTTGCGCTCGGCCTGGCGGCGGCGCTCAACGCCCCGATCCCCGAGACGACGTTCGGCGTCTTCCGGATGTGATGCGGCTCTTCGGCCGGAAGCCGAAGTCGCGCCTCCGTCCACTCGGCGAGTCGGAGGCGTATCACCACTCGTACGGCGAGACGCCGCGCGATGTCAAGATCGTCAAGCTCGAGCCGCGGCGGCCGCGGTACCAGGAGGTGCTCGCGGACGGCGAGCGGCTGAGGCAGGCGTTCCTGCAACGTCTCGACAAGCGGGACAAGGAGGGGTAGTTGGGCTACTCGATGGTGCACGTCGACGAGCTGCCGCCGGAAGGCCCCGGCGGCGCGGTGCGCTTCGTCCGGCGACATCTCGGCGTCGGGGCATTCGGCATCAACTGGTTCGAGATCCCGCCGAACGCCGAAGGCCGGGAGCACGACGAGCTGGAGACCCAGCAGGAAGAAGTCAACGTGATCGTCGCCGGCTCGGGCGTCTACCGGATCGACGGCGCGGACGTCCCGGTCAGCCGCGGCACAGTACTGCGGTTCGACCCCGAGACGACTCGCGTACCGGTCGCAGGCCCGGAGGGCATGACGATGATCGCCGTGGGAGCACGCCGTGGAAGCTACGAGCCAAGGGGGCCGTTCTAGACATGCACACGATCGAACTCACCGTCGACGAGCTGCGGCTGGTGCACGCGGCGTTGCACTCGTACCTGGACGACTTCGGGCACGAGGAAGCGGACGTGCTGCGCCAGATCAAGGCGCTGATCGCGAAGCTGCCGCAGCCGGCTTGAGCGTCGCGCGCATCTTGATCTGGAACCTCGCCGACTCGAAGACGACGCTGGCCGAGCTGCGTGACCGGCTGCCGCAGCTCGACGAAGGCGACCACTGGATCGCGAACGACGCGCAGGAGCGCTTCGGTTTGGTGTCGACGAGCGACGAGTTGCCCGACCTCTCCGGTGTTCGCGAACTCATCGGCAAGGAGCCGGAGATCGCCGAAGAGTACGACGTGATCTAAAGGCTGGGGTCAGACCCCGTCAAGGCCGGAGCGGAAGCGCAGCTTCCGCGGAGGCGGACTGATGCGGCGCGCGCCCGCGCGCGTTCCCGCGAAGCGGCGTACACATGCAGCAATTGGGCCTGGCCCGAAGGGCCAGGCCCAATTGTCTAGCGTGCTGTAGCGACCTGCGCGAGACGCCGGCTGGAGATGCCGGCCAGGAGCGAGTCGCCCTCCTTGCGGGTGCGCAGGAAGAACTGCACGTGGTAGCCGCGCTTGAGCGGGAACGTCGCGCGCGGGAACGTCGTCAGCGTCGCGTAGCCGGACTGGTTCGTGACCTGCTCCGGCGGCGTCGACGTCACGAGCGGCGTCGAGCGCGCGAAGACGAGCGCGCCGCGCACCCAGTAGCCGCGCGAGTCCGAGACGTGAACGCGCACGGACACCGGCCCACGCCGCCAGCGCACGACGCCCGGCGTGAAGTGAACGCCGTCGATCACGAGCCGTGCGGGCAGCGCGACGCTCGTCACGGGGATCGAGATCTTCCCGTTGGGCAGCTTGATCTGCCCCTCAGGGCCGGACGGTGTGGTTGGGGTGGTCGAGCTCGTCGTCGTGGTCGGCGTCGACGTGGACGTCGAGGTCGAGGTCGAGGTCGTGGTGGTGGTGCTCAACGTCGAGCCTGTCGACGTCGAGTCGGTGCTGGTCGAGGTCGAGTCTGCGAGGACGCTCAACGGGCCTGCCGAACCGGCGCTGGCGAAATAGCCGAGCAGAGCCAGTGCAGCGAGCGCGAGCGCAGCCGAGAACGTCTTGATCAGGCGATGCTTCACGAGGGACCCCCCTGTCGGTCGTGGTCGTGCGTTTCCTGCCCGGTCCGACGCCGTGCGAGCAGGGCTGTTGCGCTGTTTTACAAAAGCCTTAAAGCACCAGCGGCGACGACGACTCGAGCCATCGCTCCAGATCGGCCCGCTCGGCATCGCTGAGCAGCCGCAAGGGCCGGCGCACGTCCGGGCCGATGGGCACGCCGCGCCTCGCCACGACGAGCTTCGCCGCCGCCTGCAGCGGGAAGCGCTCGAGCGCGACGCGCACGGGGCCGAGGTCTGCGCCCGCCGGATCCCGGACCGCCGCGACGACGAGCTCCGGGAACGCCGACGCGAGCGCCGAGACGGCACCGACGGCGCCGGCGGCGAGCCCCTGCGGGATCAGCGTCTCCGGCCCGACGAAGATGTCGAGGCCCTCGAGCAGATACGGCGCGAACCGCTCCCAGGGCGTGTCGGAGACCTTCAGCCCGCGGAAGTTCGAGGCCTCCTCGCGGAGCCGCTCGAGCACCGAGAGCGGAACCGCGTAGCCGCTTCGCGCGGCGAACTCGTAGACGTAGAACGGGGCCGGAGCAGCGGCGCGCGCGGCCGCCGCGAGATGCGCGAGCAGCGCCGCCTCGTCGAGCGGGAAATACGGCGGCGCCATCACGGCGACGGCGTCGGCGCCGGCGTCGGCGGCATGCGCGGCCAGCTCGACGGTGTCCCACGTCGACTGCGCGCCGCAGTGCACGGCGACCTGCAACCGTCCGGCCGACGCCTCGACGAACAGCTGCGCCGCGCGCCGGCGCTGCTCCACCGCGAGCAGGAAGCCCTCGCCTGTCGTCCCGAGCGCCAGCACCCCGTCCACACCGGCCTCGGCGAGAAAGTCGACGTAGGGGCCGATCGCCGCTTCGTCGAGCGCCTCTCCCGCATCCCTCAGCGGCGTCAACGCCGCGGCCAGTGCGCCTCGCAACATCGCCCCAACTCTAAGCTCAGGATCGATGGGTGGGCTGCGAGTGCAACGGGAGGGTGAGGTGCTGCGCGTCACGCTCGCGCGGCCGGAGCGGCGCAACGCCTTCGATGCCGCGCTGATCGCCGACCTGACGGAGGCGTTCGCCGACGTCGCCGACGCGCGCGCCGTCGTCCTCGCCGGGGAAGGCGAGACGTTTTGCGCCGGCGCCGACATCGACTGGCAGCGCTCGGCGATCGACCTGACCTACGACGAGAACGTCGAGGACGCGCTCAGGCTCTACCGCATGTGCGAGACGATCGACCGCTGCCCCGCACCCGTTGTCGCGCGCATCCAGGGCTACGCGCTCGGCGGCGGTTCCGGCCTCGCCGCGTGCGCAGACGTCGCGGTCGCAGCGACCGACGCGACGTTCGGCTTCACCGAGGTCAAGCTCGGCATCGTCCCCGCGGTCATCTCGCCCTTCGTGCTCCCGAAGATCGGACAGCACGCGCGCCGCTACTTTCTGACGGGCGAGCGCTTCGACGCGCAGACCGCGCTGCGGATCGGCCTCGTGCACGAGGTCGCCGATGATCTCGACGCGGCCGTGCACGTCCTCGTCGAGCAGCTCCTCAGCTCCGGGCCGAGCGCCGTCCGCGAGGCAAAGCAGCTCGTCCGTGACCGCCCGGACGGTGACCAGACGGCCCAGATCGCAGCGCGTCTGCGCACGAGCGACGAGGGCCAGCAGCGACTGCGCGCATTCTTCGAGCGGAAGTAGATGCGACGCCTCCTGTTCCTCGTCGGCGCGATCGTCCTCGTCGACACGATGTTCTTCGCCGCGCTGACACCGCTGCTGCGGCATTACGTGGACGAGCTCGATCTCGGCAAGGCGGGTGCCGGCGTCCTGCAGGCGATGTACCCGGCGGGTGCGCTCGTCGCCGCGATCCCGGGCGGTATCGCTGCGGCTCGCTTCGGCGTCAAGCCGACCGTGCTGATCGGGTTGTCGCTGCTCGCAGTCACGACCGTCGCCTTCGGACTTGCGAACTCTGTCTGGGCGCTCGACCTCGCGCGCTTCCTGCAGGGCGTCTCGAGCGCCTTCTCGTGGACCGGGTCGCTCGCGTGGCTCGTCGCAGCGGCCCCGCCCGGACGGCGCGGACGCCTGATCGGCTCGGCGTTCGGCGCCGCCATCGCGGGCGCGCTCTTCGGGCCGGTCCTCGGCGCCGTCGCGTCGTTCACGGGAACTGCGGCCGCGTTCAGCGTCGTCGCCGGCCTCGCGCTCGTCCTCGCCGTCGCGGCGTGGCGCACGCCGGCGCCGGCGGCGGTCGACCGGCAGCCGCTGAGCATGCTCTTCCGGGCGTTGAAGGTGCGCAGCATCCAGGTCCCGATCTGGCTGTGCCTGCTGCCGGCGCTGCTGTTCGGGAACCTCTCCGTCCTCGCGCCGCTGCGGCTCTCCCACCTCGGCTGGGGCGCGGCGGCGATCGGCGCGACATACCTCGTGATGGCCGCGATCGAGGCGAGCTGGGCGCCGATCCTCGGCCGCGCCGCCGACCACTACGGACGCATGCCGCCACTCCGCGCCGCGCTCATCGCGTCCGCCGTCGTCAGCTTCATCTTGCCCTGGCCGCAAGACGCCTGGCTGGTCGCGCTGGTCGTGGTCTCGGCGGGCTTCGCGTTCGGAAGCTTCTGGACGCCGGCGATGTCGCTGGCGACGGACGAGGCCGAGACCTTCGGGCTCGACTACGGCTACGCGTTCGCCCTCGTGAACCTCGCGTGGGCGCCCGGCCAGGCGGGCGGAGCGGCGCTCGGCGGCGTCCTCGCGGCAGCGACCACCGACGCGGTGTCCTACCTCCTGTTGAGCGCGATCTGCCTGCTGACGCTGTGGGCGATCGCCGGCTACAGGCGTTCGGCCGAGCCGGTCGCGGCCGAGCGGTAGAGCGCGTCGATCGTGCGCACCTGCCCCATCGCGTCGGCAGGGCCGAGCAGCGGCTCAGCCTCGCCGCGCACGGCGGCGCTGAAGTTCTCCACCTGCAGGAAGTAGCGGTCGACGTCCTCGACGTCGATGCGCTCGCCGTCGACGACGACATGCGGGTCGCGGCAGCGCACAGGATCCGCGACTGCGAGCTTCCCCTTCGAGCCGATCGCCTCGAGCCCGGCACCCTGCGGCAGGTCGAAGCCGCAGTGGAACTCGCCGAAGACCTCGCCGGGAAACTGCAGCACGCCGACGAACCCGACGTCGACGCCGCCGCCGCCGAGACGCTGGCGCCCGAAGACGAGGTCGGGCTCGCCGGCCAGCAGCCGCTGCATGCTGATGCAGTAGCAGCCGAGGTCCATCAACGCGCCGCCGTCGAGCTCGGGCAGCATGCGCACGTCGGCCTCGTCGGTGAGGGTGAACGAGAAGAGGGAGCGGAGCTGGCGAAGCTCGCCGATGGCTCCGTCGCGCACGAGCTCGGCGGCCTTCCGCGTCTGCGGATGGTGCCGGTACATGAACGCCTCCATCAGCAGCCGGCCGTTGCGCTCGGCAGCGTCGAAGGCGCGCTCGACCGCCTCGACGCGTCGGTCCAGCGGCTTCTCGCAGAGAACGTGCTTCCCCGCGTCGAGCGCCCGGATCGACCAGTCGACGTGGAGCGAGTTCGGCAGCGAGTTGTAGACCACGTCGAGATCGTCGTCCTCGAGCAGCGCCTCGTAGCTTCCATACGCGCGCTCGAGACCGCGCTCGCGCGCGTACGCATCGGCGCGCGCCTGGTCGCGGCTCGCGACGGCGACGACCTGCGTGTGCTCGCTCTGCCGCGCACCGTCGAGGATCGCCCTGTTGATGCGGGCCGTCGAGAGCAGGCCCCAGCGGACCGGCTCGCTCACCCGGGCGCCACGGCCGTGCCCGTCGCGGCCGACCGGAAGAGTGCCTCGATCGCGCGCGCCTGACCGACGGCGTCCTCGCGCCCGAGCAGCGGATCCGCGGCGCCGCGGATCGCATCGCTGAGGTTCTCGACCTCCAGCTGATACGAGTCGGCGTGCTCGAGCTCGATCCGCTCCACTCTCCCATCGCGTCGAAGCTCGATCACCGGCTCGACGCAGTGCCAGGGGTCGTCGAGGAAGAGGGAGCCGTCACTCCCGATCGCTTCGAGCTCGTCACGCTCGGAGAGAGCCGTCCCGCAGTCGAACTGCGCGATGACGTCGCCCGGAAAACGCATCGTGCCGGCGAAGACCCAGTCGGTGGCGCTCGGCCCGACGTACTGCTCGCCGTACACCCGCTCGGGCTCACCGGCAAGCAAGCGACTGCCGCTGACGCAGTAGCAGCCGACGTCCATCAGGCTGCCGCCCTCCACGTCCGTCCGCAAGCGGATGTTCTCCAGGTCGTAGAGCGCGTAGCTGAAGGAGGAGCGGACGACACGAAGGTCCCCGATCGCGCCCTCGTCGACGAGCTGACGCAGCCGCGCCGTCTGCGGGTTGTGGCGGTACATGAACGCCTCCGTCAGGATCCGCCCGCTCCTGTCGGCCGCGTCGAAGGCCGCCTCGACGTCGGCGACGTACCGGCTCATCGGCTTCTCGCACAGCACGTGCTTTCCCGCCTCGACGGCACGGATCGACCAGTCGCAGTGCAGCGTGTTCGGCAACGAGATGTACACGGCCTCGACGTCGGCGTCCTCGAGCAGCGCCTCGTACGAGCCGTACGCGCGCTCGATCTCCCATTCGCGCGCGTAGTCGTCTGCGCGGCCCTGCTCTCGGCTCGCGACTGCGATCAGCTCCGCCTTCTCCGACGCGCGGAGACCGGGAATCACTTTCCGGTTGATGTCGGCGGTCGAGAGGAGACCCCATTTCACCGGTACGTCTAGCCCCATGACGTCTCCTTCATCGGGCGCAGCGCCGTCTCGAGGATGCGGAAGCCGCGCGGCCTCGTGAGCACGAAGAGGACGACGTCGGCAACGTCGTCCGCGCTCATCATTCCGGCGAGCGCGTCCTGCGTCCGCCCCCGTCCCGGCTCGAGCGCGAAGTCCGTGGCCACGCCGCCCGGGCACACGTTCGTGCAGCGGACGCCGCGCTCGCGCAGCTCGTGGTCGAGCGCGCGCGTGAAGCCGACCTGCGCGAACTTCGACGAGCAGTAGACGGCCTCGAGCGGAAGCCCTCGCCGCCCCGCCTCCGACGCGAGCGTGACGATGTCCGCCTCGCCGCTCTCGAGCAGGTGCGGAAGGGCGGCGCGCACGGCATAGAGCGTCCCTTTCACGTTCACGTCGATCATCTCTTCGAGGAAGTCCGGAGCCAGGTCGAGGAAGGGACCATAGGCTCCGACGCCCGCATTCGGGACGAGGATGTCGA
Organism: Gaiellaceae bacterium; assembly: GCA_035456125.1. Classification (GTDB taxonomy): domain Bacteria; phylum Actinomycetota; class Thermoleophilia; order Gaiellales; family Gaiellaceae; genus 3-1-20CM-4-69-9. Next base: position 26,679 of record DATIDT010000057.1, read on the forward strand.
GCCGGCCGAACGCGTCGACGGTCGCGGAGACGATCTCCTCCAGCTGTCGGGCATCTCGAACGTCACACGCCTGCGCAACGGCGCCGTCGATGCCGAGGTCGTCGCCGCTGCGCGAGGCGAGACCGAGCCGGACGCCTTCCGCCGCGAGCCGTCGTGCGACTGCAGCACCGATGCCGCGGCTTGCACCGGTGACGAGCGCAACCTTTCCGTCGAGCGTCGTCATGAGTCCTCCAGGGGTCGAAGGGCCGGGTAGAGCAGCTGGAAACGGCTGTACCCGCGTTCATACGCGGTGCTCCAGTCGGCGTCGGGCTCGACGGCGTCGTGGAGCCGGACACAGGCGGCAACCGCTTCCTGGACGTCGCGAAAGACCCCGGCGGCCACGCCGCCGAGGAGCGCGGCGCCGTAGGCGGAGCCCTCGTCCGTCGCCGCGCGCCGAATGGGCAAGGCCAGGACGGATGCGAGGATGCGACGCCAGAGCTCGCTGCGAGCCCCGCCGCCCGAGGCGTGACCGGCGCGCGGGTCGACGTTCAGCCCGCGCAGCAGCTCGAGCGAGTCGCGCAGTCCGTAGGCGACACCCTCGAGGACGGCGCGGACGAGGGCGCCGAGGTCATGCCGGAGCGTGAGCCCGGCGAAAGCGGCCCGGGCGTGCGGGTCCGCGTGGGGCGTCCGCTCGCCGGTCAGGTACGGCAGGAAGGTCAGCCCGTCGGTGCCGGGCGGCCATCCCTCGGCCGCCGCGACCAGTTCCTCGTACCCATGACGATCACCAAGCGCTTGGTGGAGCCAGCGAAGCGATCCGGCTGCCGACAACATCACGCCCATCGCGTGCCAGCCGCCGGGCACGGCATGGCAGAACGCGTGGACACGCGCCTGCGGATCCGCAGCGAACTCGGGCAGCGCCGCGAACACGACCCCTGACGTGCCGAGCACGACGGACACCGGTCCAGGCCGGTCGACGCCGACCCCGAGCGCCGCCGCCGCCTGGTCGCCTGCGCCGGCGGCGACTGGGATGCCCGCGGGAGTCGTTCCCGAGATCTCCGGCGACTCGAGCGCTCGCGGCAGCCAGGCGGGATCGAGCTCGAGCGCCTCGAGCATCTCCTCGCTCCAGCGCCGCCGCGCGACGTCGAACAGCAGCGTGCCCGACGCATCTGCAACGTCGATCGCATGCTCGCCGGTCAGACGCAGGCGAACGTAGTCCTTCGGCAGCAGGATGTGGGCGATCCGGGCATACGTGTCCGGCTCGTGGCGGCGCAACCACAGGAGCTTCGGTGCGGTGAAGCCCGTGAGGGCGCGGTTCCCGGTCAGCTGGATCAGGCGTCGAAGCCCGACCCCTTCCTCGATCTCGGCGCACTCCGCCTCGGTGCGCTGGTCGTTCCAGAGAATGGCCGGCCGGAGCACCCGATCCCGGTCGTCGAGGACGACGAGACCGTGCATCTGACCGGAGAGACCGATCGCCGACGGTTCCCCGCCGAGCCTGGCCAGCGCCCGCTCCGCCGCCCGCCACCAGTCCTCCGGATCCTGTTCGGCCCATCCCGGGTGCGGCGTCGAGAGGTCGTATGTCTCCTCGGCGCGGGCGAGAACGTCACCTGCAGGCGAGAGCGCAAGCGCCTTGACACCGGTCGTGCCTACATCGAGACCGACGAGCTGCGTCACCCGCCGAGCGCGGCGTAGACGACCTCGTACGCGGCAACGGCGTCCTTCTCGGCTTGCGCCGCCCGCAGCGCGGCGTCGTCGATGCGCGCCGCGGCGGCGTCGATGAAGCGCCACTGCAGCACGCTCCGCTTCACGGCCGCGACGGCGTCCTCGGTGTACGGATACAGATCGAAGCCGAGCCGTTCGCCGTTGTCGCCGTAGCCCGCACGGCGGAGCTCGACGGCGAGCTCGAGCGTCTCCATGAACGCGAGCGCGCCGACCATGTTGTCGTCGTCGAAGGTTCCCCAGCCCGAGTTCGCGTGCTGATGTCCGAGCAGTCCTTCGGCTGCGAGCATCGCGGCGTATTCCGCGAGGTTCTCACCGTTCATCAACAGGTGCTGCCAGTCCATGTTGACCTTGACGTTGTCGAGCCCCTGCGCTCGGAGCTTGTGGATCACGTGCAGGGTCATGCCGACGTTGCGCATGAAGATCTTCATCGCGGGCTCGGAGTTCTTGTGCTCGAGGAAGAGCAGCACCCCACGCTCCCGGCAACGCTCGGCCGCCTGGCCGATCCCGTCGACGAACCAGGCCCAGCTCTCCTTGTAGGCCGTCTGGAAGGGGTAGTTGTAACCCTCGATGCCGGGCCAGATGATGAAGTTGGCACCGAGCTCCCCGGCGAAGTCGATTGCCGCGAGCGTGCGGCTCAGCGCCTCCGCCCGTGTCGCGGCGTCGGGCGAGGCGAGACCGCCGCGGCCGAAGCGCGCATCGAGGTGGAGGCCCGTCGCAAGGCAGTAGATGTCGTGTCCGCCGAGCGCGTCGCGCACCTCGTCCAGGTTCTCCTCCGACAGCTCCTGCGGGTAATGAAACTCATATCCGTCGATCAGCCCCTCGAGACCGTCGACGGCGCGGCGAACTCGCTCGACCGTCGTCTCGTTCGCGAGCTCGGGCTTGTACCCACCTGGGACGAACCTCGTCGCCATCGCACCGAACGCCCAGATTCCGAGCGAGGTCTTCATGTCGCGCCCTCCCTGAGACTCGAGTCTCGACCGTGTCGTGCGGAGCCTAATATCACTCCCGTGACCGACGCCGAGGCGCGCGAGCGTGCAGCTGCGATGCTCGCCGATGCAGGAATCGTGTTGACGCCGCTCGAGCGCGGGCAGATCGAAGTCGCCGATTTCGGGCTGGGGCGACTCGAAGAAATCGGGCTTCAGATCGTCGTGTACGTGAACACGGATCGCGTGTGCGCAAAGGAGCTCGTCCTGTTCCCCCACCAGCGTTGCCCCGAGCACCGGCATCCGCCGGTCGCCGGCGAGCCGGGCAAGGAGGAGACGTTCCGCGTGCGGCGCGGCATCGTGCGCCTCCACGTCGAGGGGGCCGGCGACATCGTGCTCGCGCCCGGCGAGCAGCACACGGTGCCGCCGAACACCCTGCACTCGTTCGAGGCCGGCGACGAGGGCGCGATCGTCTCGGAGTTCTCGACGACGAGCCGCGACGCGCTCGACGTCTTCACGGACCCGCAGATCGTCCGTTAGCAAGCGACAACGGCATTGAGCAGCACGCCGATGCCCTCGACCTCGCATTCCACGATGTCTCCCACCTGGAGAGCGCGCCGCGGTTCCATGAAGTAGCCGCAGCCCCACGGCGTACCGGTCAGCAGCAGGTCGCCCGGCGCGAGCGTGAAGTTGCGGGAGCAGAACGCGAGCAGCTCGGCGACGCCGAAGAGCATCTCCGCGGTCGACGAGTCCTGCATCACCTCGCCGTTCACCCGCGTGCGAAGCGCGAGCGCCTGAGGGTCGGAGATCTCGTCCACGGTCACGACGACTGGCCCGAGCGGGCAGAACGTGTC
>DATIDT010000058.1:0-2224 GCA_035456125.1 Gaiellaceae bacterium
CTACGGCGCGAGATCCACTCGCTCGGCGTCACCGGCGGCCAGGTCGGGCTCCTCGTCCAGATCAAGACGCGGCCGGGGATCGGCATGCGCGAGCTGGCAGCGATCGAGCGGATGTCCGTTCCAGGCATGTCCAAGTTCATCACGAGGCTCGAGGACGCCGAGCTCGTCCAGCGTGCGCCGGTCGAGGGCGACCAGCGCCGGGTCGGCCTTTCGCTGACCCCTGCCGGGCACAAGGTGCTGCGTTCGGTCAAGTCGAAGCGCACCGCCTGGCTCGCAGAGCGTCTGGGGCAGCTCGAGCGCGAGCAGCTCGAGGCGCTCGACGCCGCGATCGAGCCGCTCGCGCACTTGCTCGAGCTGGAGGAGCGCTCCTGACCGCTGCAATCCTCCGCGCCGGGGCGCGCACCTTCCTGAGCGTGCGCAAGCACCGCAACTACCGTCTCTTCTTCTCCGGCCAGGTGATCTCGAACATCGGGACGTGGATGCAGCGCGTCGCGCAGGCCTGGCTCGTTCTCTCGCTGACGCACTCGCCCGTGGCCGTCGGGATCCTGGCGCTGTGCCAGTTCATGCCGTTCACGTTCTTCAGCCTCGTCGCCGGCGTCGTCGTCGACCGGCTGGACTCGTGGAAGACGGTGATCGCGACGCAGTGCACGCAGATGTTTCTCGCGTCGGCGATGGCGGTGATCGCGCTCACCGGCGTGGCACAGCCGTGGCACGTCTACGTGATCGCCGCGCTGATGGGTCTCGTGCAGGTTCTCGACGCGCCGTCGCGCCAGTCGCTCACGTTCCGGATGGTCGGACCGAAGGAGCTGCCGAACGCGATCAGCCTCAACTCCGGCGTCTTCAACGGCGCGCGCATCTTCGGCCCGGCGCTCGGCGGCGTCCTGATCGCCGCGGCCGGAGCCGGCGTCTGCTTCGCCGTCAACGCGGTCAGCTACATCGCGGTGATCGTCGGGCTGGTGCTGATGCGGCCGGAGGAGTTTCACGCGGTCGAACGGCGCGACCGCCCGCGCACGCTGCTGCGCGGCCTGAAGGAAGGCATCTCCTACGCGCGGAGTGACGACCAGATCTTGCTCGTACTCGTCCTCGTCGCCGTGATGAGCACCTTTTGCCTGAATTTCAACGTCCTGCTGCCCGTGCTGGCGAAGCAGACGCTGCATTCCGGCCCGCAGGTGTTCGGGATCCTCTCCGCCGTGTTCGGCGTCGGCGCGCTGATCGGAGCGCTCGTGTCCGCCAACATCGCCCGCGCGACGATGGCGACGACGGTCATCGGAACGGCCGGCTTCGCCCTGTCGGAGCTCCTGATTGCGCCGCTGCACTCGACCGTGGCGATCGCCGCGCTCCTCTTCCTCGGCGGGATCTCCTTCACGACGTGGTCGTCGAACGCGAACTCGCTCGTCCAGCTGAGCTCGCCTGATCATTTGCGCGGACGGCTGATCGGCCTCTACTTCTTCGCCTTCGCCGGGACGGGAACGGCCGGCGGGATCCTGATGGGCTGGCTGACCGCCGCCGGCGGCACCGAGCTCGGCTTCGGCGTTGCCGGGGTTGCCGGGCTGACGGTCTCGGCGCTCGTCTGGCTCCGCTCCCGCGCGGTACCGCTCGTCGAAGAGCAGCCGGCGTAACAGCCGCACGGCTCGGACAGTTCGGACCTTGGTCTAGGGCCGCCGCGCCGCCCCCGTCCCATACTCCGACGTGGGATGAGGGGAAGCTGGACACGGAGTCGCTGTGGCGTCGTTTAGCGAGGCGCCGCGCCCGAGGGCGAAAGCAGCACAGGCCCCGCGCCTGCGCGCGGACGTCGTAGCCGCGCTCGTGCTCCTCGCGTACGTCGTGTCGCTGGCCGTCGGAGTCGCGCGATGAGCTTCACGATGACGCTCGTGCTGAGCGCGTTCCTGCTCGCGATCTGGTCGGACGCACGCTTCGAGAAGCTGCGGCCGGCGTCGACGGGCTGGCGCATCGCGCACGTCGCCGTCGCGTGCGTCCTGCTGAACCTCGTCAGCGTCGCCGCCGGCGGCGTGATCACCGACAGCGCGGGCGCTGCCCGGCAGCTCGTCGGCGTCCTCGCGCTGCTCTTGCCGGTCTTCGTCTACACGTTCGTCAGCGGCCTGTGGCTGCTGAGAACGCTGGCCGAAGTCGGCTTCGCCCGCCGCTGAGAGGCGCCGACCGCGGCGGCTAGGCTGCCGAACGTGGAGGGCGGGCGGCAGCACTACAACGTCACGCTCGCGATCCT
>DATIDT010000059.1:0-11368 GCA_035456125.1 Gaiellaceae bacterium
CGGGTGTGGTCGAGCTTCGTGGCGATGAAGCCGTAGTGCGGCCCGCCGAACGACATCGGGTTTCCGGCCCCCTGTCCTTCTCCGATCGCGAGCGCGCATCCGTAGCGTCCTGGGGCTTCGAGCACGCCGAGGGAGACGGGATCGACATGCGCGATCGGCAGCGCATCGGCGTCGGCGGCGGCAGCCGCGAGTTCGGGAGCCGCCTCGAGGCAGCCGAAGAAGTTCGGCTGCTGGAAGATGACGCACGCGGCATCCTCCGCGGCTCGACGCAGCTCGTCAGGGTTCGTCACGCCGTCCCGGTGCGGCACTTCAACGATCTCGAGCCCAAAGCCGGGTGCGTACGTCTTCACGACCTGCCGAACCTGCGGGTTCGTCGCTTCGGTGATGACGACCTTCCCTCGGCCCGTCGCATGCTTGGCGACGTAGCACGCGTCGGCCGCGACCGTCGTACCGTCGTAGCCGGACGCGTTGGAAACGTCCATCCCGGTGAGCTCGCAGATCGCGGTCTGGTACTCGAAGATTGCCTGGAGGACACCCTGGCTCATCTCCGGCTGGTACGGCGTGTAGGCCGTCAGAAGCTCGCCGCGTTGGAGCACGGCGTCGACGATCGCCGGCACGTAGTGGTCGCAGATGCCGGCGCCCAAGAAAGAGAGCTCGCGTGAGGTGTCGATGTTCCGAGCTGCGAGCTCCTCGAGGTGACGCGAGAGCTCCTGCTCTCCGAGCGGCGGGTCGAGCGCGAGCTCGCGGTCGAACCGAACCTCTGCGGGAATGTCGCGGAACAGCTCCTCGACCGAGGAGACGCCGATGGTTGCGAGCATCTCCTCGCGGTCGCGTTCCGTCAGTGAGAGGTAGCTCAACCTAGGACTCGGCGACGATCTGCTTGTAGGCGTCGACGTCGAGGAGGCTGCCGGCCTCCGACGGGTCGCTCAGACGGATCCGCACGAGCCAGCCCTCACCGTATGGGTCGGCGTTGACGGTCTCTGGCTCGTCGACGATCTTCTGGTTGACCTCGAGCACCTCGCCCGACAACGGCGCGATCAGGTCCGAGACTGCTTTCACGGACTCGACCTCGCCGTAGCTGCTGTCGCGCGCGACCGTGTCGCCGACGTTCGGGGGCTCGTAGTGGACGAGCTCGCCGAGCGCGTCCTGCGCGAACCAGGTGATGCCGAGCACGGCCTCGTCTCCTTCGATGCGGGCCCAGTCGTGCTCCTTGTGGTACTTGAGGTCGTCCGGGTACGTCTCGGTCGCGGCCAACTAGGCACTCTCCTCTCGCTTGTAGATCGGGCGCTTCACGACACGCGCGCGGCGCGTCCGGCCGCGGACGTTGATCGAGATCTCCATGTCCGAGACGGCTCGCTCCGCCGGCAGGTACGCGAGCCCGATGCCGCGGTCGAGCATCGGCGAGTGCGTGCCGGACGTGACGTCGCCGCCGCCTTCGACGGCCATGCCCTGTCGCGGCACCGCCTTTTCCTCCATCACGAAGGGGACGAGCTTGCGCTCCGGCCCGCGTGCCTTGATCTCTCGCAGCTCGTTCGCCCCGGTGAACTCCTTGTCGAGCGCGCACGCCCAGGCGAGGCCTGCCGAGATCGCGTCGGTTTCCGGGGTGATGTCGTTCCCGTGGAGCGGATAGCAGACCTCGAGCCGGAGCGTGTCGCGCGCGCCGAGACCACACGGCACGGCGCCGCGTGCGAGCACGCGGTTCCAGAGCTCGGCTCCGTCCTCGGCCATCGCCAACAGCTCGCAGCCGTCCTCGCCCGTGTACCCGGTTCGGTTGACCATGCACTGGATGCCGTCGATCTCGCCCTCCGCGAACGTGAACGCCTTCGCCGCCGGCAGCGCGAGGCGCTCGATCGCTCGCGGGCCCTGGACGGCGAGCAGCGCGTATTCCTCCGAGACGTCGCGCACGTCCGACCCCGGAACCTCGCGCTCCTTCAGCCAGCGGAAGTCGTCGTCGCGGTTCGAGGCGTTGACGATCAGGAGATAGCGGAAGTCGTCGAGCTTGTAGACGATCAGGTCGTCGACGATGCCGCCGCGCTCGTTCGTCAGCAGCGTGTACTGGGCGTTGCCCGGCTCGAGGCGCGCGAGGTCGTTGGAGAGCGTCGCCTGGAGGAGATCCGGCGCGCGCGGCCCCTCCACCTCGAGCTCACCCATGTGCGACACGTCGAAGACGCCGCAGTCGCGGCGCACGGCCCGCACCTCCGGGATGACGCCCTCGTATTGCACCGGCATCTCCCAGCCGGCGAACGGCACCATCCGCGCTCCGAGGGCGACGTGCCGGTCGTGGATCGGAGTGCGCTGCAGGGTCTGAGCCATCGCGCCGATGCTAACGAGCCTTAGAAAGGTGTCGCTCCGGCTGTGCCTCTACGAGACGCAACCGGAGCGACTGACCGGGTCGTGGGGCCAACCGGGGAGGATGAACCCCAAGAGGGCACCCGATCCTTACCGCGCCGCGGCGCTCCTCAAACCTAGGAGTCTTCGCGAAGGAACGACGGGACGTCGAGGACGTCCTGCGAGACGTCGAACGCCTCGGAGGCCGTGGTGGTCGGCACCGGGCGATCCAGGGCCGGGGCCTCGCGGCGGCGTTTCCGGCGGCTCTGGCCGCCGAAGCCAGTGGCGATCACGGTGACCTGCACGTCGCCGCCCATCGCGTCGTCGATCACGGCGCCGAAGATCACGTTCGCGTTCTGGTCGGCCGCGCCGGTCACGACCTCCGCCGCTTCGTTCACCTCGAACAGCCCGATGTCGGAGCCGCCGGTGACGTTCAGGAGGATGCCGGTGGCACCCTCGATCGAGGCCTCCAGCAGCGGCGACGAAACGGCCGAGCGGGCGGCCTCCGCGGCGCGGTTCTCTCCGGCCGCGCGGCCGATGCCCATCAGGGCGGAGCCGGCATCACGCATGATCGTGCGGACGTCGGCGAAATCGAGGTTGACGAGCCCGGGCTCGGTGATCAGGTCGGTGATGCCCTGGACTCCCTGGCGAAGGATGTCGTCGGCCATCCGGAATGCTTCCACGACGGAGGTCTGTCGTTCGACGACCTGGAGCAGCCGGTCGTTCTCGATCACGATCAGCGTGTCGACACGGTCTCGCAGCTGGTCGATTCCGCGCTCAGCCTGCTCGGCTCGCTTACGGCCTTCGAAGCCGAACGGCCGCGTCACCACGCCGACGGTGAGCGCGCCGATCTCCTGCCCGATCTCCGCGACGATCGGCGCACCACCGGTGCCGGTGCCGCCGCCTTCGCCTGCGGTGATGAAGACCATGTCCGCGCCCTTCAGCGCCTCCTTCAGCTCGTCGCGGCTCTCCTGGGCGGCGGCCAACCCGACCTCTGGATCGGCGCCGGCGCCGAGCCCGCGGGTGACGTCTGCGCCGACCTGGATCTTGATGTCGGCGTCCGCCATCAGGAGCGCCTGAGCGTCGGTGTTCACCGCGATGAACTCGACGCCGGAGAGACCGGCGTCGACCATGCGGTTGACCGCGTTCGTCCCGCCGCCGCCGACACCGGCGACCTTCAAGACCGCGAGGTAGTTGCCTGTCTGGCTCATGTCGTCATCGGTTGCTCGACCTCAAGCTTTGGTGGAGCGTTGGGGCTGTCGAGCTCTGCCTCCGCCCGAGGGTACGCACGCGCCACCCCGCTGTCAACGGCAACAACCCTCAACCTCAACCTGCGGGTTGAGGGTTGGTTCCGGCGACGGGCCGCTCGGGCACGGCGAGATCGAGGTAGTCGGGCCCCCCGGCGGCCGGCAGCGCGAGGGACGGCACGATGCTGTGCGCGATCGCAATCTTCAGCCGGAGAGCGACCGGCACGCCGAGACGGATCTCGAGGCCGCCCCGCAGCCCCAGCGTGATCTGCCCGTCAAGCGCCCGTACGAACGTGACGCGCCCGGGGAAGCCGCTGCCGACGAATGCGGCGAGCGAGCGGGCCGCGAGGCCGCCGTCCTCGCCGCCGAGAAACGAGCCGATGTCGACCGCGGTCGACGCCGGGAGCCAGATGCGCGGGAGCTCGCGATGCGTCCCGCCGTCGACCGGCGCGATGACGCGGCCGCGCGCGGACACGAGGAAGGAGTCGGGGCCGCGTCGCACGACGGCAACCGCGAGCTCCGGAACGATGCGGACGCTGAGGGTGTGCGGAAAGGCGCGGTCGACGGTCGCGGAGCGCACGGCGGGCAGGCCGGCGACGCGGTGAGCGACGGAGGCGGCGTCGAGGCCGACGAGGCTGCGGCCGTCGTAGCGGCTGAGCTCGCGCCGCACGTCCGCCGCAAGCGACGGCGGCGCACCCTCGACGCGCACCGTCTCGACGGCGAACATCGAGGTTTCGCGCGCGATCCCGTACAAACCGCCTGCGATCAGGAGGAGCGCGAGCCCGACGACGATCGAACGGCCGGACGGCACATAGCGTGCAACGTCGGCGCGGTGCCGGCGCGGCAGCGGAAGGACCTTCTCGCCCACCCCCGGGAGTTCGCCGTGCCGCGCGCGGGTCCTACCTCAGCGGCGGCAGCTCCAGCTCGCCGAGGAACACGACCTCGTGCTCGAGCTCGACGCCGTACTGTTCCTTGGCCCGGCGGCGCGCTTCGGCCATGAGCGCGAGGGCGTCGGCCGAGCGTGCCCCGTCGGCGTTCTCGATGAAGTTCGCGTGCCGCGGTGAGATCTGCGCGCCGCCGATGCGGTGGCCCCTGAGCCCGCACGCTTCGAGCATTCGCCCGGCGCTCAGCTCGTGGCGCGGGTTCTTGAAGACGCTGCCGTACGTGCGCTTGTTCGTGGGCTGGGCCGCCTTGCGCTGTGCCTGGAGGTCGGCGACGAGCGCCTTGATCTCCGCGGCGGGACGCGGCGTCAGCCGGAACTCGACGGCGGCCACGACCTCCCCTGTCCGCAGACCGGAACGCCGGTACTCGAGCCCGAGCTCGTCGCGCACGCGCCAGCCCGGGCCGTCGGCGTCGACAACGAGCGCACGCTCGAGGATCCCCGCCCAGTCGCCGCCGTACGCGCCTGCATTCATGCGAACGCCGCCGCCGGCGGTGCCCGGAATCGCGCACGCGAACTCGAAGCCGCCGAGCCCGGCCGCACGCGCGCGGTGCAGCGCGACGGCGTTCGGCGCGCCGCCGCCTGCGGCGAGCAAGTCGCCGCGCACGTCCACCCGCGTGAGCTCGCCCGCCAGCTTCAGCACGAGCCCGTCGAACCCGGCGTCCGCGACCAGCAGGTTCGAGCCGAGACCGACGACGGCGACCGGCAGCTCATGCTCGCGGGCGTAGCGGAGCGCCCCCTGCAGCTCGTCCAGCGTCTCCGGTCGCGCAAACGCGGCGGCAGGCCCGCCGGTTCCGAGGGTCGTGAAGCGCGAGAGGACGACGTCCCGTTCGATGTTCAAGCGAGCAGCTCCACCAGCAGCGGTCCGGCGCGGTCGACGTCTCCCGCACCGATCGTCAACACGCGGTCGCCCCGCCGGGCGTGCGCGGCGAGGAAGCGCGCGCCGTCCTCGCATTCCGGCGTCCACGCCAGCGGCATGCCCGGCCGCCGCTCCGCAAGTGCGTCGACGACGAGCTTTCCACTCACGCCGGCGATCGGCGTCTCGCGCGCCGCGTACACGTCCGTGACCGCGACGACATCGGCAGCGGCGAGCGCTGCGGCCAGCTCCGACGCGAGGTGGCGCGTGCGCGAGTACAGGTGCGGCTGGAAGAGAACGAGCAGGCGCCCGTCGGCGCGACCGGCCGCGAGCGTCGCTGCGACCTCGGCCGGGTGGTGCGCGTAGTCGTCGTAGACCTCGACGCCGCCCGCTCCGCCGCGGCGCTCCAGGCGCCGCCCGGCGCCGGCGAACTCTGCCAGCACCGGCGCGATGTCTGCATGCGAGAGCCCGATCCGCTCGAGCGCGACGAGCGCACAGGCGGCGTTGCGCCGGTTGTGCTCGCCGGGAAGTGTCAGAGGGCCGTCGTACCGTGGCAGCCGCTCGCCTCGCACCACGTCCGGGACGTGGAGAAGCCATTCGTCGAACAGCGCCTCGACCTCGGCTCTGGAGGCGAATGTGGAGTGATGGTCGAGGTCGACGTTCGTCACGACCGCGAGCTCGGGCCGCAGGGCCGCGATCGTCCGATCGGACTCGTCGCCCTCGACAACGAGCCAGCCGCCGCCCGTGCCCGCGTTGCCGCCGAGCTGCGGGATGTCGGCCCCGATCAGCCACGCCGGATCGCGCCCGAGGCGCTGCAGGCAGAACGCGATCATTCCGGCCGTCGTCGTCTTGCCGTGCGCGCCGGCGACGACGACGGACTCGCGAAGCGAGACCAGCTCCGCGAGCAGCTCCGCCCGCGTCCGGCCGGCAACGCGGTCGGCGAAGGCGCTGGACACGAAGACCTCCCAACCGTGCGGAGGCTCGGGCGGCTCATCGGAGATCGTGACTTCGATCCCCTCGAGGTGGTTCAGGTACGGCGTCCGCACACGGTCCCAGCCGCGCACGTCGGCGCCCCACGCACGCGCGAGCGCGGCGTAGGCGCTCATGCCCGCGCCGCCGATGCCGACGAGCCACAGGCGCCGTCCCTCAAGTGGCGAGAGCAAGCAGCTCCTCGGCGATCTCGTCCGCGGCGTCCGGGCGCGCCACGCGCAGCATCGCCTCGGACAGCTCACGCAGCCGCAGCGGATCGTCCAACAGCGAACGCACGAGGTCCGGCGCGCGAGCCGTTGCGTCTTCGGGAACGACGACTGCCGCGCCGGCAGCCTCGAAGTAGCGCGCGTTCTTCGTCTGGTGGTCGCCTGTCGCGAACGAGCCCGGGATCAGCACGGCCGGCTTTCCTGCGGCCGCCAGCTCCCAGACCGAGCCGCCCGCACGCGCGAGCACGAGATCGCTCGCACCGAGCGCCGCACCGAACTCCTCCGTGAAGGCGTAGAGGCGGTAGTCGGGCCGCGCCACGCGCGGCAGCAGCCGGTCGTAGTCACGCGTGCCGCTGAGATGCAGGACGGCCGGCGGTCCTTCTCGGCCGAACGCGTCGACGGCGAGATCGTTCAGCAGCGCCGCCCCGAGCGAACCGCCGAAGACGAGCAGCACCGGCCCCTCGCGCGGCAGCCCGAACAGCTCCCGCGCCTCGTCTCGCGGGACTGCGCGCGATCGCGCGGGAATCGGCCTGCCCGTCACGCGGTATTTCGGCGCGCTCCGTCCGTCGATCGGGAACGACAGGAAGACACGCTTTGCGAACGGCGCGGCGAGCCTGTTCGCGAAGCCGAGATATGCATCCGCCTCCATCAGCGCCGCCGGGATGCGCAGGCGCGACGCCGCGTACACCATCGGGCCGCCGACGTAGCCGCCGCCGCCGAGCACGACGTCGGGTTGTCGCTGTCGCAGGATCCGCTTGCACGCGCGCGGCGCCGCTCCTGCGAGCAGGAGCGCGCGAGCGAGCGCAAGCGACGGCCGGCGCGGGAACCCGGAGATGCGGAACGTGTCGAGCTCGTAGCCGGCTTCAGGGACGAGCTGCGCCTCGATGCGATCCGGCGACCCGGCGAACGTCACGTGCACGCCGCGCCGCTGGAGCGCCTCCGCGACCGCGAGCGACGGCGCGACGTGTCCCGCCGTTCCCCCGGCCGCGATCAGGCACCGCAGCTCTCGCCCGTGCTCCACCTCCGGCGATGTTAAGGAGGACGCCTACGGCGAGCAGCGTCACGATGAGGCTGGAGCCGCCGTACGAGATCAGCGGCAGCGGGATACCGGTGAGCGGCGCGAGCCCGAGCACGGCCGCGAGGTTGATCACCGCCTGACCGCTCACGAGCGCGACCACTCCGACCGCAAGGCGCTTGCCGAACGGATCCTTGCAGTTGAGCGCGACGCGCAGGCCGGCCCAGGCGAACACGACAAACGCGGCCAGCACCGCGGCGACGCCGACCAGTCCGAGCTCCTCGCCGATGACGCCGAGAATCATGTCGGTGTGCGCCTCCGGGAGGTAGTTGACCTTCGCCACGCCGTGGCCGAGGCCGACCCCGAACGGCCCGCCCGAGCCGAGCGAGATCAGCGCCTGGACGGTCTGGAAGCCGGCCCCCTGCGGATCCTTCCACGGGTCGACGAAGCTGAAGATGCGCGCACGCCGGTACGGCTCGAACCAGATCGCGAGCAGCCCGAGCGACACGGTGATCCCGCCGGCCCAGGCGAGCGTCGCGCCCGGTGTGCCGGACGCGACGAGGACGGCGAGCACGACGAGCACGAGCGCGATCGCCGTGCCGAGGTCGGGCTCTGCGAGGATCAGCACGCAGAAGAGCCCGAGCAGCAACCCGATCGGGCGCCACAGCTCGCGCAACGTGCGCGGCGCCGGGCGGCGCGACAGGTAGGCGGCCGCCCACACGGCGATTGCGAGTTTCGCGAGCTCCGACGGCTGGAACGTCGCCGGGCCGAGCTCGATCCAGCGGCGCGCGCCGTTGATGCGCGCGCCGATCGCGAGCACGGCGAGACAGCCCGTGAGCGCGGTCAGCACGAACGCCGGCGCGAGCAGGCGCAGACGGCGGTAGTCGAAGCGCGAGGCGCCCATCATCAGGATGACCCCGAAGAGCGCGTAGCTGCCCTGCTTCTTCAAGTAGGACATCGGGTCGGTCTGCGCGAGCGCCGCCGGCGCCGACGTCGCGCTGTACACCATCACGAGGCCGAATGCGACCAGGCCGAGCGTGACGAGCACGAGCACGTGCGACTCGAGCTGTCCTCTCTTCACCAGAGCTCTCCGACGAGGTGGCGAAACGTGTCACCGCGTTCCTCGTAGTCGCGGAACTGGTCGTAGCTCGCGCAGGCGGGTGAGAGCAGCACGACGTCACCGGGCTCCGCGTCGCCTGCGGCGGCGCCGACGGCCGTCGCCAGGTCGCGCGAGCGCCGATAGAGGCGACCGGCGCGTCCGAGCGCAGCCGCGAGCTGGTCGCTCGCCTCGCCGATCAGGTCGATCGACCGCACGCTCGCCGGCAGCGACTCGGCGAGCTCCTCGAACGACTCGCCCTTGAGCGATCCGCCGAGGATCAGCCGCAGCGGCTGGCCGGCATATGCCTCGATGCCACGTCGGGCTGCGGCGGTGTTCGTCGCCTTCGAGTCGTTGACGTAGCGGACGCCGTCGATCTCCGCGACGAGCTCGAGCCGGTGCTCTACGCCGCGGAACGTGCGCAGCGCCTCGGCGACGGCGTCGTCGGCGATCCCTGCGGCGCGGGCGGCAGCGGTCGCCGCCGCCGCGTTCTCGCGGTTGTGCGCGCCTGCCATGAGCGGCTCGGCCGGAAGCTCGTCGTCGGCACCGAACTCGACGTGCACGGCGCCGCCGGGGATCGCGCCGAAGCCGTGGGGGACGACGGCGGCGTCGGCCTCCGTCTGATTCTCGAACATGCGGAGCTTCGCCGCCCGGTATTCGTCGAAGGTGCCGTGCCGGTCGAGGTGGTCGGGCTCGACGTTGAGCAGCACGCCGACGCGCGGACGGAAGCGGTGCACGTCCTCGAGCTGGAAGCTGGAGAGCTCGCACACGATCCAGGCGTCGTCCTCGATCGCGCCGTCGAGCGCCGTGACGGGGCGGCCGATGTTGCCGGCGACGGCGACCGGTCGATCGGCTGCACGAAAGATCGCGCCGAGCAGCTCGCTGGTGGTCGTCTTCCCGTTCGTTCCGGTGACACCGAGGAACGGGTTGCGCAGAAGGCGGAACCCGAGCTCGACCTCGCTCCAGATCTGGATGCCGCGGTCGCGCGCGGCGGCAGGCAGCGGCGACTCGCCCGGCACCCCGGGGCTCTTGACGAGCAAGTCGACTCCGTCGAGCAACCGATCCTCCTCCGTCCCCAGGTGGACTTCGACGCCTGCGTCGGCAAGCCTTCCGGCGTCGAGAGTCTCCGAGCGGTCGACCGCGATCGTGGGCACGCCGTGGCGCGCGAGTGCCAGACACGCGGCCTGTCCCGAACGGGCGAGGCCGACGACGAGGGCGCGGCGCGGCAGCCTCATCGCTTGGCGGCCGTGAGGAAGGCGTGGGTTACGCGCCAGGGGATGGTGCGTCCGGCGACGAAGTCGACCAGCCGCTCGACATCTCCGGGCGGGAACGCGGCGTGCCAGCGCTCGAGCACCGTCGGCCGTCCCGGCGCGCCGACCTGGTTCAGGTAGCGCTCGGCCGGCAGCTCGTCCTCGTCCACGCCGAGGTCGACGGCGACATCGAGACCGGCCGCCTCGAAGGAGCGCTCCAGGTCGGACTCGTCGAAGTTGAGCATCGGATCGCCCGGGTTCGCGTAGAGCTCGTCGTTCAACGCGCGCAGGCGGTCGCCCAGCTCGCCCAGCGGCGTGAAGTCCACCGCGTCCGTGAGCATGAGGTTGCGGCTGTTGATCGGCTCGAACAGCGAAACGCGGCCGCCGCCGCGCAGCACGCGCGCGAACTCGCGCGCCACCTCGGTCTTGTCGTCGACGTAGATGAGGACCGAGCGTGTCACGATCACGTCGACGCTCGCGTCCGGCAGCGGCAGCACGTCGGCGCTGCCGACGAAGTAGGAGATGTTCGGCGCCGTCGCGTGCGCGCGCAGCTCCTCGAGCGCGTCGACGGAGATGTCGAATGCGAGCACGTCGCCGTCGGGCCCGACGCGCTCGACGGCAGCGAGCGTCAGCAGCCCGGTACCGGCGCCGACGTCGGCGAGCCTGTTGCCTGGGGACACCGCTGCGCCGTCGAGCACGCGGTCGCGGTGGCTCGCGAGCTGCTCGAGCGCGGCGGCCACCTCCTGCTCGGGCCAGCCCGCGAAGCGCGTGCGGACGAGCCACTCCGCCCACTGGTCGAGCTCGCCGCTCAGCGCCGGAAGAAGGTGAAGTCGCGGTAGAAGAGCGCGAAGCCGAGGGCGCACAGGATCGCCGTGATGATCCAGAAGCGCACCATGATCTTCGTCTCCGACCACGCCTTCATCTCGAAGTGGTGATGGATCGGCGCCATCAGGAACACGCGCCGATGGAAGTACTTGAACGAGATCACCTGGATGATCACCGACAGCGCCTCGATCAGGAAGATGCCGCCGATCAACAGCAGGAGCGAGATCGTCTTCGTGAAGATCGCCATCGCGGCGAGCGCGCCGCCGATCGAGAACGAGCCCGTGTCGCCCATGATCACCTCGGCGGGAAACGCGTTGTACCAGAGGAACCCGATCGCAGCCCCGATCAATGCCGCGCCGACGATCGCAAGGTCGAGCCGGCTGTCGAAGCGGTGGTTCGGATTGCCCGAGCGGATGTACGTCACCACCGAGATCGCGGTGAACGTGATCAGCGCGATGATCCCCGTGCCCGCAGCCATGCCGTCGATCCCGTCGGTCAGGTTGACGCCGTTCACGGTTCCGGCAATGACGAGGAAGAGCAGCACGTACCAGCCGTACGAGAGCTCGACATTCCAGTGTACGACCGGAATGAACACGCTCGTCGGCAGGTCCTGGT
>DATIDT010000060.1:0-22689 GCA_035456125.1 Gaiellaceae bacterium
CCCCGGAGGGGCCTGACCCCAGGCTCACGCGCGGCGAGATCCCAACCGCCGAACGAAGCTTTCGATTCGAACTGCTGGGGTCAGACCCCGTCAAGGCCGGAGCGGAAGCGCAGCTTCCGCGGAGGCGAACTGATGCGGCGCGCGCACGCGCAGCCTGCGCGCGCCGCACGGAAGGGAACAACCGCCCAGCAGCAAGAAGCGCGCGAGCTTCGCTCGCGCGCGTTCACCGCGGCGCGGCGAACCGTCCACCGAGCGAAAGCGAAGCTTTCGCTCGGTTAGCGAAGGGCCGTGACGTAGACCTTGCGGTCGCGGGGGCCGTCGAACTCGCAGAAGAAGATGCCCTGCCAGCGGCCGAGCGCAAGCTTGCCGCTGTCGAGCGGGACGAGGATCTGCGGGCTCATCAACGACGCCCGAACGTGCGAGGGCGCGTTGGGGCCGTCGGGATCCTCGACGTGCTTCCACTCCCAGCCGTCGTCGACGACGTTCTCGAGTGCCGATTCGAGATCGGCGGCCACGGCCGGATCGGCGCCCTCGTTGATCGTCACGCCCGCCGTCGTGTGCGGGACGTAGACAAGCGCGGCCGCGGCGCCGTTCGTGTCGCCGAGCGCGTCCTGCACCTGCCGCGTGATGTCGACCAGCTGGGTCCGGCGGTCGGTCTTCAGTCGGATCTCCTGCACGGCCTGCGTATCCTAGGCCGATGCACACGAAGTCGCCGAAGGGGCCCAGCCAAGATGGTGCGTAAATCGGCCGCACGCGCACGGCCTCTCTGCGGCGCCGCCGAGTCGGCGCCTCGGTAACGCATGCCGGCCATCCCGCTCTCCGACCGCGAGCTCGACGCCTACCGCGAACAGGCCGACCGCTTCATCGCGGAGCTCGACGAGGAGTTCTATCTCCACTACGCCGGCCTGAAGGACTCGTTCGACCTCACGCCGATCTACGAACGCCACAAGAACCTGACGGAGCTCGAGCAGGTGCAGTCGATCGGGCTGAGCGTCAACGGCGGCGCCCGCGTGCGCGAGCTGTGGCGCTTCGCCTGCGAGGGCTACTTCGGCGACCTGACGCGCGATCACGCGGAGAAGCTCGCCGAGCTCGAGTCCGAGCTGTCGATCACCGTCGAGGGCGAGGAGATCCCGTACCGGATGGTGCGGCCTGCGCTCGCGAACGAGCCGGACCGCGACAGACGCCGCGAGCTCGACGCGCGGGCCAACGACCTGCTCGACGAGCACATGAACCCGCTCCATCTCGACGGCGCGCACGTGATCCAGCGCGGAGCGCGCGACCTCGGCTTCGCGAACTACCTCGAGCTTTACCGCAAGGCGCTGCCGCCGTCCGCGCTCGACGAGCTGGCCGACCAGTGCCGCTACTTCCTCGATTCGACGCAGCGGCTGTACGAGGACGCGGCCGACAGGCTCTTCCGCGCGCGCGTCGGCGTGTCGCTCGCCGAAGCGCAGCGGTGGGACGTGGCGCGCCTGTTCCGCGCACCCGAGTGGGACGAGATGTTCCCCGCCGATCGGATGGTGCCGGCGCTCGAAAAGACGCTCGCCGACCTCGGCATCGACCTGCAGTCGCAGCAGAACGTCACGCTCGACCTCGACGAGCGCCCGAACAAGAGCCCGCGCGCGTTCTGCGCGCCGATCGAGGTGCCGGACCGCGTCGTGCTCGTCATCCAGCCGATCGGCGGCCCTGACGACTGGCGCGCGCTCTTCCACGAGGCGGGCCACACCGAGCACTTCGCGCACACGTCGCGCGACCTGTCGATGGAGGAGAAGCGACTCGGCGACAACGCCGTGACGGAGGGCTGGGCGATGCTGCTGCAGCACCTCACGGACGAGCCGGCGTGGCTCACGGGCATGCTCGACTTCGCGCGCCCGAACGAGTACGCCGTCGAAGGCGCAACCGGGCTGCTCTATTTCGTGCGCCGCTACGCCGCGAAGATCCTGTACGAGATCGAGTTCCACTCGGCGGAGGACGTCACGACGATGCGCTCGCGCTACGCGGAGCTGCTCTCGGACGCGCTCAAGATCGACGTCACGCCGGCGAATTACCTCGCGGACATCGACTCCGGCTTCTACGTCTCCTCGTATCTCCGCTCCTGGGCCTTCGAGGCCCAGCTCCGCGCGTACCTGAAGGAGAGGTTCGGGACGCGCTGGTTCGCGTCGCGCGAGGCGGGCTCGCTCCTACGCGAGCTCTGGGGCGAGGGCCAGCGGATGCGGGCCGAGGAGATGCTGAAGGAGGTCACCGGCTCGACGCTGGAGATGGAGGCCGTGGCAGAGAGAGTGAAGGAAGCCCTGCCCTAAAGGCCGGTCCCTCCGTCCTGCGTAGCTGCATATGCTCTATGCATGTCCAGGACCCGAGTGCTGATCGCAGGGGCCGCGGGGCGGGACTTCCACAACTTCAATCTCGTCTACCGCGACCGCCCAGAGTACGAAGTCGTCGCCTTCACGGCGACGCAGATCCCGAACATCGACGGGCGGCGCTATCCGCCGGAGCTGGCGGGCTCGCTCTATCCCGACGGCATCCCGATCCTCCCCGAGTCGGCGCTCGAGCAGCTCGTGCGCGAGCACGAGATCGACTCGGTCGTGTTCGCGTACTCCGACGTCACCCACGAACACGTCATGCACATCGGCTCGCGCGCGCTCGCCGCGGGCGCGTCCTTCCACCTGATCTCGCCGCACGACACGATGCTCGCTGCGGGCAAGCCAGTCGTTGCCGTGTGCGCAGTGCGTACGGGCTCCGGCAAGAGCCAGACGACGCGGCACGTCGCGCGGTTGTTCCGCGAGAACGGCAAGCGCGTGGCCGTCCTGCGCCACCCGATGCCGTACGGCGACCTCGCCGCCCAGACGGTGCAGCGCTTCGAGCGCTACGAGGATCTGGAGACGGCCGACGCGACGATCGAGGAGCGCGAGGAGTACGAGCCGCACCTCGCCGAGGGCAACCTCGTGTTTGCCGGCATCGACTACGAGCGCATCCTGCGCGCCGCCGAGGAGGAGGCGGACGTGATCCTCTGGGACGGCGGCAACAACGACACGCCGTTCATCAAGCCTGACGTGCACATCGTCGTCGTCGACCCGCACCGTCCGGGCCACGAGCTTCGCTACCACCCCGGCGAGACGAACCTGCGCATGGCCGACGTCTGCGTCGTGAACAAGATCGACAGCGCCTCACAGGAAGGGATCGACGCCGTGCTCGACTCCATCCACGCGAACACGACGAACGCACGCGTCGTGCTCGCGGCGTCGCCGTTCGACGTCGAGGGCGATCCAGAGGAGATTCGCGACAAGCGCGTGCTCGCCGTCGAGGACGGCCCGACGCTGACCCACGGCGAGATGACGTACGGCGCCGCCGTGCTCGCTGCGAAACAGCACGGCGCGTCCGAGCTCGTCGACCCGCGGCCGTTCGCGGTCGGGACGATCGCCGAGACGTTCGAGCAGTACCCGAACGTCGGCACGCTCCTCCCTGCGATGGGCTACGGGCGGAAGCAGATGGACGATCTGCGCGAGACGATCGAGCGCTCCGACGCGGAGCTCGTCCTGATCGGGACGCCGATCGACCTGC
Organism: Gaiellaceae bacterium; assembly: GCA_035456125.1. GTDB lineage: Bacteria > Actinomycetota > Thermoleophilia > Gaiellales > Gaiellaceae > 3-1-20CM-4-69-9. The sequence goes on from DATIDT010000060.1 coordinate 3,556, forward strand.
GCCGCCTGATCGATCTCGACAAGCCGGCGCTGCGCGTCACGTACAAGCTCCAGGAGATGGGCGAGCCGACGCTGAAGGACGTGCTCGTCGAGAAGGGCCTGCTGGAACCAGCGCTCGTGTGAGCGCCACCGTCATAGCGCTGGGCGGGAACGCGTTGATGCGGCCCGGTGAACGCGGCACGGCCGCGGAGCAGCTGGCGAACCTCCGCCGGGCGGTGACGGCGCTGCGGCCGCTGCTCGCCCAGCCCGGGATCGTGCTCACGCACGGGAACGGCCCGCAGGTCGGAAACGAGCTGATCCGCCAGGAACGCGCAGCCGACGAAGCACCGCCGCTGCCGCTCTGGCTCGCCGTGGCGCAGACGCAGGCCGAGATCGGCGCGCTCATCGCCGCCGAGCTCCGCGCCCACGCGACGCCGGCGTGCCTGCTGACGCACGTCCGCGTCGCGGGGGACGATCCGGCGTTCGACCGACCGACGAAGCCGATCGGCCCGTTCTACTCGGGCGAGCAGGCGGAGGAGCTGGAGCGCGAGCGCGGCTGGACAATGGTCTCGGACGCCAACCGGGGCCACCGGCGCGTGGTCCCGTCGCCGCAGCCGCTCGAGGTCGTCGAGCTGGAGGTGATCCGCCGCCTGGCCGACAGCGGCGCCGTCGTCGTGGCGTGCGGCGGCGGTGGCATCCCGGTCGTGCGGCGGGGCGACCGGCTGACGGGGGTCGACGCCGTCATCGACAAGGACCGGGCGTCGGCGCTGCTTGCGCGCGGTCTCGGCGCCGAGCGGCTGATCATCCTGACCGAGGTTCCCGCCGTCTACCGCAACTTCGGCGAGCCGGACCAGGAGGGGCTGCCGAAGCTGTCCCGCGACGACGCGGAGGAGCTGCTCCCGGAGCTCGCGGAGGGCTCGATGCGCCCCAAGGTCGAGGCGGCACTCGCGTTCGGCGGCGAGACGCTGATCACGAACTTCGAAGGGCTCGAGTCAGGCGGCGGAACTCGGATCGCCTGACCAGAGCGGTCCGCGCACGACACGTCCGGGCAGCGCACCGGTGTGGTCGCGGTCGCGCACCGCGAGCGTCCCGTTGACGGCGACGTGCTCGACACCCGTCGCGTACTGGTGCGGCTCGTCGAACGTGGCGTGGTCAGTGATGCGCGACGGGTCGAAGACGACGACGTCGGCGCAGTAGCCGGGCTCGAGCAGGCCGCGTCCCCGCAGGCGCAGCGTCCACGCGGGCAGCGACGTCAAGCGGCGGATCGCCTCCTCGAGCGGGACGATCCGCTCGTCGCGGACGTACTTTCCGAGCAGTCGCGCGAAGCTGCCGTATGCACGCGGATGGTTGCTCCACTGCAGGAAGCGTCCCTCCGCCGACGGTGCGTCGGAGTCGGAGCAGAAGCTCACCCAGGGGAGCGCGAGGATGCGGCGCAGGTTGTCCTCGGACATCGTGAAGTAGGCGGCGCCGACGCGCGTGCCGTCCTCGACGACGAGGTCCATCGCCGTCTCGGCCGGCGGCGTGCCACGCCCGGCCGCGACCTCCGCGAGCGTCTGGCCCGCCAGCGGCCGGAGCGCCTCGTTCTTGAACGCCAGCAGCCTGATGTTCTCCGGCCCGGCGAGCTCGAACATGTTCTCCCACGCGTCGGTGGGCTCGTGCATCTCGGCACTGACGCGCGCCCGGGTTTCGCGATCCTGCAGCCGCGCGCGCCAGGCTTCGAAGCCGCCGGCCTGCACCCAGGGCGGCATCGCGCCGTCGAGGCCGGTTGCCCCGGCCGTGTACGTGTACATGTCGGCGGTCAGCTCGAGACCTTCGCGCTGCTCGGCGTCCACGCGCTCGATCAGCGTCTCGAGCTTCGGCCAGTTCTTCCGCCCGGCGACCTTGAGGTGGTAGATCTCGCCGCGCACCCCGGCGCTGCGCACGATCGTGAGGAACTCGTCGAGCGCCTCGAGCAGTGCGTCGCCCTCACTGCGGAGGTGCGTGATGTAGAGACCGGCCGGCTGCGCGAGCGCGATCAGCTCGTCGGTCTGCGCGTAGAACGCGGGCGCGTAGATCAGCGCGGCGGAGAGGCCGACAGCGCCCTCGCGCATCGCATCGACGACGAGCTGTCGCATCCGGGCGAGCTCGCCGTCGGTCGGTGCGCGGTCGTCGGCGCCGATCACGTGTTCTCGGACCGTCGCCGAGCCGACGAACGACGCGACGTTCGGCGCGACGCCGCGGCGCTCGAGGTGCTCGAGGTACTCGCCGAGCGTCGTCCACTCGACGGGATGCCCGAGCAGCGACTGCGCCTCGACCTCCTCCTTCATCTGCTCGGTGAGCGGACCCATCGAGAAGCCCTCGCCCATCACCTCGAGCGTCACGCCCTGGCGGATGTCACTCTGCGCGCGGCCGTCCTCGAGCAGCGACTCGGTCGCCCAGCTGAGCATGTTCACGAAGCCTGGCGCGACGGCGAGGCCGCCGGCATCGAGCTCGTTGCGGCCGCGCCAGCCCTCGAGCCGTCCGACGGCGGCGATCGCATCGCCCGTGATCGCAAGGTCACCGTCGGTCGGCGGTCCGCCGCGGCCGTCGTAGATCGTGCCGTTGCGGATCAGGAGATCGGCCGTGTCCACGCCGCAACGATCTCAAAGGCTGGGGGTCTGACCCCGAGGGTCAGACCCCCAAAAGTTCGAAGCGCTACTTCTGCTCGGACTTTCCCTCGATCGTGGCGCCGGCACCCGAGCCGATCTGGATGCGCTTCGGCTTCGGCTGCTCCGGCTTCGTGACGTGGACCTCGAGGACACCGTTCTTGTGCTCGGCCTTCACGTCGTTCTCGGTCACGCCCTGCGGCACGCCGAACGTGCGCGAGAACGTGCCGTACCGACGCTCGTAGCGGTAGAAGCGTTCGTCCGTGTCCTCCTGCGCGCGCTCACGCTCGGCCGTGATTGTCAGCGAGCCCTCGTCGAGCTCCACCGAGATCTTGTCCTCGGGGATACCCGGCAGGTCGAGCGCGTAGACCACCTCGGTCTCCGTCTCCCAGACGTCGAGCGCAGGCACCCAGGCCTGATTGGTACGGCCGTTCCCCTCGAGGAGGCCGTTCATGAAACGACTCATCTCGTTCTGGAGCGTCGCAATCTCGCGGAAAGGCTCCCATCGAACCAAAGTGGCCATTCCTCCTCCTTTCACGAATCTGACTACATCAACAGAATAAAACCTCAGTGTCTAAGTGTCAAGTCACCGAACCGACTAGGATCGCGGCCCCGTGCTTCCGCTCCGTGACAACGTCCCGACGCGGACGTTCCCGCTCGTCACGGTCGCGCTCATCGTCGCGAACTTCATCGTCTGGTTCTGGGAGCTGAGCGGCCGCGGGCTCGACTACCACCTCGTCAGAGACGGCTTCTATCCCTGCAAGATCGACGGGCCGTGCATAGCGCCTGCGACGCACGCCACCCTGTCCTGGTGGGAGAGCACCTTCACGTCGATGTTCATGCACGGGAGCTGGGAGCACATCCTCGGGAACATGCTCTTCCTGTGGGTCTTCGGGAACAACGTCGAGGACGCGCTCGGCCGCGTTCGCTTCCTCTTCTGGTACCTCGCAGCCGGCGTGGTCGCGGCCGCGACCCAGTCGTTCGTGACGCTCGTGTTCGGCACCGTGCACGATGCGAGCGTCCCGAACATCGGCGCCAGCGGCGCCATCGCAGGTGTGCTGGGCGCCTATTTCGTGCTGCTGCCGGGGGCAAAGGTGCTGACGCTGATCTTCTTCTTCATTCTCCGGGAGATCCCCGCGATCTGGTTCCTCGGGATCTGGATCCTGCTGCAGGCCTGGCAGGGCGGCGTCGGGCTGACGCACCCGGATCAGACCGGCGGGGTCGCCGTCTTCGCCCACATCGGCGGGTTCGCGTTCGGCATCCTGACCGTGCGGCTCGTGGCGAAGCGCCGGCCGCTGCAACCCTCGTACTAGTGGCGCGGGACTTCGAGGAGCAGGTGAGGCAGGCCCTCGACGAGCTTCCGCCACAGCTTGCGCGCGGCCTCGAGAACGTGGCTGTCGTCGTCGAGCAGGAGAACGCCGAGGAGCCCGAGCTGCTCGGCCTCTTCGAGGAGGCTCCGTACCTGCCGGCGAAGGTGACCATCTACCGGCGGCCGCTCGAGGCCGATTTCGGCCACGATCCCGAGCTGCTCCGCCACGAGATCCGCGTGACCGTCCTCCACGAGCTCGCCCACTACTTCGGGATCGACGAGGAGCGCCTCGCCGAGCTCGGCTACGGCTGATGGTCTCGGTGCTGAACTGGATCGCCCTGGCGGCCGCGATCGTCGGGGCGGCGGCACTGGTTGTTTTCTTCATCGGCCCCCGGGAATGAGGACTGCCTCCACGACGTTTTGAGAGACATGACCCGGAACCAGATCCACAAAGAGATCGAGGAGATCAGCGAGCGACGGTCGGAGCTGTGGCACGTCCTGTCCGAAGGGCACAACGCCGAGGCTGCGGCCGAGCTCAAGAGTCTGAGCGAGCACCTCGACCGCCTTTGGGACGAGGAGCGGGCGCTGAAGGCAGCTCTCCGCTTCGGCGACCGCGATCACATCGTCGCCAGAGCGCGAGTCGAAGAGCGACTCGAGCGCGCCGCCTAGGTCTTCATTCTCCCTCCGCTCCTCCGGAAGCGGGTGTCGGCCTCGGACGAGGGATTCTCCCCCTCCCATCCGAGGCCGACATGTTTTTCGTCGCAATGGGGTCGCACGCAGACGACATCGTCGGGGACTACTTCGAGGCGGAGGACTGGGACGCCCTCGACGACGAGGACGCCGAGCCCGAGCCGGAGTTCGACTTGCCGCCGCTGCCGCCTGCAGCGCCGAGCCAGTAGGGCGATCTCAGCGCACGCGCGAGCGCGTTCGCCGATCGTCCGGCGAGCCGGAAGTCGGCCCAGCGCGAGTAGCGGTAGCTGAACCAGAGGACGGCTTTCACGTCGGGGTACGCCGTTTGCAGGCTCGACATCGTCTGCCGGACCCAGCTCGCTGCGTCACCGCCCTTCGCGACCGTTCCGATCTCCGACACCATCACGGGCTTGTCGAAGCGGGCGAGGGCCGAGTACGTCGGCGCGACGAGCTGGTCGAAGGTCTTCCACTTGCCCCAGCCGACGGCCGTTCCCCAGTTGAAGACCGTCAGCGAGACCCAGTCGACGTACGCTGAGCCCGGATAGTAGGAGTCGAACTGGGGCGTGACCCCGGGGAGCGCGTGCACGGTCCAGACCCAGCGGACGTTGCGTGCCCCCGCCGCGTCGAAGATCCGGTGGATACGCCGCCACGCCGCGACGAACGTCGCGGAGTGGTTGCCGTTCGTCGCGACTGCCCAGGGATACCAGTCGCCGTTCATCTCCTGCATCGGCCGGATGAGGATGGGACCGCGGTAGCGCGCGGCCGCGCGCGCCCACAAGCGGATATACGCGTCGTCACGCCCCGACGCGATGCGCTCGAGCCGCGACGACGGTTGCACCGCATCGTGGAACCCGCTCGCCGGCTTGCGCCAGGGCTCCCACGTGACCATCGGGACTGCGCCCTGCGCCCGCACGGCGCGGAGCCAGTCGCCGCGGAAGCGCGTCTCGCCGCTCCGCCACTGCTGGAACCAGTTCACGATCGCCGGTCGGAAGCCGTACGTCGTCGACCACGTCCGGATCGCGCGGGCGCAGACCGGCAGATCCGGCTGTGAGATGCCGAAATACGCACCCGGGGTGTGAAGGTCGAGCGACGAACCCGCCGCGCGCACCGACGTCGAGCAGTCGCCCGCCACGCTCCGAGCGGCCAGCTGCGACGCGACGGCGAGCACCGCGACGAGCACCACGGTGCCGCGGACAGCCGCTCGGACTGCCCGCTCGACGGCAGGGGCGGCGCTGACGGCGCTGAGCGGCCCCGCGAGCAGGAAGGCCATCACCGCCGCCCAGAGGACGGCGACGACGGCGGAGCCGTCGGCTCGCACACCTGCGTAGACGATCGACCCACCGAGGAAGGCGAACAGGCAGATCTGGGGGACGAGCAGCGGCGAGAACCAGCGCTGCCGCGCCTTTTCCGTCGGCCGGCTGTCAGGGCGCAGGCCGAAGATCGCACGGACCGCGGCGACGACGTACACAGGTGCCGAGAAGAGCGCGCTCTGCACGATCGGAAGCGAGCCGCGCCCGTCGCCGTGGATCGCCAGGAACATGACGAGCGCGGCGAAGTAGGGCAGGGCGGCGACGGCATAGGCCCACGTCGGGTCGGTGTCGAAGATGGGGATGCCCAGGAACACCGTCAACGGCGGGCCGACGAGGAAGCACAGCTGGAGACCGGCCAGCAGGTAGTAGCTCGTCGTGTGGAGGTAGTGAAGGCGCTGCATCGGCGACAGTCCGCGCTTGATCAGGGGGCTGTCCCGCGTCAGCAGCCTCGTGCTGTCGGTCGCCCAGCGCAGGCGCTGGCGCAAGAACACAGACGCCGTTTCCGGCGCCGAGCCGATCGTCACCGGCGACGGGTGATAGATGCTTCGCCAGCCGGCCGCGTGAAGGACGTATGACGTGTGGAGGTCCTCGACGAGGTTCCACTCGCTGAAGCCGCCCACTCGCTCGAGCGCCGCGCGCCGGTAGACGGTCCCGTTGCCGCAGGAGAACGCGCTCGAGTCCGCGTCTTTGGCCGGCTGCAGGAAGCGGTAGAAGAGCGGCTCCCGATTGTTGAGGACGTCGGCCCGGGTCGTCTGGAAGAGCTGGCTCGTGCACACGAACGCGACCGCTTCGTCGACGAAGTAGCCGAGCGTCTCATCGGCCAGATCCGGAGTCGCCACGTGGTCGGCGTCGATCGTGACGACGAAGTCGCCGTCCGTCCGCTCCAGGGCATGGTTGAGGTTCCCGGCCTTGCCGCGCCGCCCGGCGGAGCGAGTGAACGACCGGACGCCGTATCGCTCCGCGAGGCGCTCGATCTCTTCCCAGTTGTCCATGCCCGCCAGGAACCCGTCGTTGAGGAGATACGTGCGATGCGGGTACTCGATCGCGAGGGCCGCGCGCAGCGTGCGTTCGACCATCGCCACAGGCTCGCCGCAGACGGTGACGAAGACGTCGAGTGTTCCGCGCGTCGGTCCGCGGGTGGCCGTCGAGCGCCCTCCGGCACGGGCGAGCAGCGCTGCCGACAGCACGAGGACGCCGAACGCGAGGCACTCCACGGTGAAGAACACGACACCGAACGTGCCCGTGACCCCGATGTTCGCGCGCACCCAGAGATAGCGGGCGCCGGCCACGACGACGAGGAGCGACACGAGCCGCGCCACGTGGAGATGGCGCGCCGACGGCGGCGGACGGCGTGCGGCAAGAACGGTGTTGAGCTCTTTCGGGCTCATCGAACGAGTCGTACAATCGGGGCACGGTCGTTCCGTACTCGCCGCACCTGTTTGCCGTCCTGGTGCTCGCGGCGCCGACGATCGCCCCTGCCCAGACGACGGCAGCCCGGGCCGCACCGTTCAAGGCGACGCTGACGGCCTCCGGCCACCGTCCGGTCGCGCTCACGGCCTGGCGCTACACGCTGCGCGTGACCGACCTCCAGGGACGGCCGATCCGCGCCCGGGCGGTGTTCAAGATCGTGTTCGTCCAGGAGACGCCACCGCCGCCTCGGGTGCTCGCGCGCGTGTCGTTCCGCGGTCGCGCCCGAGGGTTGTATCGCTGGCCGAGCCTCCTGCGCGGCGAGCCGCTCGAGTTCCAGTCGACGGTGACGGCGAAAGGCGCGACGCTGACGCTGCGCTACAGGATCAGCGTGCGCTGACGCGTCACTGCGTGGGGATCTCGACCGCATAGAGAAAGCCGTCGTCGCTCCCGACGTAGACGACGCCGCCGAACACCGCGGGTGAGGATCCCACCAGCTTCTCGGTCTCGAACCGCCACCGCATCTTCCCGGTGCGCGCATCGAGCGCATAGAGGTTGTGGTCGTGGCTGCCGACGTACACGACGCCGTCCGAGACGGTCGGTGAGGAGAAGACCTGGTCCTGCGTCAGGAAGCGCCACCTCTGCTTGCCGGTGCGCGCGTCCAGCGCGTAGACATGGTGGTCGAAGCTGCCGACGTACACGACCCCGCCGGCGACGGCCGGTGAGGAGCTGACGACGCCGCCCGTCGTGAAGCGCCACAGCTCGGCGCCCGTCGCGGCATCGAGCGCATAGACGTTGTGGTCGTTGCTCCCGACATACACGGCGCCGCCGGCCACCGCCGGCGACGACCAGACCTCGTCGCCCGTCGTGAAGCGCCAGAGCTTGTTGCCCGTCCTCGCGTCGAGCGCGTAGACATTGTCGTCGCGACTGCCGACATAGAGCGTCCGGCCGACGACCGTCGGCGAGGAGAAGACAGGCTGGCCTGTTTCGAACCGCCAGCGCTCGAAACCGCTGGTCCGGTCGAACGCGTAGACCTTGCCGTCGTCGCTCCCGACGTAGACGAGGTTTCCGTGCACCGCCGGCGACGACTCGACCTCGCCGCCCGTCCTCGTGCGCCACCTTTCCTTGCCGGAGCTCTCGTTCAGCGCGTACAGGTTCGTGTCGTGGCTGCCGACGTAGACGACGCCGTCGGCAACGGCCGGGGACGAGAAGACGATCTTGCCGGTCTCGAAATGCCACTTCTCGGTGCCGGTCGTCGCAGCGACGGAGTAGACGTCCTGGTTCTGGCTGCCGAAGAACACGTGGTCGCGGTCGATCGCCGGCGACGATCCCACGAAGCCGCCGGTCTTGAACTTCCAGCGGAGCGACGGCTCGCCCTGGGGCACAGGAGTGCCGCCCCCGTTGTGGCCGTCCAACACGATCGTGGCGATCACGGCTATGAGCGCGGCCCCGAGCGCCGCACCGACGGCCGTCAGCAGACGGGCGTGCCCGCTCGCCCACCCGCGGAGCCTTTCGAGCACAGGCGTGCGTGGAGGCGCGATCGCCTTGCCGTTTGTCGGAATCGAGCCCGGCTCGACGGAGAAGATGCAGCCGTCCGGGGCGTGCATGTACAGGACCGGCACGCCCCACTCGAGCGTGCTCTCGAGCGCGAGGCTGACGGCAATCCGCGCCTCTGACACGGCTCCGTCGACGGGCTGCCCGTCGGCGATCGCCTCGTAGAACGCGCGCGTGAACTCGATCGCCGCGCGGTCGGTGATCTCGTACTGCATCGCGACGACGGCTGGAACGCCGCGGCGCATCAGGACGGCCGCCGTGCTCGACAGGACCTCCTTCGTTCCGCCACGCGCGCCCTCGCACGAGTTCAGGACCGCGAGCCGGAGGGGGCCGTGGTCGTCGAGCAGCCGGCCGAGCTGCCCGGCGCTCAGGAGCTGCGTCCGGCCGCCGTCGTCCGCGAGCGCGATCAAGCCTTCGTCCTTGGCCTCGTCGTAGGCGCCGTGGCCGATGAAGTGGAAGACGTTCCACTCGCCGTTCCGCATCGCGCGCTGCAGATCGCGCCACGTCTCGCCCTCGATCCACGTCAGCTCGACGCGGCCGTCCTTCTCCAGCGACGCGACGGCGTCCTCGAGGCGTTTCCGTTCGCGGCCGGTGTCGAGCGGATCCTGATCGCGCGGGCTCGCGATCATGCCCAGGATCTTCAGCGGCGGCGTGACGGTCAGCGGCTTGAGCGGCTGCGGCAGCTCGAGGTAACGGACAACCGGCGTGCTGCGCGCGAGCGCGAGGTACTCGTCCTCCTGCTCGTCGTAGAGGAACTCCCAGGGGATGACGGACAGGTCGGGCGCCTGCACACGGAGCTTCAGCCGCAGGCCGACATCCTTTTCGTACGCCTCCCGGCGGCTGAGGTCGAACAACGTCCGCACCTTCCCGGTGAGCAACGCCTCGGTGAGCTGCCGGCCGAAGTCCTGGACGATCTCCTCTTCTCGCGTGGCGACGCGGCGGCGCACGCCGCTCGACCGCAGCAGAGCGATCTCGAGCGCCTGCAGCCGGTTCGTGAGCGTCGGCCCGTCGAACGGGAAGCGCATCTTCGTGCGGCCCTCGCCGGCCGGCGAGTGCAGGACGGCGACCGGATAGACGCCGCCTTCGGCCGGGCCGATCTCGAGCTCGAAATCGAGGTAGCTAGAGGACGGCATCCTCGAAGCGGTCCAGCTCACGCGGCTCCGGCGCAACGCCGCGCTCACGCGCCAGCGGATCCGCGTCGACGAGCCCCCCGAACGAGAGACCCGTGAGCTCCTCGATCTTGCGCACCGGCACCTGGTAGGTTCGGTACGCGCCGTAGGAGAACGGCTCGCGCGTGCGCAGGCCGGTGATGAGGTCACTCTGGCTCAGCAGATATGCGGTCGCCGAGAGCCGACCGTCCGTCTTCACCATCGTGACCACCTTCCAGAACTGGCGCGGCAGCTGCACGCCGCGATACGCGTCGTCGTCAGGTGCGAAGACCGGCCCCGTGAAGACGTTCACCTTGAACTTCAGATTGTCGGCATGCTGGAGGATGTAGTCCTCCATCCCGGCCCAGCGCGTCTTGTTGCGGTTGAAGTCCTTGTGCTGCGGGCTGCAGTTCGTGAAGTGAAAGGTGTCGTCGTTCGCCAGCTTCGCGACGCCGTCCGTCTCGCCCCAGGCCGGGTCGAGCCGCCGCACGAGGTGCCCGAGGTCGAGGTCGTTAGCGTCGTAGACGTCCTTCCCCGTCTGCACTGCCTCGGCGACGCGCGGGTCGAAGTACCAGCGGTCGCGCGCCCGCTTCGGCTCTCGGCTCAGCGCGCCGTCGATGTTGACGGCGGTGAAGAACGCCAGCCGCCGCGCCTTGTTCAGGACGAGCGTGAAGTGGTGGTACGGCAGCAGGTAGCGCGGCTCTTCGGTCGCCTTGGTGTTGACGGCCGCCTGCGCGGCGAGCTCTTCGGTGAGCACCGGAAGAGAAACGTCCTCGCCGAGGAAACTCGCGTCGTAGCCGGCGCGGTTCGAGTAGTCCGGGTCGATCTCGATCCCGGGGCCGCGAAACTCGCCGGCGACCACGTCAGGCATCGCTGTATTCCTTGATCAGGCTCCCCCACGCCGTGTCGCGGCCGAAGTCGAGCTGGTCGTACGCGACCTGCACGTCGCCGACGATCGGGAAGTAGACGGCAGCGCCCGTTGCGCTCGCCACCCCTGCGCCCTTCTGTCCCGAAGCGATCACGAACGGCGCCGCGCCGAAGAGCGCTTCGCGGACCTTCGCGGCTGCGTCGCGGGCGCCCGCGGGCGCCTCCGAGCTGCCGACGCGCGCGCAGAGGTCGCCGAGGTCGGCGAAGTCCTTCATGCGGAAGCGCTGCGCGTTCTTCACGGCTTTGCTGAAGTGCCCGAACTGCTCGCTGCTGTCGACGAGCGGGATGCACGCGTCGGCGAACCCGCTCGTCGCCTCCGCGACCGCCTCCACCCGCGAAACGTCCACGGCCGACTGCGTGACCGTCTCGTCGCCGCGGTACGACTCCATGTACTTCTGGACGAACCGCTTCGCCGCGTCTCTCGGCGCCAGATCCGGTGACGACGCCAGCTCCTTGAGCACGCCGTCGTACGGCCAGCCGTCGCCGGGCTCGACCTCCTCCGATCCGACGACGTTGTCGACGGTGCCGCGCAGCTGGTACGACACCTCGACGAGGTTCATCAGGCACGCGTCGAAACCGAGCACGTCGATCCGGCCGCCGACGTTCTGCGTCACCTGCGTCAGGACGCGCTTCAGCTCGTCGTTGTCGAGGAAGTCGCGCGCCGTGTCGTCGTACGCGATCGCGCGCGAGTTCACCGCCTTCTCGAGCGTCGTCGCGAACACGGCGCGGCGGTGGCCGCTCGATGCGACCTCGCGCACCCTTGCCCGCGGAATCGCCTCGCCGTTCGTCTCCGGGCCACGCTCGATCCGCAGGCCTCGCGTCGCAATGCGCGCGTAGATGTCCGTCTCGTCGATCCCGCTGCCGTGGTTCCAGATCACGGCCAGGCGCTTCTCCGAGGGCCATTCACCGAACGCCCAGCTGAAGAAGTCGGTAGCAACCGCGGGGTCACCCGTGTTCGTCTCTCCCAGTTCGGCGACGACGTCGTCCTCGAGCGGCGTGTTCGCGCGCAGCACGTACCGGCGCGTCTGCTCGTCTCCCATCCGGTCGAACTGCGCGACCACGGTCACGTCGTCGGTCGATCCGGCGCTCTTCATCTCCCCGAGATCGGTCTCGCCGAACGACTCGAGGTTGTTGTCGCCCGCGACCCAGACGGCGACGGTCCACTTGCTGCGGCGGCTCATCGTTTGCCTTCCTACGGAACTGCGGCACTCTGACGCTACGCCGGGGCCGAAACCTTGTCAACGGCGGCACGAAGGAAGAGAATTGGCGTACTGCGGCGCAGGTCGGTCGTCCAACTTAGGAGGGTTGCGGTGCCGCAGGCGATCTCTATTCATGTCGGCCTGAACGAGGTCGACCCCGACCACTACCAGGGGTGGAACGGGAAGCTCGTCGCTTGTGAGTTCGACGCGAGCGACATGGAGGAGGTCGCTCGCGGGCGCGGCTTCGAGACGCACAAGCTGCTGACGAAGGATGCGACGGCGCAGGCGCTGACCGCCGCGCTCGAGGATGCGGCGTCGAAGCTCGAGAGCGGCGACATCCTGGTGCCCACGTACTCGGGTCACGGCGGCCAGGTGCCGGATACAAACGGCGACGAGCAGGACCGCATGGACGAAACCTGGGTCCTGTACGACCGCCAGCTGGTCGACGACGAGCTCTACTCCCTGCTCGGCAAGTTGAAGCCCGGCGTCCGCGTCGCCATGTTCTCCGACAGCTGCCACAGCGGCACCGTCGCGAGGGATGCGCTCGCGCTCGTCGGGCCCGAGCGCGTCGCGGCGTCGGCCAACGGCGGCAGCTCCGGCGCGCCGCGGATGAAGGGCATGCCCGACGAGGTGGTGCGTTCGACGTACGACGCGAACAAGGAGCTCTACGACGAGATCCAGAAGTCGCTGCCTCCGTTCGACGCGGAGGACATCGGCGCCAGCGTCATCCTCACCTCCGGGTGCCAGGACAACCAGACGTCGCTCGACGGCGACAAGAACGGTCTCTTCACGCAGACCCTGTTGAAGGTCTGGGACAACGGAGCGTTCACGTCGAGCTATCGGACGTTCCACAAGCGCATCGCACGGGAGATGCCGCCGTGGCAGAGCCCGAACCTCTTCATCGCCGGCTCGCCGAACCGCACGTTCGCGAGCCAGACCCCGTTCACCGTCTAGCCGGAGGGAGCAGAGACGATGCCGCGCAAACAGATGGGTGACGTGATCGTGATGCTCCCCGGCATCACGGGGAGCGTCCTGCAGAAAAACGGGAAGGACGTCTGGGCGCCGACCGCCGGAGGCGTGCTCAACGCGTTGCTGTCGCTGGGCAAGGACGTGAAGAGCCTGGCGCTGAAAGACGACCCGCCCGACGTCGACGACCTCGGGGACGGCGTCGTTGCGACACGCGTGATGCCGGACATCCACTTGATCCCCGGGCTCTGGAAGATCGACGGGTACTCGAAGCTGAAGAGCTACGTCATGAAGACGTTCGACGTGAAGCTCGGAGAGAACCTGTTCGAGTTCGCCTACGACTGGCGGCGCGACAACCGCGTCTCTGCGCGCAAGCTTCAGCGGTCTGCCGAAGCCTGGCTGAAGGCGTGGCGCGAGCAGTCCGGGAACAAGGACGCGAAGCTCATCCTCGTCGGCCACTCGATGGGCGGTCTCATCTCGAGGTACTACCTCGAGTGCCTCGACGGCTGGCGCGACACGCGCACGCTCGTCACCTTCGGCACCCCGTACCGCGGGTCGCTCAAGGCGATCAGCACGCTGTCGAACGGGATGGAGAAGAAGATCGGCCCGATCAGCCTCGATCTGACGGCGATGGCCCGTTCGTTCACCGCGATCTATCAGCTGCTGCCGATCTATCCGTGCGTCGAGACGGACGGCGGGCTCGTGCGGGTTGCCGAGACGGACATCCCGAACATCGACCGTCGGCGGGCCGCCGCAGCGCACGGGTTCCACGAGGAGATCCGGCTCGCTGTCGAGCAGCACGAACAGGACGACGAGTACCTGCGCGGCCGCTACAGCATCCGCCCCGTGGTCGGCACCTTCCAGCCGACGGCGCAGTCTGCGAAGACACGCGGTGACGGAGTGCAGTTGATCAAGTCGTACGACGGCGAGGACATCGGCGGCGACGGGACGGTCCCGCGCGTGTCCGCGACACCGATCGAGATCGAGCACGAAGAGAACGCGATGTTCGCCGCGCAGAAGCACGCCTCGCTGCAGAACGACGATCCCGTGCTCGCGCAGCTCGCCGGCATCCTGAGCGGCCTGCACCTCGATCTCGCCGCGTTCCGCCCGCTGCCGACTGTCGGCCTCAGCCTCGACGTCGAGGACCTCTACGAGACCGGCGAGCCGGTGACGCTCAAGGCGAAGGCCGAGCGTGAGTCGACCGACGCCTTGCTCGCCGTCGTCGAGGACGCGTCACTGCCACCCGACTCGCTCCATCCCGTCGAGCTTGCGCGCGCACCGCTGCGGCCCGCCGCTGACGGCTGGCACGCCGTCGAGCTCCCGCCGCTCCCCGACGGTGCCTATCGCGTGACCGTCCTCGGCAGCGGGATGGTCGAGCCGGTAGCAGACGTCTTCGCCGTCGTCTCGGCGTCCGCGGTCGAGCGCGCGGCGGAGGAGCCGTCACTCGCAGCGGTGGAGACGTAGCGATGGCGGATCTGAGCATCGAATTCCCGCGCGGAACGCCCCCGGACACGGTGCAGTCGGTCGCCGATCAGCTGGAGCAGCTCGAAGAGGTCGACCAGACCGACACCCCGACGGAGCGAAGCATCGTCGGCGCGGCGCTGCTGCTCGTGAACGTGGCCGGACCCGTGCTGCAGAACGTGGCGACCGCCTTGCCGGTCGTTCAGAAGATCATCGAGGCGATCCGCGGTCGCGGTGTCACCGGTACGACGATCGAGCTTCCCGACGGCACGAAGATCTCCGTCGACAACGCGTCGGCGCAAGACATCGAGCGGATCCTGGAGGCGGCGAAGAAGACGTCGGCCTGAGCACCACGATCGGCCGCCCGCGGCTCTACTATGCGGGCACGGGGCGTTAGCTCAGCTGGGAGAGCGCCGGCTTTGCAAGCCGGAGGTCACCGGTTCGATCCCGGTACGCTCCATTCCCTCCAACGGACGGAATGAGCCGCAGTGTGTTCGCTTGACAGCAGGAACGCCTGCTGGTGACCGCGGCGAGCAGGCACGGGGCGCCCTTCGAGTCGCCGAGGCAATTGCCCGCACGCTGCAGGAGAAAGGAATCGAGGTCGACGTCCTCCCGGTCGACCGTCAGCGACCTCTCCACCTATCGAGCTGTCGTGCTCGGAAGCGCCGTCTACGTCGGCAACTGGCTGGAGCCGGCCCGGCGACTGGTCGACACGCACGGCGACGAGCTCGCACAGCGGCCGGTCTGGCTGTTCAGCGGCGGACCCTTGGGCGACCAGCCGCGCCCCAGCGCAGAGCAGGCCGTTGAGATCAAGCCGTTGCTCGAGCGCACGCACGCGAGTACCGACTCTTCGCCGGCAAGCTCGACAGGGGCAAGCTCGGCTTCGGTGAGCGCGCGGTCGTGCTGGCAGTGCAAGCGCAGGACGGAGACTTCCGGGACTGGGCGGAGATCAGGGAATGGGCGGCGACGATCGCCGCGGCCCTTGGCGGAGACGAGGAGGACGCAGCCCGCCACTGACCTGCCGGCGCGCGACGACGATTCCGGCTTGCCAGCCGGGCGCTCGTCCACCCGCCGGTGGGTCGATGCCGTCGACGTCGAGTTCGCTGCGGACGATCAGCCACGAGATCAGCGAGTTCGAGTTCCACATCTCGCCGGTGTGCAGCTCGTCGCGGCCCCACACGGGTGTCGGCACCGCGGAAGCAAGCGCGAGCAGTCGACGTGCGCTGTCAGCTTTTGCCGTCAGACGGCGCGGGCTGTCGACCGCCTCCGCGACGTCCGGGATGAAGCCGTCGCGCCAGAAACGAAGCTCGTACCGGAAGAGCTTCCACCGTCCCAGCCGGCGGCTGCCGACGGGGCCTTCGGCGACAACGCCGCGCTTCGGGCCGTCGGCCGCCCGGATCGGTGCCGATTCGATCACCCAGCAGGCCTCCGGCGTCCGAACCTCGAGCGCGGAGTGGTAGAGGTCACGGGGCTGACGGTGCTCGCGCGCGGCCACGAGCGCTTCGTAGAGACGACCGTTCATGCGGACAACGTGCCCGCCGGCACCCAGCGGAAGCCAGTAGAGATCGACCGTCCCGCTCATTCCGGGTGCTCCGGGTCGATTGCCCACCCCCGGTGGCGGAGGAACGCCTTGCCGATCTCGACCGCCGCGAAC
Source organism: Gaiellaceae bacterium (assembly GCA_035456125.1). Lineage (GTDB taxonomy): Bacteria > Actinomycetota > Thermoleophilia > Gaiellales > Gaiellaceae > 3-1-20CM-4-69-9. The sequence continues at coordinate 19,783 of DATIDT010000060.1, forward strand.
GGCACGAGCGCAAGCACGACTGTCAGCGCGAGATCGCCCGCACCCAGCGATACCGTGCCGAGCGTCGCGTGCAGGGCCGGCACGTAGACGGCCGCCGCGACGAGGCACGCCGAGACGAGCACGGCCCCGTCGAGGTAACGGTTGCGACCGGCCTCGACGGCGGCGCGGATCGGCGAGCGGACGGAGTAGACGAGCGCCAGCTCGGACAGCGCAACGGTCGCGAACGCCATCGTCCGCGCCTCGTCGGTCGGGCCGCCGAGCAGGTAGGCGCCGAGCGCGGCGGCGCCGACGAGCGCTCCGATGGCTGCGAGCGCCGCCCAGGCGAACGGCGGAAACAGCCGGTTGCTACGGTCCGGCGGCCGTCGCATCACGTACGGCGACGGACGGTCCCGCGTGAGGGCGATCGCGGGCAGCCCGTCGGTGAGCACGTTCACGATCAGCACCTGCACCACCGTCATCGGCACCCCGAGCCCGGCCGGAATGGCGACTGCAAACAGCGCGACCTCGCCGAGGTTCGCCGAGAGCAGGAACCCGACGAACTTTCGGATGTTGTCGGCGATCGCGCGCCCTTCCTCGATCGCGGCGACGATCGTGGCGAAGTCGTCGTCGGTCAGGACGAGATCGGCCGCCTCTCGTGCCGCCTCGGTGCCGGCACGGCCCATTGCGACGCCGACGTCCGCGCGGCGGAGCGCAGGCGCGTCGTTGACGCCGTCACCCGTGACCGCAACGACCTCGGCGCCACTCTGCAGCTCTTCGACGAGACGGAGCTTCTCGGCCGGCGTCACGCGCGCGTGCACGGCCTCGGCCGGAAGGCCGAGCGCCCGACCGATGGCCAGCGCCGTCACCGGGTGATCGCCTGTGATCATCTCGACGCGCAGGCCGGCGTCGCGGGCCTCGGCAACGGCCGCGTGAGCCGTCTCGCGGAGCGGGTCGTGGAGGCCGACCAGTCCGACGGCACGGAGGTCGCGCTCGAGGTCACCGTCTTCCACGCCGTCGGGGAGCGCCCGCTCGGCGACCGCGAGCACGCGTAGACCTCCGGCCGCCCACTCCTCGGCGATCTGCTCGAGTTGGGCAGCGTCGTCGCGCGCCCGCGCGAGCACAACCTCCGGCGCACCTTTCACGTAGAGGCGTCGCCCGTCGGGCTCGGCGTAAACGAGCGTCATCCGCTTCCGCTCCGGATCGAACGGCACCTCCGACAGCAGGCGCCGTTCCCCGTGGAGCGCCTCGTGTGTGAGGCCGCTCTCGTGTGCGGCGCGGACGAGCGCGGCGTCGACCGGGTCACCGGAGGCGCTGCCGTCGCCGAGCAGGCGGGCGCTCGACGAGAGCGCCGCGGCGGCAAGGAGATCCGTCTCGCTCAATTGGGGCGCCGGCTGCGTCGACGCGACTCGCAGCCGGTTCTGGGTCAGGGTGCCTGTCTTGTCCGAGGCGACGACAGTGGCGCTACCGAGCGTTTCGACGGCCGTCAGCCGGCGGACGATCGCACCGCGCGCCGCCATCGTCCGCGCGCCGAGCGCGAGCGCGATCGTCACCGTCGCCGCCAGCCCCTCCGGTACGGCGGCGACCGCAACAGAGACACCGACCAGGAACGCGTCCTCGAGCGAGGAGTCGCGGGCGAGCATCGCCCCGCCGAGTGCCAGAGTGACCCCGACGCCGAACACGACCATCACGCGTGTCAGGCCCTGCACGCGCCGCTGCAGCGGCGTCGCGGGCGGCTTCGCGCGCTCGGTCAGCCGTGCGATCCGTCCAAGCTCGGTCGCGGACGCGGTCGCGGTGACGAGCATCCGGGCGTGTCCGCGCGTCACGCCTGTTCCGGCGTGCGCCATCGACGAACGGTCCGCGAGCGGCGCGTCGAGCGGTGCCGGGTCAACCGTCTTGTCGACCGGGACGGACTCACCCGTCAGGGCCGACTCGTCGACGGCCAGCGCCCGCGTCGCGGTCAACCGTCCGTCGGCCGCAACTCGGTCGCCCGCCCCCAGCACGACGAGATCCCCCGGAACGAGCTCCTCTGCCGCGAGCTCGCGTTCGCGGCCCGAGCGGATCACTGTTGCACGCTGCTCCAGCGCAGCCCGCAGCGCCAGCACCGCCCGCTCCGCCCCTGACTCCTGCACGAACCCGAGCGCGGCGTTCAGGATCACGATCACGGCGATCACAGCCCCCTCGATCTCGTCGCCGATCGCAAACGAGACAGCTGCAGCCGCCACGAGCAGGCCGACGAGCGGATCGGCAAACTGCCGTGCCGCGATCTTGCCGTACGCCGGACGCACCGCTCGCGCGAGCCGGTTCGGGCCCAGCAGTGCGAGCCGCGCGGCCGCCTCAGGCTCGCTCAGACCCTCTTCGAGATCGGTCCCGAGGCGCCGTGCGACCTCCTCCGTCGCCTCGGCATGCGCCGTGCGCGCCGCATCGGCCAGATCAGCTCCGCTCGCCACGTGAGTCCGAGGCATCTTCACGGAACGGCTTCGTTTAGGCGACGGCGAAGCGAGCATGACGTCGGCCATGCCGACGATCGTCGTGGGGGTCGACGGCTCCGCGGGCGCACACGCGGCAACTGTCTTCGCACTCGAGGAGGCGCGTCTTCGCGGCGCGCGCCTGCGTCTCGTCGCAGCGTGGCATGTTCCGGTCGCCGTTTACGGCAGTGGTTTCGCCGGCAGTGGTTTCGCGCCACCCGTCGTCCTCGGTGACGGCTTGTCGGAGGCCGCAGACAGCGCAATCCGCGAAACGCTCGAACGGCTCGGAAAGCACGACGAGGTCGAGGTCGAAACCGAGATCCGTCGGGGCCAACCGGCGGAGGTGCTGGTCGAGCAGTCGGCTGACGCGAGCTGTTGGTCGTCGGCTCGCGCGGGCTCGGCGGGTTCCGCGGCCTGCTGCTCGGCTCGGTCAGCCATCAATGCGCGCATTACGCGCACTGCC
>DATIDT010000061.1:0-14014 GCA_035456125.1 Gaiellaceae bacterium
CCGTCGACACCGACGGCAGCGTCACGGTCGCCGTTTCGGGCGCGGTCGTCGGCGCATGAACAGGCCCGCCCTGAGTAGCGACGAGCGGCTCGTTCTGCGCCCCGGCGTCGCTCAGGATGATTGCAGCCGCCGCGCCCGCGACGGCAATCAGGAGTGCCAGCGCGACGGGCCAAAACCAATCGCCTGGATACCAGCCGAACCGCTGCTGCCACGCGGACGACAGCCGCCCCAGGACGCCGGGCGCCGGCCGCAGCCTGTACCCGCATTCGAGGCAGTACTCCTGGCCGGGCTCGTGGGGGGCGCCGCAGCGAGGGCAAACGTCGCCGGGCGGCCGTGGCGGGGTGCTCACTGCTCCCAGCGGTCCTGCGCAGGCGCCGGCAGTGCCTCGACCAGCTCGCCCGAGACCGCCTGCCCGCAGACGGCACAGAACTTCGCGTCGGCCGCAAGCGGAGCGCTGCACTTCACACACGACACCACCGCCGGCGTGGCGCCCACCGGCCGACCGCAGTTCGCACAGAAATGGGAGCCCCAAACGATCGGCGCGCCGCACGCGCAGCGGGCGGCGGGCGCGGGCCGGCGTGCTGAAACGGACGCTGCGAGGAGTGTGTCCAGCTCCTGCAGCCGCTCGTCCAGCGCCAGCAGCTCGTCGCAGCGTTCGACGAGGAGATCCTGGCGGAACTGGTCGCGGCGGAACATCTCCAGCATCAAGCCGCCGAGATCCCGGAGGCGCTCCTCGCGCGCGCGGACGAGCGCGCGGCGCTCTCGGCGGAGCCGACCGGGGTGCGGCAGCGACCGACGCGGCGGACCGGCTGGACGCGGCGCCGTCGTCGCGGGCTCTTTGCGGCGAAAACGTCCAAGCAGCGAGGGCCGCGCCACGCGACCAATGTAACAGCGGCCTGCGACGCGCTACGCGGAGGAGTCAGGCGTGCGTGTGGCGCGCCGGCCCCAGCCGGCAACGAAGAGCACGAACAGCACGATGGCGACGATGCCGATCGGGATCGCAAAGATCCAGCCGCCGAACAGCGTCACGACGATCGCGACGACGAGAAGTGCGAGCACGAGGCCGATCATGGCTGCAGGATTCCCGCGGAGGCCGGAGCCAAACTACGGCAGTTCGACGACGACGAGCCGCTCTTCGGTCATCTCGCGCACCGCGTAGTGCGGACCCTCGCGCGTGTTCCCCGAGTCCTTGACGCCCCCGTAGGGCATCTGGTCGCTGCGGAAGGTCGGCGCTTCGTTGACGGTGACGCCGCCGAATTCAAGCCGCTGCGCCGCCGTGAGCGCGTTCGCGAGCGTGGTCGTGAAGATGCCTGCCTGCAGGCCGTAGCGCGTGCCGTTGGCGAGCTCGATCGCGTCGTCGAGCGAGTCGACTGCGGTCACCGTGCAGACGGGACCGAAGACCTCCTCACACGAGACTTCGTCCTCCCGGGAAGGGTTCGCGATCACCGTCGGGTGAATCAGCTCGCCGCCGAGGTCGCCGCCGGCCAGAACCTCGCCGTGCGACGATCGGATCCAGTCGAGGATGCGCGTGCGTGCGTCCTCGTCGATCACAGGCCCGACGTCGGTCTCTTCGTCGGCCGGGTCGCCGACCTTGAGTCGCTCGACCAGCGGCAGCAGTGCCTCGACGAACTCGTCGTACACGTCGCGCTCGACGTAGACGCGCTGAACCGAGATGCAGCTCTGGCCCGCGAACGAGAACGCGTTCTGGGCAACCTTTGCAGCCGCGACGGAGACATCCGCATCAGCCGCGACGATCACGGGCGTCGCGTTGCCGAGCTCGAGGTTGACTCGCTTCTTGTGCGCGCGCTCGCGTAGCCCCCAGCCGACACCGCTGGAGCCGGTGAACGTGATCAGCTTGACGCGCTCGTCCTCGACCAGGACGTCGCCGATCTCCGACGACGGGCCGACGACGACGTTGAGCCATCCGGCCGGAAGGCCGGCCTCTTCCTCCAGTTCCGCGAGCAGCAGCGCGGACAGCGGTGTCTGGCTCGCCGGCTTGAGCACGACCGCGCAGCCGGCCGCGAGGGCGGGCGCGAGCTTGTGTGCGACGAGGTTGAGCGGGAAATTGAACGGGCTGATCGCGGCGACGATGCCGATTGGCTGGCGGAGTGTGAGCGCGAGCTTGCCTGCGCCGGCCTGAGCGGCGTCCATCGGCACGATCTCGCCGGTGAGCTTCCGCGCCTCGACGGCCGCGAACGTGTACGTCGACATGGCGCGCTGCGCTTCGACGCGTGCCGCCTTCATCGGCTTCCCGGCCTCGTCGGAGATGAGTCGCGCGACCTCGTCGTGGCGGCGGCCGAGCGCGGCGGCGACCTTGACGAGGATCTCGGCGCGCTTGTGCGCCGGTAGCGGCTCGCGCATCGCCGTTTCGGCCGCGTCCACTGCCTGGCACGTCTCGCGCGCGCCGGCCTTCGCGACGCGTCCCACGACATCGCCTGAATACGGCGAGTGAACGTCGATCCATTCGCCCGTCTCGATCCACTCGCCCCCGATCAGCAGGCGTTTTTGGGTGAGTGCGGCGACCACACGGCTAGTGTAGACCTGGTGTCTGCCTGGCACTCCGACGCCCTGATCATCGACGCCGTCCGCTCGCCGATAGGCAAGCGCAACGGCACGTTGTCATCCATTCGCGGTGACGAGCTCGCTGGTCAGGTGCTCAATGCGCTCGTCCGCCGAAACGACGTCGATCCTGGCCAGGTCGAGGACGTCCAATTCGGCTGCGTCACGCAAATCGGCGAGCAGGGCTGGAACATCGGCCGGATGGTGCCGCTCGTGGCCGGCTGGCCGGAGACCGTGCCTGGCACCACCGTCGACCGCCAGTGCGGCTCCTCGATGCAGGCGAACTTCAACGCCGCGACGGCGATCTGGTCCGACCAGCTCGACCTCGTCGTGGCGGCGGGCGCCGAGATGATGTCCCGCGTCCCGATGGGCTCGAACGGCGGCGACCTGTCCGACAAGCTGCTCGAGCGCTGGCAGATCGTCCCTCAGGGCGTCTCCGCCGAGGTGATCGCCGACGAGTGGGGCCTCTCGCGAGAGGAGCTCGACACGTTCTCGCTCGAGTCGCACCGTCGCGCCGTTCGCGCCGCCGACGAGGGCCGATTCGCGAACGAAGTGGTGCCGGTCGACCTGACGAACCCGCACGTCGGCGTCGTCTTCGAGGTGGACGAGACGCCGCGTCGCGACACGTCGATGGAGGCGCTTGCGGCGCTGAAGCCGGCGTTCCTGCCTGACGGGAAGGTCACGGCGGGGAACTCCTCGCAGATCTGCGACGGCGCGGCTGCCGTGCTCATCGCAAGCGAGAGCGCCGCCAACGGGCTGCGGCTCGAACCGCGGGCGCGCTTCGTCTCGTTCGGCCTTGCCGGCGTCGACCCGTACCGCATGCTCCACGGGAACCCGCAGGCGTGCGCCGCTGCGCTTGCGCGGGCCGGCCTCGGCTGGGACGACATAGCGGTGATCGAGGTGAACGAGGCGTTCGCGTCGGTCGCGTTGCAGTTCATGCGCGATGCGCACCTCCAGGAGCGCGCGGACGACGTCAACCCGAACGGCGGCGGCATCTCGCTCGGACATCCGCTCGGCGCGACGGGTGCGCGCATCACGGCGACGCTGCTGCACGAGCTCGAACGGCGCGACGCGCGCTACGGCATCGCCACGATGTGCATCGGCTTCGGCCAGGCGATTGCCGCGGTCATCGAGCGGCTGTAGCCGTTACCCTCAGCGCGTGGGCGATCTGGCCGGGCGGGCTGTCGCGCGCGATCCGAAGGAGATCGTCGCGCGCGGTTACGACGCGATCGCATTGCGCTACGCCGAGTGGGCCGGTGGCGTCGTGTCGCCGGCGATGGAATGGCTGCGCGACCTCGACTCGCGTCTTCCCGAAGGATCGAACGTGCTCGAGCTCGGCTGTGGCCGCGGGGTGCCAGGCACGAGACAGCTCGCGCGGAGACATCGCGTGACGGGCGTCGACATTTCGGCCGTGCAGATCGAGCTTGCACGCCACCACGTTCCCGAGGCGTCGTTCCTCAACGCGGATGCGCTCGACCTGGAGATCGCAGAGGGAACGCTCGACGCCGTCGTCGCGCTCTACTTCTTCGGTCACGTCCCGATGCATGAGCAGCGCGAGTTGATCGGCCGAATTGCGCTGTGGCTCCGCGAAGGCGGGCTCTTCCTCGCCACGTTTGGGGCGGGCGATGCAGGCGAGGATCTCGACGACGACTGGCTCGGTGCGCCGATGTTCTTCGCCTCGCTCGGCGGTGACTCATATCTGCCGCTGCTGCGCGACTGCGGGCTCGAGCCAACCCGCGAAGAGGTCGTCACGCAACACGAGCCCGGCCACGGTGACGTCGCCTTCCACTGGGTGCTCGCACGCGCGTGAAGGCGATCCGCAAGGTCGGGGTCGTCGGCCTCGGGACGATGGGCGCGGGGATCGCACAGGTCAGCGTCCAGGCAGGCTTCGAAACGGTCGGGCGCGAGGTGAGCGACGAGCTCGGCGAGCGCGGTCGCGCGACCATCGAGCGGTACCTGACGCGCGGCGTCGAGAAGGGCCGCCTGTCGGAAGACGAATGCGCCGAAGCCGTCGCGCGCCTGACGCTGACGACGGAGCTGTCCGATCTCGCCGACTGCGACCTCGTCATCGAGGCGGTGCTCGAGGAGCTCGAGCTAAAAAGCGACGTCTTCGAAGAGCTCGACCGCCTCACGGTGCCAGGCACGATCCTCGCGACGAACACGTCGGCGTTGTCGGTGTCGGACATCGCGCAAGCGACACAACATCCGGAGCGAGTCGTCGGGATGCACTTCTTCAACCCTGCTCCGGTGCTGCCGCTCGTCGAAATCGTGCGCACACCGCAGAGCTCGAACGACGCCGTCGACGCGGCGTACGACTGGGCGGAGCGCGCGGGGAAGCAGCCGGTGCGCTGCAACGACACGCCCGGCTTCATCGTCAACCGCATCCTGATCCCGCTGCTGAACGACTGCGTGCGCGTGCTGGACGAAGCGGACGTGCGCCCGGAGGACATGGACAAGGCGATGACCAGCGGCGCCGGCTGGCCGATGGGCCCCTGTGCGTTGATCGACCTGATCGGGATCGACGTGCACGTGCACGCGTCGGAGGCGCTCCGCGGGAAGCTCGGCGAGGAGCGCATGGCGCCGCCGCAACGGCTGGTGCGCATGCGGGAGGAAGGGAAGCTCGGCCGGAAATCCGGCGTGGGCTTCTACACCTACTAGGCGGCGAGCCGTTCCGGCAGCTCGAGCCGCGCCGCGTGCGGCAGCTGCGGGTGGCGCACGTGGGCTTCGCGCCAGATCTCGTCCGCCTGCTCGGCGCGGATCAGCTCCAGCTCGACCGCGCGCATCGTCGCGATCGACGCGACTTCGACGAGCCGCTCTGCCTCTGCGTGACGCAGTTGTCCCGTGACGCGCGCCACTGCTTCGAGTCGCGCCATGAGCAGGCGTGCGGTGCGGTCAGCCCGGGCGTCCTCGGTCACCCGAGCATGTTCGCCGCCGCCTCGGACGGCCCTCCTCACGGCACGGCCAGCCGTGCCCAGACGTTCTCGAGCAGACGCTCGACCGCCGGGTCCCCGAGCGAGGCGCCGAAGTTGATCACGCCCGCCGCGAACACCTTCGCGTCGGCCGGGGTCTCGTAGTACGTCATCTCGGCCGAGCGGCCGCCCGCGAGCAGGTTCGGGATCCGCGCCAGCACCTGAGTGCCCGGCGGCGACGCCGTCGTGCGCGCGTCGATCTCGATGCCATAGCGACCGAAGAGGTCACCGTCCGTAAGGCCCGTGCCGGCGAAGGCCCACGGCGCTTGACTGGCACCCGTGACCGTGTAGCCGGCCTGACGGGCGCCGTTGTTCGACCCGACGTATTGCACACCGACGACCGACGATTCGGGGCGTCCGAGGTTCCGCCACGGCGCGCGCCGCACGAGCGACTGGCCGACGCGGTCAACGCGCCGGTAGAGGTTGTTCGCGGCGAGAAACGCGAGGTTGCCGCCGACGTCGCGGTAGCGCTGGACGACGTCGTACTCGTGCCGCGTGACGTACTCCTCGTGCCCCGGAAACACGACGAGGTCGTACCGGCGCGCGAGCTCGTCGCCGCTCGCCACCCGGTCGAGGTCGTCGTCCGAAAGGAAGTCCACCGCACGGCCCGTCCGGTTCAGCCACGCGATGAGCTCGAGATCCCAGTCACGGAAGCGGAAGGGGACGCCGAAGTCGAGGAACGGCCGTTCGAGATCGACGCTGTTGTGCCGGCCGGTCACGTACCACGAGTCGCCCCACCCGTCGCCGTCCGCGTCTTCGAAGTTGTATGCCGCCCACGTGTTGGTGGCGAGCACGACCGCGACGCGCCGCGTCCCGAGGATGCGCGGCCGGATGATGAACGGCGCGTAGCCGATGCGTCCGTCGGACGCAGTTGCGCGCACGAAGTAGAGCCCGCTCGGCCAGTCGCCGGCGCGCACCACGCTGAGCAGCGCCGGCCGGTCGCGATGCGCACTCCAGTCGATGCGGATGGGGCCGGTCTTCGCGAGCCCGTTCGTGTGCACGTCCTGCTCGCTCGGGGGCCCCGGCGACTGGTACGCGAAGACCTGCAGGCGCAACACGCGCGCGTCGGTCGCGAGCCGCAGCTCGGCCGACTCGCCGGGCGTGTAGCTCCGCTTCGTGAACGCGGCGTCGATCCCCTGCACGCGCACGACCGGAGCGTCCTGGCGTCCGCCCGGCGCGTACGCGCCGTAGACCCGCGCGCCGACGCGGAGCCGGAGGATGTACGTCCGCGGCTGCGTCGACCGGGTCGGCCGCCAGGTCAGCGTGCCTGGCCCCGCGGCGAAGCTCCGGCGCGTGTGCCAGACAACGGACGTGCCTGCTTTGCCCGCCCGCACCATGTTCGTCGCCACGACGTCCAGCTCGACGCGCGCCGGCCGCGCCAGCCGGAAGTGGACGATCGCGCGGTCGCGAAAGCCGTCGCCGTTCGGGCTGACCGTCGTCAGCAGGCGGCGGTCCCCCGCGAACGGTGTCGACCCGTTCGTGACGTGCAGGTTCTGCAACGCCGGCGAGAGCGCGACGACTGCGAGCAGGAGCGCGGTCACGCCGGCCCTCGGCCGCTTACAGTTTCCTTACGTTCCACTGAACACCCGCACTCATGGAGCGTCGATACTGACGTCCGATGGGGCGTCTCCTCACGTTTGCTGTGCTCGTGGCCGCGCTGGCGCTGCCGGCGGGCGCCGCCGCGCGCTCGTTCAGTGCCACCGACGGGACCCTCTCGGTCAAGGACGCACGGGGGGTGTTCACGATCCAGGGCCGCGGCGCGGTCATCGGCAGCGTTGCCAAGGGAAGCGTGATGATCAACGACCCGATCGACGGCGACGGCACGGGCCCGATCGTCAGCGGGGACGAGTGGTCGAAGGACCGGACCGACACGGCGACGATCTGGGGCGGCAAAGGCGTTCGCTTCCGGAACATCGGCGGGACGTTCAAGGTGGTCGTGCGCGGTCGCGGCATCAACCTCTCCTTCGTGGGCAAGGCGAACATCATCGTGAACGGCGCCGGTACCGACGACGACGGCTCGTACGCCGTCAACGGCGGTGACTACAACCTGATCCCGGCGTTCGCGCTGCCGTTCGCGCTGTCCGCCACCAGCCCCTAGCCTCACCGCATGAGCAGTGCCACGCAATCGGTGCTCGTCGTCGAGGACGAGGCCTCCATTGCGTCGTTCGTCTCTCTCTACCTGAAGAACGCAGGGTACGAGGTCCGCACGGCGACGAACGGGGCGGAGGCGCTGGCGGCGGTCCAGAGTCGGCAGCCGTCGCTGATCGTGCTCGACCTGATGCTCCCCGACATCGACGGGATCGAGATCTGCCGCCGCATCCGCCAGAGGTCCGATGTGCCGATCCTGATGCTGACGGCGCGGGACGAGGACGTCGACAAGATCATCGGGCTCGAGGTCGGCGCGGACGACTACATGACGAAGCCTTTCAACCCGCGCGAGCTCGTCGCGCGCGTGAAGTCGATCCTGCGCCGCGCCGCGCCCGAGCGGAAGGAGCCGGAGAGCGCGGTGCTGCGCCACGGCGATCTCGTCATCGACTCCGGCCGGCGCGAGGTCAAGGTCGGCGACCAGGAGATCCAGCTCGCGCCGAAGGAGTTCGACCTCCTGTGGGAGCTGCTCGACCACCGCGGGCTGGTGTTGACGCGCGACCAGCTGCTCGAGCGCGTCTGGGGCTACACCTTCGCCGGCGACACGCGCACCGTGGACGTCCACGTGCGGCAGTTGCGGCGGAAGCTCGGCGAGGCATCGCCGATCGTGACCGTGTGGGGCGTCGGCTACAAGGTCGGCCCCGCGCGCGATGCAGTCAGCGCCTAGCAGTACCGTGTAGGCCGCCATGCTCGGATCGCTGCGCTTCCGGCTGCCGGCCCTTTTCCTGGTCGGCATTGTCGTGAGCGGAGTGATCGCGGCGGCGATCGCGTTCGCCCTGTTCCAGAACTACGCGCACAAGCAGCTGCTCGTGAAGCTCCGCCGCGAGGCGAACGGGCTCACGCAGCTCTACCAGCGGCAAGCGATCGCTGCCAACGACACGGGTGCGCGGCCGCTCCGGTTTGCGCCGGAGCAGCTCGAGCGCGCGACCGGCGACAAGATCTTCTATGTCGGCGCCGACGTGTTCCCCGGCTCTGGGCCGACCGGGCTGCGGCAGCTGCCGCAGGACGCGGTCGACTGGCGCGAGGGGAGGACCCGCACTTTCGAGTTCCGGCCGCCCGGGTTCAAGCGCACCTACCTCGCTGTGCTGCAGCCGATGCGGCTGGCGCCGAAGAGCACGCCGTTCGGCGCGCTGATCGTTGCGACGCCGAAGACGGAGATCGCCAGCGGGCTCCGGCGGCTGCTCGAACGACTCAGCCTCGCGCTGATTGCCGGCATCGTTGCCGCGGGCCTGCTCGGGTGGTACCTGTCGCGGCGGATCACCCGCCCGGTCGTCGCGCTGTCGGCCGCAGCGGACGAGATCTCGCGCGGCCACTACGACGTGACCGTGCCCGACGTGCGCGGCAGCGACGAGATCGCCGACCTTGCGCAGAGCTTCCGCGACATGGCGGCGCGGCTCGGCGAGGCCGAGCAGCAGGAGCGCAACTTCCTCATGAGCGTCTCGCACGAGCTGCGGACGCCGCTCACGGCGATCCGCGGCCATGTCGAGGCACTGCGCGAAGGCGTGGCGTTCGATCCCGAGGTGCGCGCGGCCTCGCTCAACATGATCGCGAGCGAGACGACGCGCCTCGAGCGGCTCGTCGGCGACGTCCTCGACCTCGCGAAGCTCGAGGCGCACCGCTTCACGCTCCTGTCCGAGGAGGTCGACATGAGCCGGCTCTGCGAGCAGGCGTACGCGGCGTTCGGCGAGGAGGCGCGGCGGCGGCGGATCGACTACGGGAAGCGCTTCGAGGCGAGCCCCACGATCGTCACCGACGGCGATCGCGTGCTGCAGATCATCTCGAACCTGCTCTCGAACGCGTTCCGCTGGACACCCGACGGCGGCAAGGTCGAGCTGGAGCTCGCGGCGACGAACGGCCGCATCTCGGTCGCCGTCGACGACAATGGGCCGGGCGTTGCTCCCGAGGAGCGCGACCGGATCTTCCGTCCGTTCTGGTCGCGCGACGACTCCGGCACCGGCCTCGGCCTTGCGATCGCCCACGAGCTGGCTGCTGCGCTCGGCGGCAGCATCCGGCTGCAGTCCGAGGCGGGCGAGGGCAGCCGCTTCGAGCTCGTGCTGCCGGCGGCGCCGCGCCACTAATCTGCAGCCCGGCATGAGCGTTCCGGCGCCTGTCGTCGAGCTGCCGCAGCGGCGGTCGCTGCCGCGCGCGGCGTTCGTCGCGCTGCGCCCGCGCCAGTGGACGAAGAACCTGCTCCTCCTCGCGGGCATCATCTTCGCGGCGAAGCTCGGCGACCTCTCGCGCTGGGGCGAGGCGGTGGCGGCGTTCGCGGCGTACTGCGCCGCTTCGAGCGCGAGCTATCTCGTCAACGACGTCCGCGACGCGCCGCACGACCGCCTGCATCCAGTGAAGCGCGCGCGGCCGATCGCGCGCGGCGAGCTGTCGCCGCGGCTGGCGGCCGTTCTCGCGGTGGTGCTGCTCGTCCTCGCATTCGCCCTCGTCGTGCCGCTCGGTCTTGCGTCCGTCCTCTTCCTCTGCGGGTTCTTCATCATGCAGGCCGCTTACACACTCTCGCTGAAGCACGTCGTCCTGCTCGACGTGATGACGATCGGCGGCCTCTTCGTCGTGCGAGCGGCTGCAGGCGCGGCGGCTGTCGAGGTGCGCATCTCGCCGTGGCTGCTGTTGTGCACCGCGCTGCTCGCGCTCTTCCTCGCGCTCGCCAAGCGGCGCGGCGAGCTGGTGCTCGTCGGGGCGGAAGCGACGCCAGGCCGTCCGGTGCTCGAGGGCTATTCGCTCGCGCTCGTCGACCAGCTCGTGACGGTGGTCGCGGCGTCGACGGTCATCTCTTACTGCTTGTACACGTTCACTGCCCGCGACTCGAAGGCGATGATGGTGACGATCCCGTTCGTCGTGTTCGGCGTCTTCCGCTACCTGCTGCTCATGCACAGGCGCGATCTGGGCGAGGAGCCTGAGGAGGTGCTCCTCCGCGACCTGCCGATCCTGCTGTGCATCGCCGCCTGGGCGGTGACGGCGGCGGTGATCCTCGTCGTGACCTAGGACGTGGCCGCGTCGGGGCGGCGGTCCTCCATGCGGTAGACGACCGCCCCGCGGTCGTCCCGCTCGTGCTCGAGCCGGTTGACGACCGCCTCGATGCGGCCCAGCCGGGCATCGACGCCCTTCCAGCCGGACGAGACGAGGTCGACGAGCAACGCGAGGTCGTCCACGCGCGCGTTGCGCTCGGCGAGCAGGTCGCTCTCGAGCGCCGAGACGCGGCGCAGGAGCTGGTTCATCAGGCCCCGGATCTCGGCGAGGTTGCGGCCGACGGGCTGCGCCTCGCTCCGAACCGCCTCCTGGACCTGGCCGGGCAGCGACTGCTCGATCGCTGCGGTGGCGGCGACGAGCGCCTCGACCTGCTCGCGGGCCCGGACGAGGAGGGCTTCCAGCGCCGCCCCGTCCGCGCGCTGCTCGACCCGCTCGTGCGCGCGTTCCATCGCGCCGTCGTCCATGGGCGGGAAGGCTACCGTTGGCGCCGGATGAAAACGAGGGAGCTCGAGTACGACCTCCCGGCGGAGCTCATCGCGCAGCATCCCGTGGCGCGCCGCGACGAGTCGCGCCTGCTGGTCTACGATCGCGTGTCCGAGCGGGTGGATCACCGGAGGTTCGCAGAGCTGCCGGACGTGCTCGGCGAAGCGCTGACCGTCGTGAACGACACGCGCGTCGTTCCGGCGCGCATCCCGATCGAGCGGCCGCGCGGCGAGGTGCTGCTGCTCGAGCGGCTCGGCGACGACGGCCTGTGGGAGGCGCTGGCGCGGCCGACGCGGCGTTTGCGCGCGGGCCGGCGGTACGGGCCGGTCGAGCTGCTCGAGCACCTCGGCGAGGGGCGCTGGCGACTGCGGCTGGAGGGCGAGCCGCTCGGGGAGACGCCGCTGCCGCCGTACATCACGGAGCCGCTCGCCGATCCGGAGCGGTACCAGACGGTCTACGCCCACGAGGCGGGGTCGGCTGCGGCGCCGACCGCAGGCCTGCACTTCACGCAGGACGTGCTGCGCCGGCTCGACGTCGAGCACGTGACGCTGCACGTGGGGCTCGACACGTTCCGGCCCGTCGCGGTCGCCGATCTCGGCGAGCACCGGCTGCACGGCGAGTCCTTCTCAGTCACGTCTCCTGTCTGGCACCGGATCGAGGCGGCGTCGCGCGTGCTCGCCGTCGGGACGACGACCGTCCGCGTGCTCGAGACGCTTGCGCGCGGCGCTCCGCTCAGCGGGCGCACCGGCCTCTTCATCACGCCCGGCTTCGAGTTCAAGCGCACGGACGCGCTGCTGACGAACTTTCACCTGCCGCGCTCGACGCTGCTCGCGCTCGTGATGGCGTTCGCCGGCGTGGAGGAGACGCGAAGGATCTACCGCCTCGCGATCGACGAGCGCTACCGCTTTTACTCCTTCGGCGACGCGATGCTCATCCTGTGAACGTGCGCAGGTGCCAGACACACGACGTGCCTGCGGTAGCCAGGCTCCTCGACGAGGCGACCGTCTGGGTCGGTGAGCGCGGATACGAGCAATGGCCACTGCCGTATCCGTGGGAAGAGATCGCAGCGGCGGTCGAGCGCGGAGAGGTGTACCTCGCGGAGCTCGGCGGCGACGTCGTCGCGACCGTGACGCTGTTGTGGGACGACACGCCGCACTGGGGCGAGCGGCCGCCGGACGCGGCGTACGTGCACAAGCTCGCCGTCAGCCGAGCGTGCGCCGGCCGGCGGATCGGGCACGCGATCGTGGAGTGGGCTGACGCGACCGCCGCAGCGAACGGTCGGTTCTTTCTCCGCCTCGACTGCCTGCGCACGAATCCCGGTATTCGCAAGTACTACGAGGAGCTCGGCTTCGAGCATCGCGGCGACGAGATCGTCAACGGCCGCGACCTGAGCCTCTATGAGCGAACAGTTCACGCTCGCGGCAACTGACGGCGCCGCCCGCACGGGCGTCGTCCATACGGCGCACGGCGACGTGCCGACACCGGCCTTCATGCCGGTCGGGACGAAGGCGACCGTCAAGACCGTCGACCCGGACGAGTTGCGCGCACTGGGTACGACGATCCTGCTCGGCAACACGTATCACCTGCACTTCCGGCCGGGCGAAGACCTGATCGCCGGGCTCGGCGGCCTGCACCGGTTCATGAGCTGGGACGGCCCGATCCTCACCGACTCCGGCGGGTTCCAGGTGTTCTCGCTGCGCGACACGCTCGCGAGCGTCGACGACGACGGCGTCACGTTCAGATCCGTCTACGACGGCACCGCGGCGCGATTCACGCCCGAGTCCGTCGCAAGGTGCCAGACACGTTTGGCGTCTGACATAGCCATGTGCCTCGACATCTGCCCGCCCGTCGGCGTCGGTCGCGCGGAGCTCGGGGAAGCCGTGCGCCGCACGACGTTGTGGGCGACGCGCCAGCGCGCCGAGCCGCGCGCGGAGGGACAGCTCCTCTTCGGAATCGCGCAGGGCGCGTCCGACCCCGAGCTGCGGCGTCGCTCGATCGGGGAGCTGACCGAGCTCGACTTCGACGGCTACGCGCTCGGCGGCCTCGCGATCGGCGAGGACCGCCCGCTCATGTTCGAGACGACCGCCTGGGCCGCGGAGCTACTGCCCGAGGACAAGCCGCGCTACTTCATGGGCATCGGCGACCCGGAGGGCATTCTCGAGGTGATCGAGCGCGGCGTCGACATGTTCGACTGCGTTCTGCCGACCCGCACCGCACGCACGGGCAGCGCGCTGACGTGGGAGGGACGCCTCAACCTGCGCAACGCCGCCTTCGCGCGCGACCCACGACCGCTCGACGAGAGCTGCACCTGCCCGGCCTGCACACGCTTCACGCGCGCGTACATCAGGCACCTGATCAACCAGCACGAGCTGCTCGGGCTGCGCCTACTCAGCCTCCACAATCTACGATTCCTGCTCGAACTGACCGCGAATGCACGCGCGGCGATCGCGGAGGGCCGCTTCCCGGCATTCAAGGCGGAGGCGCTCGGCCGGCTGGCCGTCGCGAGCGTGTGAGGAGGCCCGGTGGGCGGCTACATCTTCATCATCGCCATCCTGATCCTGATGTGGTTCCTCCTGATCCGGCCGCAGCGGCGCCGGCAGGTGGAGTCGCAGCGGCTGCTCGACTCGCTGATGGAGGGCCAGGAGGTCGTCACCGCCGGCGGCATCTACGGGACGATCACCCAGCTCTACGAGGACGAGGCGCGCCTCGAGATCGCCGACGGCATCGAAGTGCGCGTCGCGAAGCGGGCGATCGCCGGCGTCGTCTCCGAGGAGGAGCCGGACGAGCACCCCGAAGACGACCCGAACGAGCTACCCGAACCCGAAGAAACCCCCGGTACCCTTCCCTAGCTCGTGTCAGACCGGCGTCGACACCTCACG
>DATIDT010000062.1:0-4539 GCA_035456125.1 Gaiellaceae bacterium
TCGAACGGCTCGCGGGCGGTCTCGTGGAGCCCGACGACGATGCTGCCGGGAACGTACTCGAGCCGCTCGTGCGCCGGCGCGAGGAAGGTCGGAACGTCGGTCTCGAGCGGGACGGCCATCCGCTCCGAGCGACGCTAGCGCAGGCGTGTCAAGAATCCGTGAGGCGTTCGCCGGTCTCGGCATCGAACAGGTGCGCCTCCTGCTCACGCGGATGCAGCAAGATGCGGTCGCCCTGCTGCGGTGCGTCACGGACGTCGGTGCGGGCGACGAGCCGCGTCTGCTCCCCGCCGATGTCGGCGCTGCAGAAGACGAACGCGTCGGCACCGATGTCCTCCACGACCTCCACGCGTGCCTTGATGCCCTCGCCGCCGCCGGCGATGTCGACGTGCTCCGGACGAAAACCGACGACCTTGCCGTTGGCCCCCAATCCGACCGTCGCCGCCGGCAGGAGGTTCATCGACGGCGAGCCGATGAAGCCGGCCACGAACAGGTTCGCGGGGCGCTCGTAGAGCTCGCGCGGCGGCCCCACCTGCTGCAGCTGGCCCTCCTGGAGCACCGCCACACGGTGACCCAGGGTCATCGCTTCCGCCTGGTCGTGCGTCACGTAGACAGTCGTGATGCCGAAGTCGGCCTGCAGAGCCGCAATGTCCGCCCGCATCTGCACGCGGAGCTTCGCATCGAGGTTCGAGAGCGGCTCGTCCATGAGGAACACGCTCGGCACGCGGACGATCGCGCGTCCCATCGCGACCCGCTGCCGCTGGCCGCCCGACAGCTGCGCCGGCTTGCGGTCGAGGAACTCCGTCAGCCCGAGGAGTTTCGCGACCTCCTTGACGCGGGCCTCGCGATCGCGCTTCCGGACGCGTGCGATCCGCAACGGGAAGCCGATGTTCGCCGCGACCGTCAGGTATGGGTAGAGCGCGTAGTTCTGGAAGACCATCGCGACGTCGCGCTCCTTCGGCGGGACGTCGCTCACGTCCCGCTCGCCGATGAAGACGGCTCCGGCATCGACCTCCTCCAGCCCCGCGAGCATGCGCAAAGCCGTCGTCTTGCCCGAGCCCGACGGGCCGACGAGGACCATGAACTCCCCGTCGGCGATGTCGAGATCCAGCGCGTCCACCGCGGCGCGATCGTTGCCGGGATAGATCCGTGTAGCCTCGACGTAGCGGACTTCAGCCAACTCGCACCTCCTCGAAATCCGCTCGTAGCCGGCGCTCTGCTTCAGGCCCCGCATCCAGCTCGTCGAGGCCGAGCAGCGCGGCGCCGACAACCGCGGCAGAGGCGGTCGGCCGAACCGTGACGTTGGGCGCGTGCTCCCGGAGGCCACGGTCGATCGCGGCGAGCAGATCGCCGTCGACGTCCTGCAGCACGCCGCCGCCGAGCAGGACCTCCGCCGGTTCGCCGAGCATGTCGAGCCGCTTCAGCGCAACGCGCGCGAGCGCGACGACCTCCGACGCAAGCCGCTGGACGACCTCGGCCGCGACCGCATCGTCAGCCGCCTCGGCGAGGACGACCGGCGCGAGCTCGATCACGCGTCGCTGCGCGATCTGCCCGAAATGAATCGCCTCCGCCAGCTCGCTCGGCGCCTCGAGGCCGAAGTGCGCAGGGACAGCGTGCTCGAGGCTCGTGCGCGGGCCGCGGCCGTCCTCGCTGCGCGCAGCTGCGAACGCGGCGGCCAGCCCGAGGTCGTAGCCGCCGCCCCAGTCACCCGTGATCTCGCCGAGTGCCGGAAAGCGCGCGTGGCGGCCGTCCGGAGAGACTCCGACACAGTTGATGCCGGCGCCGCAGGTGACCGCGACGCCCCAGCCGCGGGCGGTCCCCGCGCGCAGCACTGCGAAGGTGTCGTTGTCGACGTGCACGGTCCGGCCCCAGCCGCGCTGCTCCACCGCCGTCCGCACCGCCTCTTCCTCGGCCGGGAAATCGACACCGGCCAGCAGCAGCGCCGCGACGTCCGCAAGCGTCCCGTCGTGTTCGCCGATCGCCTCGGTCAGCAACGCGTCGAGCACCTCGAGGCAGCCGTCGACCCCCAGGTGCTGCGGCGAGCTCAGCGGCCCGCGCACGAGCGAGAGCAGCGACCCGTCTGCAGCGACGAGCGCGAGGTCGGTCTTCGAGTTGCCGCCGTCGACGGCGAGCACCGCCGCGCGGGTCATACGCGTGCCCCCGCCTCGAACTGCGGCAGGTGCTTCGCGCCCGCCTCGAGCAGGCGGTCGACGAGCTCCACCGACACCGCGTCTTGCGCAACCAATGGATGCGTGAGCAGCGCCTTGTGGACGAGCGCGCGGTCGCCGGTGACCGCCGCGTGGGCCGCGAGGCGCTCGTAGGCCGCCACGTGCTGCATCAGCCCGAGCAGCTCGGGCGCGACAGGAGGCTGTGGCAGCGGGTGCGCTCCGCTCCGGTCGACGTGCGCCGGCACCTCGACCACGTCGTCGGCGGCCATACCCTCGACCGCCCCGTCGTTGCGGAGATCGACGACGTGCATGGCACCGTCGCCGGTCGCGAGCGAGCCGACGAGCCCGATCGCCGCCTCGCTGTAGAACGCGCCGCCGCGCTGCTCGAGCAGAGCCGGCTTCTCGTTCAGGTTCGGGTCGCGGTACAGCTCGAGCAGACCGCGCTCGATCTCGGCGACGGTCGCGGCGCGCGGCACCCCGTCGAGCTGCTCCGCGAGCACGGCGTCGTGCGCGTAGAAGTAGTGCAGGTAGTACGACGGCAGCACCGCGAGCTCGTCGAGGAGGCCGCGGCGCAGCCCGACCTCCTGCGCGAGCTCGTCGCCGTGTGTGGCGAGCAGCTCCGGCAGCACGTCGACACCGTCGACGCGCACGAAGCGCACCCACGAGAGGTGATTCAGCCCGACCTGGTCGATCTCGACCCGATCCGGCTCGACGTCGAGGAGGCGCGCGATCGCGCGCTGCGTCGTGATCGCGACGTTGCAGAGGCCGACGGCGCGGTGGCCGTGGTCGAGGAGCGCGCGCGTCACGATCCCGACGGGGTTCGTGAAATCGACGATCCAGACGCCGTCCGCGGCGCGTCGGCGCACGCGGTCGGCGATCTCGAGCACGACGGGCACCGTCCGCAGCGCCTTTCCGAGGCCGCCGGCGCCGGTCGTCTCCTGGCCGATGCAGCCGCAAGCGAGCGGGACGGTCTCGTCGGAGAGGCGTGCCTGCTGACCGCCGACGCGGATCTGGATCAGGACGAAGTCCGCGCCGTCCACCGCCCGGTCGAGATCATCGGTGATCTCGAGCGAGCCGTCGTAACCCTGGCGCGCGAGCATGCGCGCGGCGAGACCGCCGACGACCTCGCGGCGCTGGTCGTCGATGTCGTGCAGCACGAGCTCGCGCACGTCGATGCGGTCACGCTCGCGCGAGAGGCCCGACACCAGCTCCGGCGTGTAGGTCGAGCCGCCGCCGACGACCGCGATCTTCATGCGCTCACCGTCGATTCCGGCGGTGTGGGACGGCAGCGCATCCGCTGCCTCATCCTTTGACTCCGGTGAGCGTCACGCCTTCCACGAACGCCTTCTGCGCGAGGAAGAAGAGGACGATGACCGGCAGCATCACGAGCAGCGTCGCCGCCATCGTCAGGTTCCACTGCACCTGGTGGAGCGAGCGGAACTCCGACAAGCCGATCTGCAGCACCCAGTGGCTCGGGTTCTCGCGCAGGTACAGCAACGGCAGGAAGAAGTCGTTGAACGTGTACAGGAACGAGAACAGCGCCACCGCTGCGATTGCCGGCTTCGCCAATCGCAGCACGACGGTGAGCAGGATGCGGAGCTCGCCGCAGCCGTCGACGCGCGCCGCGTCGAGATACTCCTCCGGAATCGTCATGAAGAACTGGCGGAGCAAAAAGATCGAAAAGGCGTCGCCGAACCAGTTGGGGATGATCAGCGGCCCGAGGTTGCCGACGAGGTGGAGCTTCGCCCACATCACGTACAGCGGCACGACGGACACGACCGGGGGCAGCATCAGCGCGATCAGAACCGTCGCGAACGCCAGGTCGCGGCCGCGCCAGCGGATGCGCGACAGCGCATAGGCCACGGGGATGCTCGAGCAGAGCACGCCGAGCGTTGCGAGGAACGAGTAGATGAACGTGTTGATCGCCCAGCGCCAGATCGGCGCTTCGCTGAACACGTCGACGTAGTTGTGCCAGCGGAACGGGCTCGGCCAGAGGTGCGACGAGAGCGCCTGCTCGTTCGTCATCAGCGACGTGAGGACGATGAAGATGAACGGCGTCAAGAAGATGATCGCCGTGGCGATCAGCAGCGAATGGTCTGCAACCGCGACGAGGAAGCGGCGGCGCCGAACCGCCCACGGCGGCTTCCGCCGGACGAGCGTTCCCGCGGTGACCGGAACGCTAGCCGTGCTCACTTGAAGGCCCCTGCGTAATGAAGCCGACGCGTCACTTCACAGCCCCCGCGTAGTGGACCCACCGCCGGGAGTTGCGGATGATCAGCACCGTGACGGTGAAGGCGACGATCAGGAGCAACACGGACATCGCCGACGCGTAGCCCATGTTGAAGAACCGGAAGCCGTGCTGGTACAGCAGCAC